>NZ_CBFHTG010000022.1:0-41316 GCF_965658795.1 Lentibacter sp. | reverse complement strand
CTTGAAACAGGTCCGCATCTCTAACGTCAATAGTATCAAGCTTTCGAGACCAACCTGTAGATTCCTTTCCCGCACCAAGCTGAACAGCTAACTGCTTTGCTAAGCGTTCAATTCGTTGCCGCTCTTTCTTGAGTTTTATGGCAGCAAAGCCCTTGGCGTTAATCTTCGATATATACTCATCTAGAGCAACATACAGTGTAGGCGCTCCAACTCTTGAGCTTGAACTTATAGCAGCCTTTCCCAGCACAAAGTCTATGTCCTGCTGAATTACGTCGTAGAGTTCGTTAGGGCCAGTTTCATCAACTCCTACGCTTTGTTGAACATGTACTAGTCCACCTACAAACTCTTGGCCTTGGACATCCCAGCGCCCATACAGAAATGCCTCCCTTGCATCAGTGTACTTTTTCTTATCAGCTTCAGACGCATTCACGTTTGGTGCTTGATCAGGGTGAATACCAAGTTCTCTGAGTTCATGTTCATGCATGTAAAACGCATCAAGGCGTTTCGGATGATTGCTCCCTTTAACAACCAAGCCTTGGCGCTTCAGGCGCACTTTATCATTAAACAGAGTTTCTTGCTGGGCCGCTAACTTTCGGGCCTCCCGCTCATCCTTTGTTCTTAGCGATACAACATGCTCAGTCTTACGCTTACCGTTAGCATCCCATGTATCTAAGATGTCTAACGGTATCCTGCGACGATACTGCCAGTATCCATTGTTTCGTAGGAACAAGTAAGAGTTTTGGCTTTTCTTAGGCATGAGGAAAACTACCAAAGAAACCTGCTGATGTGTAGCAATATCCTGACTTTTGTGTAGCAATGGAGCAGTTTAAGCCTTACCACCATCAACGTTTGCTAGGTTTTATCGGGAAATCGACTGGTTATTGGTGCCCAGGAGAGGACTCGAACCTCCACGTCCATACAGACACTAGCACCTGAAGCTAGCGCGTCTACCATTCCGCCACCTGGGCAGGTGTCGATGCCAGCGCTTTAAGCGTGGCCAGAGCCGCTGTCAACGGGATTCAAAGGGTTTTGCACGCAAAGTCTCCATATCGCCTTGCCCAATGTCTGCGCTGAGCGTAGGAAAAGACAAGTTTTTTGGCAAACGGAGGCTTTTCATGTCCAAGCTAGTGACAATTTTCGGCGGCTCGGGGTTTGTCGGACGCTATATCGCGCAGCAGCTTGCTATGAAGGGTTGGCGCGTGCGTGTTGCTGTGCGCCGTCCAAACGAAGCTTTGTATGTGCGGCCTTATGGAGCTGTTGGGCAAGTCGAGCCGGTGTTTTGTAACATTCGCGATGACGCAAGTGTTGAGGCTGTGACCCGTGGCGCGGATGCTGTTGTCAATTGTGTTGGTACATTTGATCGCAAGGGCAAGAACAACTTTGACGCTGTTCAGGCCGAAGGCGCTGCACGGGTTGCGCGCATTGCGGCTTTGATGGGAGTCGAAACGCTTGTCCACTTGTCTGCGCTTGGCGTGGATCGTGACCAAGAGAGCGAATATGCCCGCACCAAGCGCGCGGGTGAAGAAGGTATCCTTGCTGAATTCCCGAATGCGATGATCTTGCGGCCTTCTGTTGTGTTCGGGCCTGAAGACGGGTTCTTCAACCGCTTTGCGGGAATGGCGCGCATGGGCCCGATCTTCCCGCTGATCGGCGGATCAACTCAGTTTCAGCCCGTGTATGTGATGGACGTGGCTGCGGCGGCTGTGATGGGTGTTGAGGGCAAGGCCCACGGCATCTATGAGCTGGGCGGCCCCGAAGTGAAAAGCCTGCGCGGCTGGGTAGATGTTATTCTCGATGAAGTTCTGCGCAAAAAGCCTGTCTTGAACGCGCCAATGTTTGTTGGCCGCATGATGGCTTGGAGCTTTGATCTATTGCAAACGCTGACGTTTGGTCTTGCTAAAAACGGATTGATCACGCGGGATCAGGTGAAACAGCTGCAGATTGACAATGTTGTGCAAGACGGAGCCAAAACGCTTGCAGACCTTGGCATCAATGCGACGGCGCCAGAGGCGATCATCGAGACCTATCTGTGGCGCTACCGGCCATCAGGCCAGTACGATGCGATCCGTGACTCGGCCAAGAATCTCAAGATTTAAGCGCTGTACGAAATCACCAACAAGACAACGCCGAGTGCAACGCGGTAGACCACGTACGGCGTGAAGCTGACGCTGCGCAGGAGACGCATCATAAAGCTCAATGCAAAAAGCGCCGCGACAAAGGCCATTGCCGCAGCAATAGCACCGTCGCGCGCGACTTGGGCGTCGGCGGTTGCAGCAACTTCTACACCCAAGAGCGCACCACTGGCGACAATTGTCGGGATCGACATAAGCATGGCAAGCTTGGCAGAGTCAGCTCGTGAATAGCCGAGCATACGCCCCGCTGTGATGCAGATACCTGAGCGAGACGTTCCCGGAACAAGCGCAACGGCTTGCCAAAGGCCCATCTTGATCGCGTCTTTGGTTGTCCAGTCAGCGTCGGTTTTCTCAACACTTCCACGTTGATCTGCCCACCACAGCAGAAGGCCAAACAGCAGCATTGTCCACCCGATCACTGTCATAGAGCGCATGGCATCAGACAGGCCCGTGAGCTTAAGAATAAGGCCGAAGATGATGGCCGGGATCGTTGCGATCATCAGCAAGAAAGCAAGTTTGGAACCTTTGGTATCAATGCGGCCCGTGAGCATACGCGGGATACCAGCGAGGCCAAGACCGACATCACGCCAGAAGAAAATGACAACAGCGAAAAGCGTACCGATATGAACAGCGACGTCGATAGCTTGGCCTTGGTCTGGTGCCGACGACAGCTCGGAGATCAGAATGAGATGGCCAGAAGATGACACGGGCAAGAACTCGGTGATGCCTTGCACCAGCGCAACGAGAATCAATAAGTAAAACGGCATATGCGGCCCTGCTTTGCTTGGCTTTCCCGCAGCTATAAAGCGCTATGAGAAAAAGGAAAGTCACATGATATGTCCGATTCGGACATAGTATTTCCCGAAATCATCCACTTTAGCAATGCTGACACCCTCTTTTCTTTATTTAGGTCAGTGCTTATGACTTTTCTTTATTTTGAAGGTGCATTATGAGGTTTTGAGACGGAAATAGGAGACTTGGCTGTGGCAAAGCAACCGATGCTGAAATTTGTAACTGTAGAACGTGACATGCCCGAAAAGCGGACGGCGGGAGCGCGTAAGCAAGACTTCGGCGAAATTTATCAAGAATATGCTAAAGCCAAGGCCGAGGAGCAGGCAAGCCGCTGTAGCCAATGTGGTGTTCCATATTGCCAGAGCCACTGCCCGCTTCACAACAACATCCCAGACTGGCTCAACCTCACGGCCACGGGCCGCCTTAAAGAGGCTTATGAAGTCAGCCAGGCGACAAACACTTTCCCAGAGATCTGTGGCCGCATCTGCCCGCAAGACCGCCTGTGCGAAGGCAACTGCGTTATTGAACAGTCCGGCCACGGCACTGTGACAATCGGCGCTGTCGAAAAATACATTACCGATACCGCTTGGGAAGAAGGCTGGGTCACCCCCGTTAAGCCCGCCCAAGAGCGCACCGAGAGCGTCGGCATTATTGGCGCCGGCCCCGGCGGCTTGGCAGCCGCCGAGCGTTTGCGCGCCGCGGGTGTGCAGGTCACGGTCTATGACCGCTACGACCGCGCAGGCGGGCTGCTCACCTACGGTATCCCCGGCTTCAAGCTTGAAAAAGATGTGGTCATGCGCCGTATTGACCAGCTGGAGCAGGGCGGTGTGACGATGAAGCTCAACTGCAACATCGGCACTGACATCACCTTTGGTGCGCTGCGCGGCCAGCATGACGCGGTGATCATTGCGACAGGTGTGTATAAGACAAGAGACCTTGGCGGCGAAGGCTCGGAAGCAGATGGTATCGTCAACGCAATTGACTATCTCACCACATCCAACCGCCTCAGCTTTGGCGACGCTGTACCAGAATTCGAGAGCGGCGAACTGAACGCGGCTGGCAAGAAGGTCGTCGTCATCGGTGGTGGTGATACGGCAATGGACTGTGTTCGCACAGCGATCCGCCAAGGTGCGGAAAGCGTAAAATGCCTTTACCGCCGTGACCGTGCGAACATGCCCGGCTCCCAGCGCGAAGTGAACAACGCCGAAGAAGAAGGCGTTATCTTTGAGTGGCTGGCTGCCCCCGCAGGCTTTGTGGGCAACCCAGTAAATGCTGTAAAAGTGCAGAAAATGCGCCTTGGCGCACCTGATGTAAGCGGACGCCAAAGCCCTGAAGTTATCGAAGGAGCCGACTATAACGAAGCGGCTGACCTTGTGATCAAGGCGCTTGGCTTTGAGGCAGAAGACCTGCCAACGCTCTGGGGCTGTCAAGAGCTGCCCGTGACCCGCTGGGGCACTGTAAAGGCGGCTTACGAGACAGGCGCAACCGATCTTGAAGGCGTCTATGCCGTTGGCGATATCGTACGCGGGGCTTCTCTTGTTGTCTGGGCGATCCGCGATGGCCGCGACTGCGCAGATGCGATCTTGAAGAAGTTCATGACCGTTAACCAAATCGCTGCGGAGTAAATTCAGGGGGGTGAAAAGCGTGCACCATGCGTGCACCCCCTGTGCACCGCCAAAACGCGTTTTTTGAAACGTGCCAAATGTAACCCGACCGTACGCTGCCCCCATTGGGCAAGTTGACTGACCTAGTGAGACCCGAACACCGAATGAGCGAAACACGCGACATAAACGGCCAATGCCTCTGCGGAGCTGTCACGGTGCAAGCCACTGTGACAGAGCCAACGATGCGCGCCTGTCACTGTGACATGTGCCGCCGCCATACGGGCAGCATGTTTATGTCGATCAAGACCGACGACGGCAGCATCCGCGTGAGCGGGCCTGCCACGCGGTTTCGCTCATCAGACTGGGCCGAGCGCGGCTTTTGCCCCACCTGCGGCTCAACGCTTTGGTACGGGCTTGTCGAGACAGGCGAGATCAATCTTGCTGCGGGGCTTTTTGACAACGCGGGCGGCGCGCCGCTCACAACCGAATTCTTTTCCGATATGTGCCCCACGGGCTACGCCTTTGCGGGTAATCATAGACGGATGACAACTGACGAAACGATCGCGCTCTTTGCGCCTGAGGAGGACTGAAGCCATGACCAAATATGATGCAAACTGGGTGCGTGAAGAAGAAGCCAAACGCAAATGGATGGCTGAAAACGGGCTTTACAGCGAAGAGGAAGAGCATTCTTCCTGCGGTGTTGGCCTTGTTGTTTCACTTGATGGGGCGCCAAAGCGCTCGGTTGTTGAAAACGGGATCGCAGCGCTCAAAGCGATCTGGCACCGTGGCGCTGTTGATGCAGACGGCAAGACAGGTGACGGCGCAGGCATCCATGTGCAAATCCCTGCAAAGTTTTTCTACGACAAAATCCGCCGCACGGGCCATGAGCCACGCATGGACGAGCTGATTGCTGTTGGCCAGATTTTCCTGCCGCGCACCGACTTTGGCGCCCAAGAGCGCTGCCGCACGATTGTGGAAACCGAAGTTCTGCGCATGGGCTACTACATCTATGGCTGGCGCCATGTGCCTGTTGATATTGCCTGCCTTGGCGAAAAGGCCAATGCAACGCGCCCCGAGATCGAGCAAATCCTGATCTCTAACTCCAAAGGCGTGGATGAAGAGCAGTTTGAGCGCGAGCTTTACGTGATCCGCCGCCGTATCGAGAAAGCCGTGACAGGCGCAGGCATCCAAGGGCTGTATGTTTGCTCGCTGTCGTGCCGCTCTGTGATTTACAAGGGTATGATGCTGGCCGAGCAGGTCGCCGAATTCTACCCTGATCTGATGGATGAGCGCTTTGAAAGTGCTTTTGCGATCTATCACCAGCGTTACAGCACCAATACTTTTCCGCAGTGGTGGCTGGCCCAGCCTTTCCGCATGTTGGCGCACAACGGCGAGATCAACACGCTCAAAGGCAACGTCAACTGGATGAAGAGCCACGAAATCCGCATGGCGAGCAACTTCTTTGGCGAGCTGGCCGAAGATATCAAGCCTATCGTTCAGCCCGGCTCTTCGGACTCTGCTGCGCTTGATGCTGTGTTTGAAGTGCTCGTGCGCGCGGGGCGCGATGCGCCGATGGCAAAGACCATGCTCATTCCTGAAAGCTGGAGCAAGCAGGCCGTAGAGCTGCCCGAAGCGTGGCGCGATATGTACAGCTACTGCAACTCTGTGATTGAGCCGTGGGATGGCCCCGCCGCACTGGCGATGACCGATGGTCGCTGGGTCTGTGCGGGCCTTGACCGCAACGGCCTGCGCCCCATGCGCTATGTTGTGACAGGTGACGGGCTGCTGATTGCCGGTTCTGAAGCGGGCATGGTGCCGATTGACGAGGCCAGCGTGCGCGAAAAGGGTGCGCTTGGGCCAGGGCAGATGATTGCTGTGGATATGAAAGAGGGTGGCCTCTTTCACGACACCGAGATCAAAGACAAGCTCGCAGCCGCGCAGCCGTTTGGCGACTGGGTTGGCAAGATCAACGAGTTGGACGACGAGCTTGCGCGCATCACCGAGAAAGAGATGTTTGACGGCGAAGAGCTGCGCAAGCGGCAGGTTGCGGCTGGCTACACGATGGAAGAGCTGGAGCAGATCCTTGCGCCCATGTGTGAAGACGCCAAGGAAGCACTGGCCTCTATGGGCGATGACACGCCCAGCGCGGTTCTGTCCAAGCAGTACCGCCCGCTGAGCCACTATTTCCGCCAGAACTTCTCTCAGGTGACAAACCCGCCCATCGACTCTTTGCGCGAATTCCGCGTGATGAGCCTGAAAACGCGCTTTGGCAACCTCAAGAACGTGCTCGACCAGAGCAGCGCCCAGACCGAGATTATCGTCGTGGAAAGCCCGTTTGTGGGCAACGCCCAATGGGACGAGCTGACGCGGCATTTCAACGCCGATCTGGTCGAGATCGACTGTACGTTTGACGCAAGCGCCGGCGAAAATGCGCTGCGCGACGCGCTCGAGCTGATCCGTCAGCGTGCCGAAGATGCTGTGCGCTCGGGCGCGGGCCACCTTGTGTTGACCGACCATCACCAGACAGATGCGCGCGTTGCGATCCCGATGATTTTGGCGACAAGTGCGGTGCACTCGTGGCTCACACGCAAGGGCCTGCGCACGTTCTGCTCGCTCAACGTGCGCTCGGCTGAGTGTATTGACCCACATTACTTCGCCGTACTCGTCGGCTGTGGCGCGACCACGGTAAACCCGTATCTCGCAGAAGACTCGGTCGCTGACCGTATCCGCCGCGGCCTGCTGGATGGCACGCTCACCGAAAACATGGCGCGCTACCGTGAAGCTGTTGACCAAGGCTTGCTCAAGATCATGGCCAAGATGGGCATCAGCGTTATCAGCTCGTATCGTGGCGGCATGAACTTTGAGGCCGTGGGCCTGAGCCGCGCAATGTGTGCCGAATATTTCCCCGGCCTCACAAGCCGTATCAGCGGAATTGGTATCCGCGGGATTCAGGCAAAAGCAGTCTCTATCCACGCCAAAGGCTTTGCTGCCAGCTCTGATGTTCTGCCCATCGGCGGCTTTTACAAAGCGCGCAAATCGGGCGAGACACACGCGTGGGGCGCAAGCAGCATGCATATCATGCAGACCGCCTGTAACCGCGCCTCCTACGAGATGTGGAAGCAATACTCCAAAGCGATGCAATCCAACCCGCCCATTCACTTGCGCGATCTTCTCGCTATCAAACCGCTGGGCAAATCTATTCCCATCGAAGACGTGGAAAGCATCACCAGCATTCGCAAACGCTTTGTCACACCGGGCATGAGCCTTGGTGCGCTCTCACCTGAAGCGCACAAGACCCTCAACGTGGCGATGAACCGTATCGGGGCAAAGTCTGACTCTGGCGAAGGCGGGGAAGACCCGGCACACTTCCACCCGGAGCCGAACGGCGACAACCCCTCTGCAAAGATCAAGCAGGTGGCGTCAGGGCGCTTTGGTGTGACAGCGGAATACCTCAACCAATGTGAAGAGCTTGAAATCAAGGTTGCACAGGGCGCCAAGCCCGGTGAGGGCGGCCAGCTTCCGGGCATGAAGGTCACAGACCTGATTGCACGTTTGCGCCACTCAACCAAAGGCGTGACGCTGATCAGCCCGCCACCGCACCACGATATCTACTCCATCGAAGACCTTGCCCAGCTGATCTATGATCTCAAACAGATCAACCCGCGCTGCAAAGTGACGGTGAAACTGGTTGCACAGTCAGGCGTTGGCACGATTGCGGCAGGTGTGGCCAAAGCCAAGGCCGATGTGATCCTGATTTCGGGCCACAACGGCGGCACGGGCGCGAGCCCTGCAACCAGCATCAAGTTTGCTGGCCTGCCATGGGAGATGGGCCTGACCGAAGCGCACCAAGTGCTTGCCATGAACAACCTGCGTGAGCGTGTCACGCTGCGCACAGATGGTGGGCTGCGCACCGGTCGCGATATTGTCATGGCCGCAATGATGGGCGCTGAGGAATACGGGATCGGCACAGCTGCGCTGATTGCTATGGGCTGTATCATGGTGCGTCAGTGCCAGAGCAACACATGCCCCGTAGGTGTCTGCACACAAGATGAAGACCTGCGCGCAAAGTTCACTGGCAATGCTGACAAGGTTGTAAACCTCATCACGTTCTATGCGACCGAAGTGCGCGAGATTCTGGCCGAAATCGGCGCGAAGAGCCTTGATGACGTGATCGGGCGGGCAGACCTTTTGAGCCAAGTCAGCCGAGGTGCAGAGCACCTTGATGACCTTGACCTCAACCCGCTTCTCATCACCGTGGATGGCGCAAAGGCGATCAAGTACGACCGTGACCGCGCGCGCAACGCTGTGCCTGATACGCTCGATGCAGAAATCGTGCGCGACGCGCAGCGCTTCCTGGAAGATGGCGAGAAAATGCAGCTCTCTTACGCTGTGCAAAACACGCACCGCACCGTGGGCACACGCACTTCCAGCCACATTGTGCGTAAGTTCGGAATGCGCAACAACTTGCAGGAAAACCACCTGACCGTGAAGCTCACAGGCAGCGCGGGCCAGTCTCTTGGTGCCTTTGCTGCACCCGGCCTCAAGCTTGAAGTGAGTGGCGATGCCAACGACTATGTCGGCAAGGGCCTCTCGGGCGGAACAATCGTGGTGCGCCCCCCTATGGCGAGCAAGCTGACCGCGAGCGACAACACCATCATCGGCAACACTGTGCTCTACGGCGCAACCGACGGCCACCTTTTTGCCGCCGGCCGCGCGGGCGAGCGCTTTGCGGTGCGTAACTCGGGCGCGAAAGTGGTTATCGAGGGCTGCGGCAGCAACGGCTGTGAATATATGACAGGCGGTGTCGCTGTGATCCTTGGCAGCATCGGCGCAAACTTTGGCGCAGGCATGACGGGTGGTATGGCTTATGTCTATGACCCAGAGGGCAAAGCCGAAAAGCTGATGAACCGCGAAACGCTTGTGACCTGCTCTGTCAGCGTCAGCCACTGGGAAGACCAGCTGAAAGGTCTTATCGAGCGCCACGCGCAAGAAACAGGCAGCCGCAAAGCGGAAGAAATCTTGCTGCATTGGGACTTTGAAAAGCAGAACTTCCTGCAAATCTGCCCTAAAGAAATGCTCAACAAGCTGGCCTATCCGCTGACCAACGAGTCAGAGGCTGTTCCAGCCGAGTAAGGCGCAGCAAAGCAACACAAAAGGGCGGCCGCGCGAGCGAGCCGCCTTTTTTATATGTAGTTGCTTTTCGCGCGGGGGCTTGGCCAGTATAGAGGCATGGTGGCTAGGAAGACAAAACCCAAACAGAAGGCAAAGCGCGAACGCCGCTTTACTCCGCTGCAATGGCTCAAGCGGTGGATGTTCCGTCTGTGCTTGCTGGCCATTGTGCTGCCTGCCTGCGTGATTGCGGCACATAGCTACTTTAACCCGCCTCAAGGGATCTACATGCGCCAGGAGGCGCAGCGCCTTGGCGAGGTGAAGCGGATCTGGACACCAGCCAGCGATATCGCACCTGTCATGCTGCGCTCGGTCGTGGCGGCAGAAGACGCGAGCTTTTGTCAGCACTGGGGCTTTGATATGCGCGCCATTCGCGCGGCACTTGCCGATGGCACGGGGCGGGGCGCTTCAACGCTCACGCAGCAAGTGGTGAAGAACACCTACCTCTGGCATGGCCGTGACTGGAGCCGCAAAGCGCTTGAAGCCTTGCTCACCCCGCTTGTCGAGCTGTTTTGGAGCAAGCGGCGGGTCTTAGAGGTCTATCTCAACGTGGCCGAGTTTGACGAAGGCATCTTTGGTGTGACAGCCGCCGCGCAACATTATTTTGGTGTGAAGCCCAACAAGCTGAGCGCGCTGCAGGCGGCACGGCTAGCTGCTATCTTGCCCGCGCCAAAGAGCCGCTCCGCCTCGCGGCCCTCAAACTATGTGCGCAACCGCACCCGCCAGATCATGGACGGGGCTGAGACAATCCGCCGAGACGGACGCGCCGACTGTTTCTCGAGTTGAAACTCCCGCGTTAAAGTTGCATTGAAGAGCTGTCCCAACATTTCGAGCGCTCTATTATGGCCACTTTATATCATGTTCCGCTTTCTCCCTTTTGCCGCAAGGTGCGGTTGAGTCTGGCTGAAAAGCGTATTGAATGTGAGCTGATCGAAGAGCGCTATTGGGAGCAGGACGCAGACTTCTTGCGCCGCAACCCTGCGGCCAAAGTCCCTGTTCTCAAGATCGACGGGCGCACACTTTCGGAAAGTGCTGCGATCTGTGAATATCTCGAAGAGGTTTACCCAGACGTCGCCCTGATGCCGCAAAAGGCAGAAGAGCGCTACGAAGTGCGCCGCCTCGTTGGCTGGTTTGACGACAAGTTTCACCGCGAAGTGACGGCCAACCTTGTTTACGAGCGCGTCAACAAGAAGGTCATGGGGCAGGGCTACCCCGACAGTAAAAATGTGAAAGCCGGTGCGAAAGCGATCAAGTTCCATCTTGATTACCTCACTTGGCTTTTGGAGCACCGCCGCTGGCTGGCTGGTAACGAAATGACGCTCGCCGACTTTGCTGCGGCTGCGCATCTTTCTTCGCTGGATTATATCTCCGACGTGGATTGGAACCGGTCTGAGACGGTGAAAGACTGGTACGCAAAGATCAAATCGCGCCCCGCGTTTCGCTCGATTTTGGCGGATCAGGTGCCTGGCTTTCCGCCACCGCCACATTACGCCGACCTTGATTTCTGATAGGGTGGCAGCGTGATGGACACGCTCGCTGAAAAACTGCGCGCCCAAGCAAGGGCTGAAGGCTTTGACGCCTGCCGCATTTGTGCGCCTGATTCTGTGCCGCAAGTGCCTGCACGTTTGGAGGCGTTTCTCGCCAAAGGCTACCACGGGCAGATGGGCTGGCTCGCCGAGCGCACCCATTGGCGCGCCAACCCCGCCGCGCTCTGGCCCGAAGCGCGCTCGGTGATCATGCTGGCAGTGAGCTACACACCCGATACCGATCCGCTGGCCGCTTTGGAGCATAAAAAGGCCGGAACAGTCTCTGTTTATGCCCAAAACAAGGATTATCACGACCTGATCAAAAAGGCGCTGAAGCGGCTGGCGCGCTGGATGATTGCGGAAGCAGGGGGTGAGGTGAAGGTCTTTGTGGATACAGCCCCCGTGCCTGAAAAGGCGCTTGGAGAGGCGGCTGGCCTTGGCTGGCAAGGCAAGCATACAAACCTTGTGAGCCGCGAGCTGGGAAACTGGTTTTTCATTGGCTCGATCTTCACCACGCTCGAGCTGCCCAAAGACACGCCAGAACAAGACCACTGTGGAAGCTGCCGTAACTGTCTCGATATCTGCCCGACACAGGCCTTTCCCGCCCCCTATAAACTCGACGCGCGGCGCTGCATTTCTTATCTCACCATCGAACATCACGGGCCGGTTGACGAAGAGCTGCGCCCGCTGATGGGCAACCGCATCTATGGATGTGATGACTGCCTCGCCGTGTGCCCTTGGAACAAGTTTGCTGTGGAGGCCCGCGAGATGCGGCTGAAGCCACGGGCTGATCTTCAGAGCCCGCCGCTTGCCGAGCTGGCACTGCTGGATGATGCTATGTTTCGAGAGCGGTTTTCCGGCAGCCCTATCAAACGGATAGGGCGGAACCGCTTTGTGCGCAATGTGCTTTACGCCATCGGCAACTCTGGCAGTGCAGCCCTGCGCGAAACCGCAGAACGCCTGCGCACCGATGAGGACGAAACCGTGCGTGACGCGGCGGATTGGGCGTGCAAGCGACTTCAAAGCGCCGCAAACGGGCAGGACGGATAGGGCCAAAAGGCTAAACCCTTGAGGCGAACAGAGTAGGGAAGCGACATGGCCATTTTGCTGGGCGTCGACACAGGCGGCACATATACCGATGCGGTTTTGCTTCGTGACGAAGAGGAAGTTCTGGCGTCGGCCAAATCCCTCACAACGCGGCACGACCTTGCCATAGGGATTGGCAAGGCAGTGCAAGCGGTGCTTGATGCCTCTGGCGTTGACCCGTCTATAATCGGCCTTGCCTCGCTCTCGACCACGCTTGCGACCAATGCGTTGGTGGAAGGTCAGGGCGGCCGTGTCGGGCTTGTCTATATCGGCTTTCCCGAAAGCGATCTGGCCAAACACGGGCTAAGCGACGCGCTCAAAGGCGACCCCCATATCGTTTTGACAGGAGGACACGACCACGCAGGTGGGGAGGCGCATAGCCTTGATGAAGCGGGTCTTTCAGCTTGGTTAGAGACTGTTTCCGGCATTTCTGCCTTTGCTGTGGCAAGCAAATTTGCAACACGAAACCCAGCCCATGAGCAAACGGCAATGGAGCTTATCCGAACAGCAACAGGCGCGCCTGTCTCGGCCTCTCACCAGCTTTCGGCAAAGCTCAACGGGCCAAAGCGCGCGCTTACAGCGCTTCTCAATGCGCGGCTGATCGGGATGATCGACAAACTGATTGTGCGGGCAGAAGACGGGCTGCGCGACCTTGGTGTGACAGCCCCCCTCATGGTGGTGCGCGGCGATGGCGCGCTCATATCCGCAGCACAGGCGCGCGAGAAACCGATTGAAACGATCCTGAGCGGCCCTGCGGCTTCTATCGTCGGGGCGCAGTGGATGACCGGAGCGCAAGATGCACTTGTGAGCGATATCGGCGGCACGACAACCGATATCGCCCTGTTGCGCGGTGGGCGGCCCAAGATTGACCCTGAAGGCGCACGCGTGGGGCCGTATCGCACCATGGTGGAAGCTGTTGCAATGCGCACAAGCGGGCTCGGCGGCGACAGCGAGGTGCACTTTATCACCGAGGGGTTGCAAGGCGGGCTCACGCTGGGGCCAAGGCGTGTTTTGCCTGTGAGCCTGATTGCGCTGGATGACCCTGAGCTTGTGATTGGCACGCTCGAAGCCCAGTTGCGCGCCGTCGCGCCAAGCGAGTTTGACGCAAAGTTCATCAAGCGGGTGGACGGTGTAAGCGCCGATGGATTGAGTGAGCGCGATGCCGGGGTTCTGGAGCGGGTGCAAGGCGTGATGCCGCTGAGCAAAGTGGTGCGCACACGGATTGAGACGCAGTCTATTCGCAGGCTTGTAGAGCGGGGGATTGTCCAGGTTTCTGGGGTGACACCCTCAGATGCCAGCCATGTGCTTGGCTTGCTCGACAGCTGGCATAACGAGGCCGCGCGGCTGGCGCTGGAGCTGCTGTGCAGGCGGCGCAAAGGAGATGGCGAGCGGCTGGCGAGAGAACCGGAAGCGCTGGCCAAGCTGATCCTTAAGCAGATGACCGAGCAAACAAGTTTGGCATTGTTAGAGACTGTTTTTGCCGAGGAGAGCGAGACATTTGAGGGGGAACCAGCCCGGCTCGCGCGCCATGAGCTTTTGCGCGCAGCGTTGCGAAACCACTCAGGGCTTATTGCGATGACTGCGCGGGTGAATGTGCCTGTTGTGGGCTTAGGCGCCTCGGCAAGCACGTATTACCCCGATGTCGGCACAAAGCTGGGCTGTGAGATGATCTTACCTGAGCATGCAGGCGTGGCCAACGCGCTCGGCGCGGTTGTCGGGCGGGTGACCATGCGGCAGAGCCTGAGTGTTACCAGCCCATCAGAAGGACGGTTCCGCCTTCATGCAGAAACCGGCCCTGAGGATTTTGCCGACCTTGAGCCCGCGCTTATGGCCGCGGAAACCCTATTGCGCGCAGCCGTTATCAAGGCGGCAAAAGACGCTGGGGCAGGCGATATTGAAACATCGGTCACGCGGGAGCTTCGGCGCAGTGAGGCCGAAGCCCGCGAGATATTTGTGGAAGGTCTTGTCACAGTCGAGGCCGCCGGGCGACCCCGAATTGCTGACTAAACCAGTTTAGGACTTTGGCATCGACGACACGCCAACTTGCGCAGGGCGCAGGAGGCGATCGTGGAGCATGAAGCCCTCGGCTGAAACCTGAATGATATCACCCGCGTTTGTCCCCGGCAGGGGCGCTTCGAACATGGCTTCGTGAATGTTCGGGTCAAAGCGGTCACCGACCTGCGGCGCGATAACGGTCATGCCGTGCTTTGAAAAGACATTGACCAGCTCACGCATGGTAAGCTCGATGCCTTCAATGATAGCTTTGGCGCCTGCGCGCTGCTCTTCTGTTGCGGCCTCAAGAGCGCGCTTCATGTTGTCATAGACTGGCAGCATGTCGCGAGCCAGCTTGGAGCCGCCGTATTGCTCGGCTTCGCGGCGCATTTTGTCGCCACGCTTGCGCGCATTTTCGGCATCGGCCAAAGCGCGCATGAATTTGTCTTTGAAAGCGTCCCGCTCTGCGCGCAGCTCGTCGATCTCTATTTCCTCGGGAAGAGCTTCGGAAAGCTCCTGCTCAAGTTCGTCAAGTTCTGCTTGCTCGATATCATCAAGGAAATCGTCTTCTTTGCGATCTGCCATGTCCGTCACCTTTAACTTCTGTTGGAAATAAGCTTGCCAACCAGCTGTGCTGTATAATCAACTATCGGAACAATGCGACCGTAATTTAGCCTCGTGGGGCCAATAACACCAATTGCACCGATAATCTTACGATCAGCGTTCATATAGGGAGAGACGACCAAAGAGGAACCCGAAAGTGAAAAAAGTTTGTTCTCAGAGCCAATAAAAATGCGCACGCCTTCGCCTTCATCGGCGAGTTCAAGAAATTCGACGATATCGCGCTTGCGCTCCAGGTCGTCAAACAGGGTTTTGATCTTTTCCAGCCCTTCCTCTTCGCCTTCACCGATCAGGTTTGAGCGGCCACGCACGATGAGGCGCTCATAGCTTTCGCCTTGGCCCTCCCAAACAGCAAGGCCGCTATCCACAAGTTGGCGCGCCAGAACATCAATCTCTTGACGACGGTTGCTGATCTCGCGGCGGATGGTTGTGCCAAGCTCGGTGAGCGTTTTCCCTTCGGCCAGAGCATTGAGAAAATTGGCCGCTTCACGCATGGAGCTGGGGGTAGCGCCAAGGGGCGGGGTGAACACACGGTTTTCAACGTGGCCATCGGAAAACACCAGCACAACAAGCGCACGGTCGGCAGCCAAAGGCACAAACTCGATATGCTTGATCGCGGCCTCATGCTTGGGCGCGAGCACAAGCGATGCCCCCTGGGTGACACCCGACAGAGCAGCGCCGACACGGTCAAGCAAACCCGAGACATCGCCCGAGTTTTTGCCCATGGTTTCGTCGATCTTGCGGCGGTCGTTTGTTTCAAGCTCGTTTACTTCAAGCAAACCGTCAACAAACATGCGCAAGCCCTGCTGGGTCGGGACACGGCCAGCGCTTGTGTGGGGGCTTCCGAGCAGCCCCATGAACTCAAGGTCAGACATGACGTTGCGCACGGTTGCTGCGCTGACCTTTTCGCTCATCGTGCGGGTGAGGGTGCGTGAGCCGACAGGATCGCCTGAATCAAGATAGCCCTGCACCACACGGCGAAACACCTCGCGGGTGCGCTCGTTCATCTCGGATAGAAGCTGTGTATTGTCGGTCATTGTTGCATTCCTCGCGCAGCATTTAAGAACCAAGGGGCGCGAAAGGTCAATCGGGCTTGTGTTTTAGGGCTTTCGCCTTGTATCCCGACACGAACAAGAAAAGGAATTTCAAATGCGACCCTCAGGCCGACTACTAGACCAAATGCGCGACGTCTCCATCGAGACCGATGTTACAAAACATGCCGAAGGCTCCTGCATGATCCGTATGGGCGACACCCATGTGCTGTGCACCGCCACGTTGGAAGAGCGTGTACCGCCGTTTGTAAAGGGCTCAGGCCTTGGCTGGGTCACGGCTGAATACGGGATGCTCCCACGCTCGACGACAAGCCGTATGCGCCGCGAAGCGACGGCCGGCAAGCAGGGTGGCCGCACTGTTGAGATCCAGCGCCTGATTGGCCGCTCACTGCGCGCGGGTGTTGACCGTGTTGCGCTTGGCGAACGCCAGATCACGATTGACTGTGATGTCATTCAAGCCGACGGCGGCACGCGCTGCGCCTCAATCACCGGTGGCTGGGTTGCGCTGAAACTGGCCGTGAACAAGCTGATCAAGGCTGGCGATGTAATCTCTGATCCACTGGTTGACCCTGTTGCAGCTGTATCTTGCGGAATCTATGCGGGCCAACCCGTCCTTGACCTTGATTACCCTGAAGACAGCGAAGCTGGCGTTGACGGCAACTTCATCATGACGGGCAGCAAGAAGCTGATCGAAGTGCAGATGTCTGCCGAGGGCCAGACCTTTAGCCGCGACCAGATGAACCAACTTATGGACCTCGCTGAAAAAGGCGTTAGCGAATTGGTTCTGCTTCAGAAGGCTGCGACGGGTGCGTAAGTTTGACGGAGATCAGCTGGTCATTGCATCGCACAATGCTGGCAAGCTGCGTGAAATCGCAGAGCTGCTTGCGCCCTTTGGGGTAAAGGTCAGCTCTGCGGCCGAACACGGCCTGGAAGAGCCAGAAGAAACCGAAGACACCTTTGTTGGCAATGCGCGCATTAAGGCGCATTTTGCCGCCAAGGCCACAGGGCTGCCTGCGCTGTCTGATGACAGTGGTATTACCGTTGATGCGCTGGACGGCGCACCGGGCGTCTATACAGCTGATTGGGCCGAGACCCCAAATGGCCGGGATTTCGCCATGGCAATGGAGAAAGTCTGGACATTGCTCGACACCAAGATGGCGCCTTTTCCGCGCACTGCGGCGTTTAACGCGACGCTGTGTCTGGCTTGGCCAGATGGGCACGACGAAGTTTTTGAGGGGCGTGTAGAAGGACAGGTTGTCTGGCCGATGCGTGGCACGCGCGGATTTGGCTTTGACCCGATGTTTCAGCCAAATGGCAAAGCCGAGACATTTGGAGAAATGGACCCCGCCGAGAAAAACGCGATGAGCCACCGCCAAGACGCTTTTGACAAGCTTGTGACGGGCTGTTTTGAATAACGACTGGCAGAATGGGGGCTTTGGCATTTATGTGCATTGGCCCTTCTGTGAGGCCAAGTGCCCCTATTGCGACTTCAACAGTCATGTTGTGCGCAAAATAGACCAGTTGCGCTGGCTTAGAGCCTATCTTTTAGAGATAGAACGCTACGGTGAAGCGCTTTCAGGGCGCGTTGTTTCGAGCATTTTCTTTGGTGGCGGCACGCCAAGCCTCATGGAGCCAGAGGTGGTTGCCGGAGTGATCGACAAGATCAAGGCAACTTGGCCCGTGGCCAACGACCTTGAAGTTACGCTCGAAGCAAACCCCGGATCTGTAGAAGCGGGGCGCTTTAAGGGCTACCGCGATGCGGGCGTGACGCGTATTTCGATGGGTGTGCAAGCCTTGAATGATGACGACCTCAGGCGCTTGGGGCGGATACACACAGTCGCAGAGGCGCAAGCTGCCTTTGAAATTGCGCGCAAGAGCTTTGATAAGGTCAGCTTTGACCTCATCTATGCGAGGCAAGGGCAAACACCCGAAGCATGGCGTGACGAGCTAAAGCAAGCATTGGGCTTGGCTGTAGATCACCTTTCGCTCTACCAGCTGACCATCGAACAGGGCACAGCCTTTGGAGACCGCTACAACGCAGGCAAGCTGCGAGGGCTTCCAGACGATGATGCCTCAGCCGAGATGTATGAGATCACGCAGGACATTTGTGGCGAAGCGGGCCTCTTGGCTTATGAGGTTTCCAATCACGCGCAAGTCGGCTCTGAATGCAGGCACAACGAAATATACTGGCGCTATGGCGACTATGCTGGCATTGGCCCCGGAGCGCACGGCCGTATATCTTTACCAAACGGGCGCTTTGCAACAGAAGGCTTCATGCAGCCCAATGCATGGCTGGAAGCTGCAGAACGCGGCAATGGCGAGAAGCTGCGCGAGGCCCTGACGAACGATGATCAAGCGACAGAATTTCTCCTGATGGGGATGCGCCTGTCAGAGGGTGTGAGCCTTGATCGCTTTGTGAGCCTGTCTGGGCGAAGCCTGAAAGCTGACGCCTTAACGGACCTTCAGGAGCTTGGAATGGTGACGCTTGAAGGCGAACGCCTCAAAGCAACCCAGAAGGGACGGTTTATCTTGAACTCTGTTCTGGCACGGCTGTTGGAGGACTGAATGAAGCTTCTCTGGGTTACCTTCGGTCTTCTTTGTGTCGGGCTCGCCTTTATTGGCATTGTGCTGCCACTTCTGCCAACGGTGCCGTTTCTTTTGCTGGCGGCCTTCTGTTTTGCGCGGTCATCAGAACGGCTGCACAACTGGCTTGTCACTCACCCCAAGCTTGGGCCACCGATACTGGACTGGCAGACCCGAGGCGCCATCACACCCAAGGCAAAAAAGCTCGCAACTCTGTCTGTTGCCGTAGTTTTCACGCTATCGCTTATACTCGGGCTAAAGCCCTTCGTGCTGGTCATCCAAGCGATAACGCTTGGATGTGTCATGCTGTTTATCTGGACGCGGCCAAACTAACTACGACAACTTGCCACAGAGCTCATCCAACTGATCGAGCGATGTATAGCTGATCGTGATCTGGCCGGTTTCGGCACCCTCTGAATGATTGATTGAGACCTTCATTCCCAGGCTTGCCGAAAGATCACCCTCAAGCGCGATCGTATCTGCATCTTTTGCGGTGGGCTTGCCGCGTGGCTTTGAGTCGGTTGCGGGCTTACCCGCTTTTTTCACAAGCTGCTCTGTTGCCCGAACGGACAACCCCTTGCTGACGATTTCACGCGCTAGCGCCGCTGGATCATCGGCGGTGATCAACGCACGAGCATGGCCGGCTGAAAGCTGCCCTTCAGCCAGAAGCGACAAGACCGAGTCGGGCAGTGCGAGGAGGCGCATCTGGTTGGCGATGTGGCTCCGGCTTTTGCCAAGCGCTTGGGCGAGCTTTTCTTGTGTGTGGCCGAATTTTTCGATCAGCTGACGGTACCCAACAGCCTCTTCAACTGGATTGAGGTCGGCGCGTTGGATGTTTTCGATGATGGCGACTTCAAGCACCTCAACATCATCAAAATCTCTAATGATAACAGGTACTTGGTGAAGCTGGGCTTTTTGAGACGCACGCCAGCGACGCTCGCCAGCCACGATCTGGTAAACCCCGCTTTCATTGGGATGCGGGCGCACGATCAGAGGCTGGATAACACCCTTCTCACGGATCGATTCAGCCAAGTCAGCCAACGCAACAGCATCAAATGTGCGCCGCGGCTGATCGGGGTTGGGTTTAACCCGCTCAATCGGCACCATGATATCGCCGCGCGGACTTTGAACCGCGGCCTTCTCTGTCTCGGCTGGCATTTCGGCCATAAGCGCTGACAGCCCTCGTCCGAGGCCGCGTGACTTGCTCTTCTTATCGGACATGGCTGGCTCCTATCTCTTTGTTTTCGCGTTATTTTTGAGGACTTCTCTGGCAAGCGCCCGATAGGCCACTGCGCCCTTGGAATTGGGGTCATAGCTGAGTACGGGCATCGCAAATGATGGTGCTTCGCTCACGCGGACATTTCGAGGTATCAGTGTCTTAAAGACCAGATCCCCCAAATTTTCGCGGGCATCTTGCTCAACCTGCTGCGACAGGTTGTTGCGCCGGTCATACATCGTCAGAACAATGCCTTCGATACGGAGCGCAGGATTCGCTGTTTCTCGCATCTCTCGAATGGTCAGCATAAGCTGTGATAAGCCTTCAAGCGCGAAAAACTCGCTTTGCAACGGCACGAGAATAGAGTCAGCCGCAACCATCGCATTTACTGTGAGAAGGTTCAGGGACGGCGGGCAGTCAATCAGGATGTAGTCAAACCCGAAACTGTCGATGTCCGTCTGCTTGAGGGCGTCTCTCAGAAGATGACTGCGCTTTTCGTTGGAATAGAGCTCGATATCAGCCGAGCTCAGATCCACTGTTGCTGGAATGATGCTGACATTCTCAGTCTCCGTTGGGAGGATGATCTCCTCAAGAGGGGTATCCTCAAGAAGAAGGTCATAGGTGGTGTATTCACGATCTTCACGGTCTATCCCAAGGCCAGTGGAGGCGTTTCCCTGCGGATCAAGATCAACAAGCAGGACTTTCTCGCCCGTTTCGGCCAGAGCGGCTGCCAGATTGATCGCTGTCGTTGTCTTGCCGACACCGCCTTTTTGGTTGGCAATCGCAATGATTTTTGCAGCAGGCGGGCGCGACAAATCAGACACGTGTTAATCCTTTAATCTCAAGCAAAACAGCGTCTTCGCTTGTTTCACTTTGTAACTCATTAAACTCGAAATGCCACGACTCTTGCGCCTTGGCCAACTCACTGCGCCAATTTCTGCCTTTGAGAAAGACAGCCTTGCCCTCCGGCGCCAGATGGATATTGGCATAATCCAAAAGCAAAGCAAGGTCGGCCAATGCCCGCGCTGTAACAACATCAGCGCTCTGTGGCTCAGCCACTTCGATCCGCTCAGTAAGAACGGTGCCAGAAACACCTGTTTCACGCAGCACAGTCCGTAGAAAAGCCGATTTCCGTTGGTCACTCTCTATCATCGTGACTTTGGAGGGGTAACCGTGCTCTGCAGCAGCAATTGCCAGAACAAGCCCCGGAAAGCCACCGCCGCTTCCCATATCAACAAGGTGGCCCGTTGAGGCAGGAATGAGCGCCAGCGCTTGAAGTGAATCTTGAATATGGCGAGACCACAGATCTGCGATCGTGGACTTGGCAACAAGGTTGATACGCGGATTCCACTTCTTCAGCGTCTCCGCATAAATCTCGAGCCGCTCCAATGTTTCACGTGAAACATTCAACGCAGCGCTCATGCCGATCTCTCCTTCGTTGCCTGTCGAATTTTCGCCATGAGCAAAGCGATTGCTGCCGGTGTCATCCCATCAATCCGCGCTGCTTGCGCCAAGTTCTGAGGCTGCGCGGACGTGAGCTTCGACTTGAGCTCATTTGAAAGACCATCGAGAGGTGCGTACTCAAACCCGAGCGGTATCGCATGGTTTTCATCCCGCTTCATTGCCTCTACGTCCTTTTTCTGACGCTCGATATAGATAGCGTAAAGCGCATCTTTCTTGAGCTGGACTTGGGTCTCGGGCGCTATGCCCCCGAAATCCGGGTCAATTTCCATGAGGGCGGGGAAATCAACTTCTGGGATCGCAAGGAGCTCGTAAGCTGTTCTGCGTGTCCCATCTTGTTTGATGTTCAAATTGGCGTTCTTCAATTCATTCGTCGTGAAGCTTTTCGTTTGCAGCAGCGCCTTACCCGCTTCAAGCGCATTCAATCGCGCGTCAAAGACAGCCTTACGCTCATCAGAGACGCAGCCGAGCTGCAAGGCCAACGGTGTCAGGCGTTGATCAGCATTGTCAGCTCTCAACGAGAGGCGGAATTCTGCGCGCGAGGTAAACATCCGATAGGGCTCTGTAACACCGCGAGTTACAAGATCATCGATCATCACGCCTATGTAGCTCTCAGCGCGGCTGAACGTCACCGCTTCTCTGTTGAGGCAAGCCGCCGCAGCATTTAGGCCAGCGACAAGGCCTTGAGCCGCCGCCTCCTCATACCCCGTTGTTCCATTGATCTGGCCAGCGAGAAAAAGCCCCTTAACCTCTTTCAGCCTTAGAGCTGTCGTCAGCGCTCTGGGGTCAATATAGTCATATTCAATCGCGTAACCTGGCTGCAGGATTGTTGCGTTTTCCAGCCCCACTATAGAGCGTACATAATCGTGCTGCACATCTTCGGGGAGAGACGTGGAAATGCCGTTTGGATACACCGTGTTGGTGTTAAGGCCTTCTGGCTCAAGGAAAATAAGGTGGGATGTCTTATCAGCAAAGCGAACAACTTTGTCTTCAATCGACGGGCAGTAGCGCGGGCCAACACCTTCAATATGACCACCATACATAGCAGAGCGCTCAAGATTGGCCGCAATAATTTCATGTGTGCGCTCATTGGTGTGAGTCATACCACAGGAGATTTGTCGCGCTTCGGGCGACTTGGACATAAATGAAAACAAAGATGGCTCTTCGTCCCCCGGCTGCATCTCAAGAATATCCCAGTTGATGGTCTTACTGTCGAGACGGGGAGGCGTCCCTGTTTTGAGCCGTCCTTTGGGCAGGCCGAAATCATCCATACGTTCCGCAAGCTTGATGGACGGCTTGTCGCCCATGCGGCCGCCAGCATACGACACATCACCAATGTGTATCAGGCCGCGAAGAAATGTGCCTGTCGTTAGGATGGTTTCGCTGGCATGGACCTCGGAGCCGTCGGCGAGCACGACACCCGCTACGCGACCAGACTCCATAATGAAATCAACAGTCTCACCCTCAATCACTGTCAGGTTGGGGCGTGCGAGTGTCTCCGCGAGCATAGCCTTTTGATAGAGCTCTCGATCTTGCTGGGCGCGGGGGCCTTGAACCGCCGGGCCTTTGCGACGATTGAGCAGGCGGAACTGGATCCCGCCCTTGTCAGACATCCGGCCCATAACGCCATCCATCGCATCGATCTCGCGAACAAGATGGCCTTTGCCAAGCCCACCCATAGCCGGGTTACAGGACATTACACCAATATCGTTCAGTCGCAGTGTGACCAGAGCTGTAGTGACACCCATACGCGCGGCAGCATGTGCCGCCTCTGTGCCCGCGTGACCGCCTCCAACAACGATGACATCAAAATGTTTCACGTGAAACACTCCTACTTGCCCAGACAAAAGCTGGAAAAAACCTCATCGAGAACATGCTCGACATCAACCCGCCCAATAAGCGAATTCAGTGTATCATACGCGATGCGCAGCTCTTCTGCAGCAATATCTGTGGATTCGAAGTCAGACGCAATGAGCTGACGCGCTGCCACTAGGGATGCTATGCAGCGTTGCATAGCCGCTTTGTGCCGCTCGCGCGTGGCAAGTCCTGCCTGAGCGCTCTTGGCTGAAAGAGTGTCGGCGATCTGGCGTGTGAGTTGCGACAAACCCTGCCCAGTTTTACCAGAGACCGCCCCTACATCATCACTCAACAGGTCACCTTTCGCCGTGATGACAATATCGTCGGGCAGAGGCGTAAACTCAGGTACAGCACCGTGCTCTACGAGAAACACGCGCAAGTCTGCTGCTCGGGCACGTTCCATCGCGCGTGCAACACCAATCTTTTCGACAACATCATCCGTCTCGCGCAGACCAGCTGTGTCGAGCAGTGTGACGGGCAAACCGCCAAGCTCCATACGCACTTCTATGACATCCCGCGTCGTTCCGGCGATCTCCGATGTGATCGCTGCATCGCGGCCAGCAAGTGCGTTGAGAAGGGTGGATTTGCCTGCATTGGGCGGCCCGACGATAGCCACCTCATAGCCCGTTCGGATACGCTCAGCCGCGCCGAACCCGTCGAGCTGCGCCTGCATGCCAGTCTGTACCTCATCAATGAGCGCGAGAACTTCTGGCGAGACATCAACAGGGACATCCTCATCCGCAAAATCAATGGTGACTGTGAGAAGTGCACTGGCCCTTATGAGACGCTCACGCCAGGCTGACGCCAGATCACCAAGACCACCCGAAAACAAGCGTAGCGCTTGCTGCCGCTGTGCTTCGGTTTCTGATGCGATAAGGTCAGCCAAACCCTCGACCTGTGCCAGATCCAGCCGACCGTTGGCCAAAGCGCGGCGGGTAAATTCTCCAGGCTCTGCGAGACGAAGACCGTCTTGTTGGCCTAGTTCTGCCAGCACTGCGTTGACCACCGCGATAGACCCGTGAAGCTGTAGCTCGACCGTTTCTTCACCCGTAAAGCTCGCTTTATCAGCAAAGCAAAGCACCAGAGCCTCATCAAGCTTTTCGCCTGAAGCCGAGCGGACATCCCTTAGAGCCGCTTTACGCGGAGACGGCAGATGCCCACACAAAACATGCGCCGCAGAAAAAGCCTGTGGCCCAGATATCCGGACCACAGAGACGCCAGCTTTACCAGCCGCTGTGGCTTGGGCAAAAATCGTGCTCATTTCTCATAACCTGTTGTTATTGAACAGATTTTATGTGTTCATTGAGTCGAAGAACTCACCATTTGTTTTGGTTTGCTTAAGCTTTCCAAGCAGGAACTCAATAGCATCGGTTGTACCCATCGGGTTGAGGATACGCCGCAGAACGAAGGTTTTTTGCAGGTCTTTTGACTCAACAAGCAGCTCTTCTTTCCGTGTACCCGACTTGAGAATATCCATCGCCGGGAAAACACGTTTGTCTGCCACCTTACGGTCAAGGACGATCTCGGAGTTGCCCGTGCCTTTGAATTCTTCAAAGATGACTTCATCCATGCGTGAACCCGTGTCGATGAGAGCTGTCGCAATAATCGTCAGAGAGCCACCTTCCTCGATGTTACGTGCGGCCCCGAAGAAGCGCTTGGGGCGCTGGAGTGCGTTGGCATCAACACCACCCGTCAGAACCTTACCTGACGACGGCACAGTCGTGTTAAATGCGCGACCGAGGCGCGTGATGGAATCGAGCAGGATCACCACATCGCGTTTGTGTTCAACAAGGCGCTTGGCCTTCTCGATGACCATTTCTGACACGGCGACGTGGCGCGTTGCAGGTTCGTCAAATGTCGAGGAGACCACCTCGCCCTTAACAGAGCGCTGCATGTCCGTAACTTCCTCTGGGCGCTCATCTATCAGCAGAACGATGAGATAGCACTCAGGGTGGTTCTTTTCGATGCTGTGGGCGATATTCTGGAGCAGAACAGTTTTACCAGTACGCGGCGGTGCCACGATGAGCGAGCGTTGGCCCTTACCGATCGGCGCAACCAAGTCGATGATACGCGCTGATTTGTCCTTAATCGTCGGATCTTCGATCTCCATTTTCAGCCGCTCGTCCGGATAGAGCGGTGTCAGGTTGTCAAAGGCAATCTTGTGGCGCGCTTTTTCAGGCTCTTCGAAGTTGATTTTGGTCACGTGAGTGAGAGCAAAATAACGCTCGTTGTCTTCTGGCTGCTTCAGATGACCTTCGATTGTGTCACCTGTACGCAATGAGAATTTACGCAAGATGTCTGGTGACACGTAAATATCGTCAGGACCGGGAAGATAGTTGGCCTCTGGCGCTCGCAAAAAACCGAAGCCGTCTTGCAGCACTTCAAGAACGCCTTCACCACCGATCATCCAGCCTTCTTCAGCACGCTCTTTCAGGATCGAGAACATGATCTCGCCCTTTCGCATTGTCGTGGCGTTTTCGATCTCGAGCTCTTCTGCCATTGTCACCAGCTCTTTAGGGTGCATGGCTTTAAGCTCGGCAAGGTGAAGCTGTTCTTGGGTTTCTTCTGTCATAGGAATACCTTTACGCCCTCAATTGAGGCGATGTGCTGGTTTAAATCTGGAAATACCTGTTCTCCCAGAACGGGCAGGCTTGTGTGTGGAATACGCTCGGGGGGCGCTTGAGTCAATGAATTAGAACTTTACGACCACCGAAAGCACAATCACGATCATAAGGACTGTCGGGAGCTCATTCATCATCCGATAGGTACGGCCAGTATGGCTATTAACCCCGTTCACAAAGTCTTTGCGGCGAAGGCCTAACCACATGTGGAACCATGTCATAGCCAATACGCTGATAGCTTTTGTCCAAGGCCAGATTGACGACCAGTCAACAATCCCTGGTGTAAGGACAAGCAGTAGACCGAAAAGCCAAGTTGATATCATAGCCGGGTTCATGATGAGCTTGAGAAGCTTCAGCTCCATCATTTGAAACAAGGCATCCTTTTCATCGCCTGTTTCGCTTTGTTCGGTGTGGTGGACGAAGAGTCTGGGCAAATAGAACAAGCCTGCCATCCATGCGAGCACAGACATAATGTGAAACGACTTGGTCCAAGGGTAGAGCTCAGCGAGAAGATCAGACATATCCACCATCCTTTCTATCTCCCCTTATAAATAAATATAAAAGAAGAAAAGGTTGATGATTAAGTAGGGATTGCCTTGCCTGTGGATTACTGAGTTATCCTAGGAGTTACCCATATGTGAATAATTTAAGTTCATTTCGAGATATCTGTGGGTATGGAATTTTTAACAATTTGATTTCGTTAACAAAATGTAAAAACCTTGATCAGATTCGGTTGTGGAGAATCTGTGTATGAGTTGATTTGAGATACACGACCGGGCAACGCACAGTTATTCTTATCCACTTGAGGTTAGAAAAGGCAAAGCTTGGTGAAATGGCTTAGTTTTCCTCATATTTGGCTGTGGCGTTGATTGTGCTCCTGTTTGTGCATTAACTGTTCCACAACTTTACTGGAGTTTTCCACATGGCACGGCAGATCATTTTGGCCTCTGGCTCTCAAATCAGGGGGCAGATGCTTCAGAACGCAGGCATACCCTTTGAGAGTGTTATGCCACGCGTTGATGAAGAGATGCTTAAAGCAGCCCTGAAAGCCGAGGATGCAAGCCCCAGAGATATGGCCGATGCGCTCGCTGAAGCTAAGGCGCGTAAGGTGAGTGGCAAGCACCCTGAAAAGTTGGTTGTTGGGTGCGACCAGGTTTTGGACTTTGAGGGGCAGATTTTTTCCAAACCAGCGACAGCAGAAGAAGCTATCGCTCAGATAAAGGCGTTGCGCGGCAAGCGACACAGCTTGCTCTCAGCCATTGTTCTCTATCATGAGCTTAAGCCGGTTTGGCGCCATGTCGGGCAAGTGCGCCTGTATATGCGTAATGTTTCGGATGCTTATCTTGATGACTATGTCACGCGAAACTGGCCAAGTCTGCAAAGTTCGGTTGGTGGCTATAAGCTCGAAGAAGAGGGCGTGCGGCTTTTCAGCCGTGTTGAGGGGGACTATTTCACCATTCTTGGTTTGCCCCTTATAGAACTCATTAACCATTTAACACTTGCGGGAGATCTTGACGGATGAGCTTGAACAAAATTCCTTTGGCGGGGGTCATCGGTTCACCTATTGCGCACTCCAAATCACCGGCTCTTCATACACATTGGCTCAAATCACTTGGTATCGCTGGGCACTATATTCCGATGGATGTTGCCCATGAAGACCTTGAGCAGGTTGTTCGGATGCTCCCAAAAATGGGGTTTGTCGGCGTGAATGTGACGGTTCCCTATAAGGAAAAAGTCATGGAGCTGGCTGATCTGGTGACAGACCGTGCCGCGCTAATTGGTTCGGCCAATACGCTTATCTTTCGTAAAGATGGGAAGATCCACGCAGACAATACGGACAGCTACGGGTTTATTCAGAATCTGCGGCACAAAGCGCCGGACTGGGACCCGAAAGCCGGGCCAGCGGCTATTCTTGGGGCAGGTGGCGCTGCACGCGCCGTTATTGCTGCGCTTGTCGAAGTGGGAGTGCCAGAAATTCTTATTTCAAACCGTACAAAGGGGCGAGCCGAGCAGTTGCAATCGGACTTTGGCAAACGGCTTCGTGTTGTTGACTGGGTGCAGGCTGGCAACATGCTTGAAGAAGCTTCAACTGTTATCAACACGACATCTCTTGGAATGGTGGGTAAGCCGCCTCTGCGTGTGCCGCTTGACGGGTTTCAGAAGGGCGCTTTGGTGACAGACCTTGTCTATGCACCCTTGATGACCCACTTCTTGAACGAGGCCGACAAAGCGGGCTGTGTCACGGTTGATGGTCTTGGTATGCTGCTCCATCAAGCTGTACCTGCTTTTGAACGTTGGTTTGGGGTGCGCCCACAAGTGACAGACGAAACACGCGCGGCGGTCTTGCGCTGATGGCGTTTTGGCTTGGTCTTACGGGCTCTATCGGCATGGGGAAATCCACCACCGCCAAGATGTTTGCGGCCCAAGGTTGTGCGCTCTGGGATGCTGATGCAGCCGTGCATAGGCTTTATGCAAAGGGTGGAGCGGCTGTTGGCCCAATGGAAGACGCCTTTCCAGAGGCTGTTTTTGATGGCGAGGTCTCGCGCGCAAAGCTGAAAGAGATACTTTCTGCCAACCCGACGCGATTAAGCGAAATAGAACAGATCGTTCATCCTCTTGTTGCGGCTGACCGCGCCGCATTTGCCAAGGCTGCAGAGGCGGATATCATTGTTTTTGATATTCCGTTGCTGTTTGAGGGCGGAAACGAGGGCAATATGGATGCCGTTGTTGTGGTGAGTGCCGATGAGGCAAGTCAACGGGCCCGTGTGCTTGAGCGCGGCACCATGACCTCTGAGCAATTTGAGCTTATAAAGTCCAAGCAAATGCCAGATGTGGAAAAGCGTGCGCGAGCGGATTATATTGTGACAACTGATACGCTTGAAAGCGCTGAGGCGCAGGTGGCAGAAATTGTAAAAGAGATAAGGGCAGGGCTAACCGATGCGTGAGATTGTACTCGACACCGAGACAACAGGCTTTGAGCCAATGCAAGGTGACCGCATTGTCGAGATCGGGGCGGTTGAGCTTTTCAACCACATGCCCACGGGCCGCACGTATCACCAATATATCAACCCAGAGCGCGGAATGCCCCAAGAGGCTTTTGAAGTGCATGGGTTGGGGGATGAGTTTTTGGCGGATAAGCCAAAGTTTGCCCAGATCGGGCAGGCGTTTCTTGATTTTATCCAAGATTCCACGTTGGTCATTCACAATGCCGCGTTTGACATGAAGTTTCTCAATGCCGAGTTAAAGTGGATGAATGCGCCGCAGCTTCCTATGAGCCAAGCGCTTGATACGCTTGATATTGCGCGCAAAAGGTTCCCCGGCTCACCTGCTTCGCTTGATGCGCTTTGCCGACGGTTTAACATTGATAACTCGTCGCGCACATTGCACGGCGCTTTGCTTGACTCTGAAATTCTTGCGGAGGTCTATCTCGAGCTGATCGGTGGCAAACAGCCTGACTTTGGCCTCTCGGCGAACACCGAGACAGAGGCAAAACCTGGTGAAACACGGTGGCGTGCGCAGCCACGGAGCGCTGCTTTGCCGGCTCGTATTACTGAAAAAGAAGCCGCCGCCCATTCGGCTTTTGTTGAAAGCCTGGGCGACGGCGCGCTTTGGAAGAAGTTTGGCTAAGCTTTAAGAAACTGTTTTTGGTGTTTCTTCGGCCTGACGGCGCACAAGCTCTTGGCGGTAAAGCGCCATGAAGTCGATGTTCTCAAGGTTGAGCGGTGGGAAGCCGCCATCACGGGTCACATCTGAAACGATGCGGCGCAGGAACGGGAACAGCAGACGGGGGCACTCAATCAGCAAGAAGGGGTGCAGCTGTTCGTCCGGAACGCCTTCGATGTTGAAGATGCCAACATAGTCAATTTCCATGAGGAACAGCTTTTCAGCTGTGTTCTCTTTGTTCACTGATGTCACGATCAGTTTGATAGCAACTTCATACTGGTTCTCTGCCGCACGCTTCTTTGCATCGAGGTTGACCTGTACGTTTACATCAGGGGTCACTTCGCCTTGCACGCCTTTTTGAGCAAGGATGTTTTCAAACGACATGTCACGAATGAACTGGTTGACCACGTTCATTTTGACTTGGGGTGTTTCTACAGCGCCATTCTCGGCCATGGTATTCTCCTAGTGAAAGTCTTGCCCAAGCCTTTAGCAAGAAGGCGCACTGGTCTCAATGCCTGCTGTGTTAGTGTTTTGTCCAACCAGAGCTTGGGTGTGTTGGACGTTTGTTGCTGTCAACTTCGTGGTACTCGGCTTCAATGATATCATCTGTCGCTTTGTGCGGCTGCTCTCCATGGGAATGAGCTGAAAAGCTCTGCACTTTCACGCGCGAGCGCATGTAGTGAAATACTTTGCTGCGAACGGCGGGGACCAGAAGCAAAAAACCGACAGCATCGGTGAAAAACCCCGGCGTCAGAAGAAGAGCCCCGGAAAACAGGATCATCGCGCCATGAGCCAAATGCTCGGTTGGGTCTTGTAGCTCGCCAAACGAGCGTCGCAGGTTGTTGAGCGCCTGTGAGCCCTGTTTTCGCAAGAGAGATGTACCAATAAACGCGGTGAGAACCACAATCAGCAACGTAGGCCAAAGGCCAATAACCCCACCCACCTGAATGAAAAGAGCGATTTCGATGAGGGGTACGGCGATAAACGCCATCAAAATCCACATTTTGTTGATCTCCTGCATGTCTTTGGGCGTAGTAGACTTGACCACGCCCATACCCTACATAAGTGCAGATAGCGCCATTTGCACGCTCACTTAATGAGGTCTTCATGAATTCGCCTATTCTTCAACTGCTCGTCCTTGCGGGAATTGCCATTTTTCTCATTCTTCGGTTGCGCAGTGTTCTGGGCACGCGAGATGGCTATGAAGCGCCACAGGTTCCTCCAGCTGGCCTTGATGAGCGCAAACGTAAGTTTGACGTGATCGAAGGTGGCCCTGATGAGGATATAACCGACCATGTCGAAGATGGTAGCGATGCCGCGAAAGCGCTCGCGCGCATGAAGCAGCGTGAACCTTCATTTGCTGTCGGCACGTTCCTGTCTGGTGCGCGGGGCGCTTATGAGATGATCCTGATGGGCTTTGAGCGCGGCGAATTGGCCGAGATCAAGCCGTTTCTGGCTGATGATGTGTATGAAGTCTTTGCAGAAGTTGTTGAAGCACGTGAAAAGAAAGGTCTCAAAGTCGAGGCTGATTTTGTTGGTATTCGCGAGATGACGCTTCACGCGGCTGATTTCCATGATGCGAGCGGTACAGCGGAAATATCTGTAAAGTTTGTTGGCGAGCTTACCTACATTGTGCGAGACAATGCTGGCGATGTTGTTGAAGGTAAGGAAGGTAAAGTCAAAACCCAGAAAGATATCTGGACGTTCGAGCGCGAAATGGGTGTGAACGATCCAAACTGGATTTTGGTTGCCACAGGTGAATGAAGCGTTTTCTTTTAGCGGCAATAACGGCTGGGCTTGCAATGACCGGAGCAGGGAAAGCCGCTGAAGAGACGGACTACCGTATTCTCGAGTTTTCCCAGCTGGATGGTTGGGAAAGTGACGATCATGCGGAAGCGCTTAAGGTATTTCTGAGCACATGTGGTGATATGAAAAGCCCCGACTGGAAGGGGCTTTGCCGCGTGGCCGCCGAGCAGACCAACGCCAAAGCATTTTTTGAACTGTTTTTTCGCCCTGTTGAGATAAGTGATGGGAAGCCTGCGCTTTTCACAGGCTACTTTGAGCCTGAGCTTGATGGTGATCTGTATCGCTCGGACAGGTTCCGCTTTCCTGTCTATGCTTTGCCGCCGGAAGCGCGCGACGGCAGATGGATCAGCCGCCGTGATATGGAAGAGACACGGGCGATGGAGGGGCGCGGCCTCGAGATAGCTTGGGTTGATGACGCGGTTGAGCTTTTCTTTCTGCAGATCCAGGGGTCAGGGCGGATCAGGTTGCCAGATGGCCGTTTTATCCGTGTTGGATATGGCGGCAAAAACGGCCACGAATACCGCTCGATTGGTCAGGAGCTGGTGCGCCGTGGCGTATACAACGTTCATCAGGTGTCTGCACAGGTGATCAAGAATTGGGTGCGCCGAAATCCGATAGACGGACTTGAGTTGCTTCGCCACAATCCCTCCTATGTGTTTTTTCGCGAAGTGAGTGAAGTGCCTGCGCATTTGGGGCCGCTTGGTGCGATGAACCGCTCGGTTACCACGATGCGCACCGTTGCCGTAGACCCGCGCTATACCCCGCTTGGTGCGCCTGTTTGGGTGGAAAAAGACGGAAAGACCAAGATCAGAAGCCTTATGATTGCTCAAGATACGGGTTCGGCTATCAAGGGCGCGCAGCGGGCGGACATTTTTTTTGGCACAGGTGATGCGGCTGGCCGCAAAGCCGGACGGCTCAAAGACCCTGGACGCATGGTTGTGCTTATGCCAATCCAGCGGGCCTATGCTTACCTGCCTGTCGATGCACAATGAGCCGCCGCAAGCTACATAAGGATGAGCTGGAGCTTTGGGGCAAGGTTGCGGAAACCGCCGTACCTATGCACCCCAAGCGCAGGAAGCCGCAAGATACTTTGCGCGCGCCAAAGCCGCCAGCAAAAACGCCTGCATCGCCTATTGCTGCTTTTGAGGTAAGTGCGCGCGCACGGTCGTTTCAGCCGGCGCATGATATTCTGCCTGATATTCGCGAACGTGTGGCAAAAGCGCCTGTCCAGATGGATAAGAAAGCACATGGCAAGCTAAAACAAGGGAAGCTCAAGCCCGAAGCAAAGCTTGATTTGCATGGGATGACGCTGGATCAGGCTCACCCGCGACTGACCGCGTTTATTTTGAAAGCCTACCAAAGCCAGAAGCGCCTTGTGCTTGTCGTGACAGGTAAGGGCAAGATGAGGGATGATGGCGGGCCAATTCCTGTGCGCCTCGGTGTGTTGCGCCATCAGGTTCCACAGTGGCTGACAACACCTCCGCTTGCGCAGGTTGTTTTACAGATGACAGAAGCGCATCTGCGCCATGGCGGTGGTGGCGCGTACTATGTGTACTTGCGGCGCCAGCGCTGAGTTACTTCAGAAGGTTCAGAAGATACTGGCCATAGGCATTTTTGCCAAAAAGCTCTGCGCGGTCTTGTAGCTGCTGAGCGGTGATCCAGCCGTTTGCATAGGAGATCTCTTCGGGGCTGCCCACCTGCAGGCCTTGGCGCTCTGAGATTGTGCGCACAAAGTTGCCGGCATCCAGAAGTGAACCATGTGTGCCGGTATCAAGCCATGCATAGCCGCGGCCCATTTGCTGCACATTGAGCAACCCGTCGTTAAGGTAGCTCTCCAGCAGCGATGTGATTTCAAGCTCTCCACGGGCAGAAGGCTGAACCTTGGCTGCGCGCTCGGGTGCTGAGCCGTCAAGGAAGTAGAGACCAGTCACAGCATAGTTTGACGGTGGAATCTCCGGCTTTTCGATGATCGACTTTACGGTGCCATCCTTGGCAAAATCGACAACACCATAGCGCTCGGGATCGGCGACACGGTAGCCAAAGACTGTGCCGCCTGTTTCTAAAGTATCGGCCTTTGCGAGAACTTCGGGCAAGCCGTGCCCAAAGAAGATATTATCACCCAAAACCATCGCACTTGGCGCACCATCAAGAAAGCGTTCTGCAAGCAAATAGGCCTGAGCAAGCCCGTCAGGCGAGGGCTGTGTGATATAAGTGAGCGACAGGCCCCATTGAGAACCATCACCCAGCGTACGCTGGAATTGGTCCTGGTCTTGCGGGGTTGTGATAATCGCAATCTCACGGATACCGCCAAACATGAGCACAGACAGCGGGTAATAGATCATTGGTTTGTCATAGATTGGCAGGAGCTGCTTTGAGACACCCATGGTGATGGGGTAAAGCCGTGTGCCTGATCCGCCTGCCAGAATGATGCCTTTGCGTTGTGTCATGTCAGCTCTCTGATTGTTTCGGCCAAAGCCTCTCGCCATGATGGTTGGCTAATACCGAAATCTGACAGGAGTGAGGCGCAATCGAGCCGAGAATTGAGCGGGCGCGCTGCTGGTGTTGGGTAGTCAGCGGTTGCGATATCTTTCACGTCAACTTTGCGATCTGCTTGCGCAAAAATCTCGCGGGCAAACTCGGCCCAGCTCGCTTCGGGCGCGCCAGTGATATGATAGGTGCCACTGGTTTTCGTGGTTTCGGCCATTCGGGCGCAGGCTTTGGCGATGGCGCTTGCGGGTGTTGGGCCGCCGATCTGGTCACCAACCACGCTTAAGGTATCGCGTGTCTCAGACAGGCGTAGCATGGTTTTGACAAAGTTATTTCCATGGGCGGAAAAAACCCAAGACGTGCGCAAGATCACGTGAAGCGCGCCGCTTGCGCGGATTGCCTCTTCGCCTGCCAGCTTGGTGCGGCCATAGGCATTGATCGGAGCGGTAGGGGCTTGAGGTGTGCGTGAAGTGTTGCCACTGCCATCAAAGACATAGTCTGTCGATATATGAATGAAGGGTATGCCAAGTGTTGCACAGGCACGAGCCATGGCAGCGGGTGCCTCGGCGTTGATTATGTGGGCCAGGGCCTCTTCGTCTTCAGCGCGGTCAACAGCTGTATAGGCTGCCGCGTTGATCACGGCGATGGGCGTTTTGGCAAAAATGGCAGCAGAACAATCTGCTGGTTGTGACAAGTCTGCATCGGCGCGGCTGAGGTAGCTATATTCGGGGTAGGCGCGTTGCAACTCTTGCGCGACTTGGCCACTTTTACCAAAGACTAGCACACTCATGCTTTGCCCAACCTCTTCCCAACACCTTCACGGGCCAAAAGGGGTTGCCACCATGCCTCGTTCTCAAGGTACCAGCGCACGGTTTTCTCCAAGCCTTCCTCAACGGTGACGGAGGGCCGCCAGCCAAGCTCGGTGCGGATGCGGGTCGGATCAATCGCGTAGCGCAGGTCATGACCGGGGCGATCTGTGACAAACTCGATTAGCTCAGCATAGGGCGCCGTGGCGGGCTTGAGTCTGTCAAGAGTTGCGCAGATTGTCTGAACCAGCTCCAGGTTGCTCCGCTCGTTTTCGCCGCCGATGTTGTAGCTGCGGTTGAGCTGGCCTTTTTCGAGCACAAGTAACAGCGCATCGGCGTGATCTTCTACATAAAGCCAGTCGCGGACGTTCTCACCCTTTCCATAGATCGGGATCGGACGACCATGCAGCGCGTTGAGGATCACAACAGGGATGAGTTTTTCCGGGAAGTGGTAGGGGCCGTAGTTGTTGGAGCAGTTGGTGAGAACAACTGGCAACCCGTAGGTTTCTGCCCAAGCGCGCACGAGGTGATCGGAGCTGGCCTTTGAGGCAGAGTAAGGCGAGCGCGGATCATAGGGTGTTTCTTCGGTAAATTGCCCTGTTGCGCCGAGCGAGCCAAAGACCTCGTCGGTTGAGATGTGATGAAAACGGAAGCTCTCGGGCTTGCCTTCGGCCTCCCAATACTGCCGCGCAGCTTGCAGCATATTGTACGTGCCCATCACGTTTGTTTCTATAAAGGCTTGGGGGCCGTCGATGCTTCTATCTACATGGCTCTCAGCAGCGAGATGCATAACCGCATCGGGCTTGTGACGCGCGAAGATTGCTTCAAGCGCTGCTATGTTACGGATATCGGCTTGCTCAAAGCTGTAGAGTGGGCTGTCAGCAACGCTGGCCACATTCTCAAGACACGCGGCGTAGGTGAGCGCATCTACGTTCACAACCTCATGCCCGCGCGAAACAGCGAGGCGCACAACGGCTGAGCCGATAAAGCCAGCGCCGCCTGTGACAAGCAGCTTCATGCTGAGCCCTCCCAGATAAAGGGGGAGTCAAAGCTGTCAAAGGGTGTCGCGCTGGCGTCTTTGCTGCTCAACCCTGGTGCGCCATCAAAGCCCCAGTCAATGCCGCAGCTGTCCCACAAGATCGCACCGTCTGCCTCGGGAGAATAGTAAGCGCTACACTTGTAGATGATTTCGGTGTCTGGTGTGCGGGTGATGAAGCCGTGGGCGAAGCCTTCGGGGATGAAGAGCTGCTTGCCGTTCTCAAAGCTGAGCTCAACACCTATCCATTGGCCATAGGTGGGCGAGCCTTTGCGGATATCAACGGCAACGTCAAAGAGCGTACCATGCCCACAACGCACCAGTTTGGCCTGCGCGTAGGGTGGCGCCTGAAAGTGCAGACCGCGCACCGTGCCGCTTGCTGAGGACAGTGAGTGGTTGTCTTGCACGAAGTCTATGTCGACCCCGTGCTCTGCCATACGTGCCTTGTTCCAGCATTCAGAAAAAAAGCCGCGCGCGTCACCGTGGCGGGCGGGCTCAAAAACAATAACATCAGGCAAGGCCGTAGGCGTAACTTTCATAGGTTAGCCCTCTTTGCTGATCGCATCATAGCGGGCAAGATTGCCGATGAGCGCTTGCATTTGCTCGATCGGGATCATGTTTGGTCCGTCTGAGGGCGCATTATCAGGGTCTTCATGTGTTTCGATAAAGAGGGCGGAAACACCTACAGCCACTGCCGCGCGGGCCAGAACGGGTGCAAACTCCCGCTGACCGCCTGAGGTTGTGCCTTGGCCGCCTGGCTGCTGCACCGAATGGGTTGCATCAAACACAACAGGGTAGCCCGTCTGAGCCATGATAGGCAGGCCACGGAAATCGCTGACGAGTGTGTTGTAGCCAAAGCTTGTACCACGGTCACAGAGCATGATCCGCTCGTTCCCTGTGCTGGCGATTTTTTCTGCAACATTGCCCATATCCCATGGTGCGAGAAACTGGCCCTTTTTCACGTTGATCGCCGCACCTGTCTCGCCGGCTGCAAGCAGTAGATCTGTTTGGCGGCACAAAAACGCAGGAATTTGGATGACATCAACAGCTTGTCCTGCGGGCTCACATTGGTGTGCGTCATGCACATCGGTGAGGATCGGGCAGCCAAACTCGTCGCGGATTTTGGAGAGGATCGTCAGGCCTTCTTGCATACCAAGACCACGTTTTGTGGTGATGGATGACCGGTTGGCCTTGTCATAGCTGGCCTTGAATATGAAGCCAGTATTTGTGGGCGCGCAGGCTTCGGCTATTTTTTCAGCCATCATGCGCGCGTGATCGAGGCTTTCAAGCTGGCAGGGGCCGGTGATAAGCGCGAATGGCTCCTGGCCGCCGATTTTTATGCCTTGGACGTCGATAACTTTGGTCATTGCTCTGCCAATACCTTTTCAATTCGTGCCACATCTTCGGGGTTGTTCAACTCCCAGAAAAGGCGGCCTTTTGCATCTACTTCAACACATTTCACAGCGACGCCGTTGTAGAGAAAGCGCAGTTGCTCCAGCCCTTCTAACCTCTCGAGCTGGCACTCATGCCATGAGATATAAGATTTGAGCGCTTCGGGACGGTAGGCGTAGACGCCCACGTGGTGATAGACAGGGATGTTCTCTGACGGCACCTTGCCTGCATCAATATATGGCAACACTTCTTTGGAGAAATAGATCGCACGGCCCTCGGCGCCGAAGACAGCCGTTGTGCCGCCAACGCGTCCAGCGGCGCGGTCTTCCTTGAACATGGCGTATGTTTGCGCATCGCACTGCAAGACGGGCGTAGCCATTTGCGCCGTGGTGTCAGCTTTCATTGCAGCAATCAGATCTTCCACAAACCATGGTGGAGTCAGGGGGGCATCGCCCTGAAAGTTGACGATAAGATCCGCATCAAGCTCAGCTACGTCCACGGCTTCTGCCACGCGCGCGGTTCCGTTCTCACGCTCTGGGCTTGTCATGATAACATTTGCACCGAATGCCTCAGCGGCATCGCGGATGCGCGCATCATCGGTGACAACGTAAACCTCGGAGACACCTGCAATCTGGGAGGCGGCGTCATAGCTCATCTCTATCAGCGTTTTTGAGCGGCCATCTTTTTGGCGCAGGGGTACGAGCGGCTTGCCTGGGTAGCGGGTCGAGGCATAGCGAGCGGGAATGAGAACGACTGTTTTCATGCGACACCTGCGCGAAGAAGATCATGAATATGCACAATACCGATGGGTCGCTTGGCTTCATCAACCACCATGAGCACCGAGATTTTGCGCTCGTTCAGAATAGCCAGAGCTTTTGCGGCGAAGAGATCGGGAGTGGCTGTGACAGGGTCAAGCGAGGCAATTTCACCAGCTGTCTTTTCCATAAGGTTGCCCATGTGGCGGCGCAAATCCCCGTCGGAAATGACACCTAACAGCGTGCCGTCTTTGACGACACCAGTGATACCAAACCCCTTGGATGTCATCGACAAAAGCACATCAGACATCGCTGTATCAGCATCAACAGTTGGAACTTTATCCCCCTTGTGCATCAACTCGGCAACGCGTGAGAGCTGGGCCCCAAGCTTTCCACCCGGATGGTTCTTGAGAAAATCTTCAGAGCCAAATCCGCGCTGCTCCATCACGGCCACGGCGAGGGCGTCGCCCATTGCCAATGTGAGCGTTGTAGATGTTGTCGGGGCCATACCGATGGCGCAAGCCTCGGGTAGGTCGGGTAAATTGAGTTTGAAATCAGCCGATTGCAAAAGGGTGCTGTTGATCTTGGATGAAATTCCGATCAGCGCGATGTTGAAGCGGCGGGTGTGCAAGAGAATATCCCGCAACTCCTGCGTTTCGCCAGAGTTTGAGATGAGTACAACAATGTCATCTTCGGTGATCATACCAAGGTCACCATGGCTGGCTTCGGAGGCATGAACAAAGTAGGAGGGTGTGCCTGTGCTTGCCAGTGTAGCCGAGATTTTGCGGCCAATATGGCCGGATTTCCCAACGCCGGAAATAATCACACGCCCCTTGGTTTTGAGCACAAGGTCAACCACATCTGGAAAGTCGTCTGGCAGGTGTTCAACCATTTTGTGGATGGCATTGGCTTCGGTTGTCAGAACACGCCTCGCCGAGCGGATCGCAGGGTTATTGTTGGGTTCGGTCATGGGTGTCCTTGGCTCTGTACGGCATTTCCTGATCTAAGCACATAGCGGGCACGAGCCTTAATAACAAGCGTGCTAGCCTCTACCGGGGAGCAGAGCTGCAGCCTTGCGAACCCCGAAAAATAAGAGCGCACTTGAGCAAAGGAAGTAAGCGGCAACGGCAACATACTGTGCTTCAAGACCGATACCCGCATCAATTGCCCAGCCGGTAAGGCCAGGCCCGATCGCAGAACCAAGCACCATGATGGCGGCTGCCATGGCTTTGATCGAGCCAATAGAGGCTGTTCCGTAGAACTCGGCCCAAAAGGCATTGGGGAGCGTAGAGTTTGCGCCTGAGGTCAGGCCAAAAAGTACAAAGCCCAGAAGCAGCCCACTTGCACCAGAGCTAAGGCCAAATACCAGAAAGGCAGCGACTGCGGGTAGGTACATATATACAATGAGGCGTGGCGTTCCGACACGGTCAAGCGCCCAACCCGACAGCACCATCGAAAAGATCGTGACGGCTGTGTAAATCGGAAACATAGCTACAAACGTCAGGTGAGAGATGTCTTTGACGTCGGCGAAGTGAACTTGATGAAACATGAGCGCAGTGCCGAAGGCCGAGGGGCCGAGGATGCTGGGCACCATGACCCAGAACAGCCAGTGGGACATGGCTTGATTGCGGGTCCAGTGGCGGCGGTTCATGCCAACTGATTGCGAGGATTGGGCCATAGACTGCGGTGTGCGCTCTTCTTTAAGAAGGCTAACGAGCAGGGGGACACCGAGCACAGCAACAATCGCTGCAGCCCCCCACAAAAGCCGCCAGTCGTAAAAAACCAGAAGAAAAACAAAGAGTAACGGGAGTACAGCCTCACCCAAAGCAAAGCCGAGCGTGGCGATGGAGAGGGCGCGGCCTCGGGTTTTTTGGAACCAGCGGGTCATGGCGACCAGGGCGATGTGGCTGGTCATGCCCTGCCCTGTGATGCGCAGGGTGAAGATGACGGCGGGGAGGAGCCATGCGGCGTGGTTGGTGGCCATGAAGGCGCAGGCGCAGGCGAGCAGGATGAGCACGGCGGGGCCCAGAACGCGCACGCGGAACTGGTCGGTCAGCCCGCCAGACCAGACCATCACCCCCGCCGAAGCCAAAGTCCCGAGCGCATAAATTCCGCCCCAATCTCCGTGACTTAGCCCAAATTCAGCACGGATTTCACCAGCAAAAATAGAGATAAAAAACGTCTGCCCGAAGCTCGACATAAAGGTGAGCAAAGCCCCCGCGGCGAGCCAGCGACTGTTGAGCTTGAGGAAAGAAAGCGTGTCCATCTGCCAGCTTTTGCCAATAAGTGAGCGAATGAAAACCCCAAAACGCCCGCCAAGCGCACGGTGGGGTTAATGCCCGCCAAGCCCCCCGAAACAGGGGGGTGAAACCCGTGCACCACGCGTGCACCCCCCGTGCACCGCCTGTTGGAGAGAGATTTTAACAGAAAATTAGGTAACGGGGCGTTCGGTGGGGGGTGATTACGAAGTCCTATTTTTTAATAAGGCTAGTCGCTAATCATTTTGAGGATATTTTTCATCCAGTCCTCGACCTCGTCTTTGGCGTTCCGCTCTATCAAGCGATCAAGTGTCATATGTGGAAATGCAGTTACTAGCTTTGCCTTAGCCTTATTATCACTAGGCTTTCCATCTAAGTTTTCTGCATTTTGCCAAGCTAGAGCAAAAGCGGTTGGTACAGATGGATTTGAATCGTCTGGTTGGTCATAAACTTGGCATGTGTAGCCAAATCTATCGTTTATAGCATCAGGATGGAGGTAACATTCTATTTCATGTTTTTTAGTCAGAGTTCCCCATGATCCATCGTTGCGAGCATTCACTAGTTCCACGTGCTTTTGATATTTTGGTACATCAGCGTCGTAAATGTGTGCTTCAGGAAGGCCTAGTGCTTTTAGATAGTGATTATTTACCCAGTGGACCAAATTCGATCCACCTAAATTTATGAAAGCAAAGCGAGGGTCGCTGGATAAATCAGGAAGCTCGCTGTTTGAGAGATGTATTATGTGACTTAGAGCTTTCAAAGCATCGACGTCTGTATAGCCTTCAACACAAACTAGGGCTTTTACTCTACTATCTGGTATTAAGCCTAGAACAGATGCCACTTCACCGAAAACGTCATCTCCAGTTGAGATGACGGGATTTTTTCCTTGTTCGGGTGCATGTATGAAGCGAATGCTATCAGTGGGAAGTTCTGCTGCTAGACCTGGACTATGAGTCGTTAATAGAACCTGACACCCAGGTAATACTGCCAAGTCACGGAATGCGCTGACAAGAATTTTTTGGTTGGCGGGGTGTTGGGAAGTTTCAGGTTCTTCAATAGCATATATTATATTTGATTTTCTAGAGTTACGCATTTTCCTTTCTGCTTCAGCTTTGAAAAAACTGACAAGGATCATACGGCGAGCACCGCTACCACGCTTGTTTAGTGAAATTCCGTTATTTGTTTCCATTCCAATTGAGAACAAACTCGCCCATTTTGAGTCCACGGGAGGATTATACTTTGGCGTTAGTGTTTCGGCGAGTTTGGGATCAATATCCTTTAATGCATCGTGTGTTAGCCGTGCAATTTCTTCTGCCTTTTCCTGTACCAAAGCTTCGATTTCACGGATCTTACATTGAGCTTCAGCCAAAGCTGCTTTGACTGCTCCTTTTAGTGGGTTTT
>NZ_CBFHTG010000021.1:0-46553 GCF_965658795.1 Lentibacter sp. | reverse complement strand
CGTTCGAGCATCGCTGCCCGTCCGATAAGGGGGGTTCTAAGGTTAGACACCGACACCCGCAACCCCTTTTTTCATAATTCTGAAAAAGAATGCGAAGGCCCAGTATTTAAAGGCTCTTAGCCATATGCGCAGCAAGCAAGCCCGGCTCGAGCACTGGTCAAAAGGCTCAAAAAGCATGTCGCTTCAGCCGACTCGCCCCAGTTTACGGCCCTATTCGGGAGAATCCCTCCCGACACAGCACGACTCATGCACAAGGGCCGATTCCTTTGACATAGCTGCTGATAGCCGCCGTCCTTATTCCCACACATATCTCCCTCTAGGGGGCGCCCGCGAGGGGCCCCAATGAAAGCAAGCACCAGAGCCTTTGCTCTGACAAACCTATGTGTGGATATCTGAGGCGCGACAAGGATTGACCTGACCAGCTTAGCGACATCCGAGGCATAGCAAGTGACAATCCGATAAGACCAATCGCCAAATCCCCGCAAAGGGCAGACCGCACCAGCGGGTCTCGGTGCTGCGGGATGCGACACGCCCCTATGTATAGAGTACACTCTAGCGACGACATATCAGAGCGCGGGGTCTGAACGAGCGCCTTCACGAAAGCAGTCCTGCACCGCGCCGCTCTGTTGTCATGTGTTTGCGAGCAACTGGAGTTTGGGTAGTGCCAAAAGAATGGCCGCCGAAGTGATCTCAATCACTCCAACGGCCAGCCCTTGCCTACAAAATAGATAGTGAAGCCCCGCACGAGAACTCCACCGGGGGTTCACACGGTCTCTAGCCGCATTTGCTGTGGCCGCATGAGCCACAAGTCATGCAACCTTCGACCATACGCATATCAAACTGGCCACAAGAGGGGCAGCTTTTGCCGCGCGGTGCATCAAGGTTCACCACGGCTGCTGTCGGGTCTGATTTCAGGCCCATGCCCTCGCCTTCGATGAAGCCGATCGAGATCATGTGCTTCTCGATGACACCGCCAATAGCGGCCAGAATCGACGGGATATATTTTCCACCCATCCAGGCGCCACCGCGCGGATCAAACACAGCCTTCAGCTCTTCCACAACAAAGCTCACATCGCCACCGCGACGGAACACAGCCGACATCATCCGTGTCAGCGCAACCGTCCAGGCGAAGTGCTCCATGTTCTTGGAGTTGATAAACACTTCAAAGGGGCGTCTGTGCCCACCGATGACAACGTCGTTCACCGTCAGGTAAATTGCGTGCTCGCTGTCAGGCCACTTCAACTTATAGGTCGTGCCTTCCAGCTCCTTGGGGCGCTCCAGCGGCTCGGACATGTAGATCACGTCAGCGCCCTGATCGGCCTCAGGAGCTTTTTCGCTCTCTTCGCTCACAGACAAAACAGAGCCTGTCACATCGTTGGGGCGGTAGGTGGTGCAGCCTTTGCAGCCTGTGTCCCACGCTTGCATGTAAACATCCTTGAACGCGTCAAAGTCGATGTCTTCAGGGCAGTTGATCGTCTTGGAGATCGAGCTGTCGATCCACTTCTGCGCCGCCGCCTGCATCTTCACATGCGCACTCGGCGCAAGCGTCTGGGCGTTCACAAAGTAATCGGGCAGCTCTTTGTCCCCGAACTTCTCACGCCACAGCGCGACAGCATAGTCCACCACTTCCTCTTCCGTGCGTGATCCGTCTTTCTGCAAAACCTTGCGCTTGTACGCATAGGCAAACACAGGCTCGATCCCCGAGCTCACATTGCCCGCATAAAGGCTGATCGTGCCCGTCGGAGCGATAGAGGTCAGCAGAGCGTTGCGAATACCGTGCTTGCCAATCGCGGCGCGCACATCTTCGTCCATGTTCTCCATAGCGCCGCTCGACAGATACTTGTCTGCGTCAAACAGAGGGAATGCACCCTTCTCTTTGGCCAAGCCAACCGAAGCCATATAAGAGGCGCGCGCAATCGCGTGCAGCCACTCTTCAGTCTTCGCCGCCGCTTCGTCGGTGCCATACTCAAGGCCCACCATCAGCAGCGCATCGGCAAGGCCGGTCACCCCAAGGCCGATACGGCGCTTGGCATGGGCTTCCTGGCGCTGTGCTTCGAGCGGGAAGCGAGAGGCATCAACCACGTTATCCATCATCCGGACGGCTGCAGCCACAAGCTCGGTCAGCGCTTTCACATCAAGGTCAGCACCCGCTTCAAACGGATCCGCCACAAGCTTCGCCATATTGATCGAGCCAAGCAAGCACGCGCCATATGGCGGCAAAGGCTGCTCGCCGCATGGGTTGGTCGCAGCAATTGTCTCGCAATAGTTCAGGTTGTTCATCTGGTTGATGCGGTCAATGAAGATAACACCCGGCTCGGCATAATCATATGTGGCCTTCATGATCTTGTTCCACAAGTCACGCGCCTGCACCGTGTGATACACCTTGTCACCAAACTTCAGGTCCCAGCCCTTATCTGCCTTCACCGCGTCCATGAACGGGTCTGTCACAAGTACAGACATATTGAACATGCGCAGACGTGCAGCATCTGACTTCGCCGTGATAAAGTCTTCGATATCGGGGTGGTCACAGCGCATCGTTGCCATCATCGCACCACGGCGCGAGCCGGCGCTCATGATGGTGCGGCACATCGCATCCCAAACATCCATAAAGCTCAAGGGGCCGCTTGCATCAGCCGCCACACCCAGCACATCCGATCCTTTGGGGCGAATCGTAGAGAAGTCATAGCCGATGCCACCACCTTGCTGCATGGTGAGGGCCGCTTCTTTGAGCATGTCAAAAATACCGCTCATGCTGTCTGGCACAGTGCCCATAACAAAGCAGTTAAACAGCGTCACAGAGCGCTCGGTGCCTGCGCCCGCCGTAATACGGCCCGCTGGCAGAAATTTGAAATCTTCGAGCGCGTTGTAAAACACATCTTCCCAATGGGCCTTATCATCCTCGACATCGGCCAGCGCGCGCGCAATGCGGCGCCATGTGTCTTCAACACTCCGGTCAAGCGGGGTTCCATCCGCCTCCTTGAAGCGATACTTCATATCCCAGATTTGCTCGGCAATCGGCGCGGAAAAACGGCTCATTCGGTGGTCCCCAGATCATTTTGTGCAGGTTTTACAAACTACGCAGAGCAGGCCAAAGGGTCAAACCCCTATCGCCTGTTTTTGTAAGTTTATGTTAATGAAAGAATCATCTTTACCCAGATACAACACTAGATGTAGAGAAGCCTCATGAAGAACACAATACATCTGGTAAAACTAAGTGTTGGCACAGAGTCGGTTGAAACCCTCTCTGACTGGCAGAAATCGCGCGCAGCCCTGCATCCACAGGGGCTTGTTTACCATGTCACACGCATGTGGCCCAAGCGCGAGGCCGAAATATTATCAGGTGGCAGTATCTACTGGGTCATCAAAGGCTCGATACAGGCCCGCCAGAAGCTGTTGGGCTTTGAAGAGGTCATCGGGGGCGATGGTATCCGCCGCTGCGCCTTCATCCTTGATCCAGAGATCGTGCGCACCTCTCCCGCGCTCAAACGCCCGTTTCAGGGCTGGCGCTACCTCAAGCCGGAAGATGCGCCGGTAGACCTGACAGCCGGCCGCGAAGCCGATGATGCGCTGCCTCCCGAGCTGGCTGGCGCACTGGCCGACATCGGCATTCTCTGAGTCTTTCTTTTTGCCAGAAATATCCGCCCCGCAGGGCCGATCCGCGACAGAGCGCTGCGCCTTACAGGCCGAGCCGCTCCACAAGCTCCGCCATCGCGGCGCGCTCATCGTCGTTCACGGCTCCGTTGCGCGCGCGGTAAAGCGTGGCCGAGCTGCGCAAGATAAGCCCGTCAGACAGAATTTTCAGATGGTTCGCGCGCAGCGTATCGCCAGTTGAGGTGATATCGGCAATCGCTTCGGCGGTTTCGTTTTTCACCGTGCCTTCGGTTGCGCCCTGACTGTCGACAAGCTGGTAGTCGGCCACCCCGCAGTCGCGCAGATACTCCCGCACAAGGCGGTGGTATTTTGTCGCAATCCGCAGTCGGAAGCCATGTTCCCTGCGAAACGCTGCCGCAACCGCGTCAAGGTCGTCCATCGTGTCCACATCCACCCAGGCTTGCGGCACCGCAATGATAAGATCAGCATGGCCAAACCGCAGATCGGCCATCTCTTCCACGCGCTGCTCCCACTGGCCCAGCTTTTCGCGAATAAGGTCTGTGCCCGTAACCCCAAGGTGAATACGCCCCGCCGCCAACTCGCGCGGGATCTCCCCCGCCGACAGCAGCACAAGCTCGACACCCTCAATACCTTCGACCTTGCCAGCATATTCGCGGTCAGAACCTGCACGGCTGAGAGTCACACCGCGCTCGGCGAACCACTCAAAGGTCTTTTCCATCAACCGCCCTTTTGACGGCACACCCAGCTTGAGGCTCATAGCGTGCCCTCCTTCAGGCCCAGCATAAGATCGGGGCGCACAACACCGCCCACCGCCGGAATTTCGCCGCCCCGGCCAAGCTGGCGCGTGAGCGCGTCATAGCGCCCGCCGCTCGCAACAGGTGGCAAATCGGCGCGCGCCTCGGCATAAAAGCCAAAGACAAACCCGTCATAATACTCCATCGAGCTGCGGCCATAACTCGCCTCAAAGGCCAGCTGCGCCACATCGACACCACGCGCCGCAAGCGCGCGGGTGCGCCGCCCCAGCCCGTCCACCGCATCGGCAATCGCGGGCATATCCACCGCAATGTCGCTGAGCTGCTCCAGCGCATTGGGCAGGGTTTCCTGCACCGCCAAAATCGCGTCCATCAGCTCGACTTCGCCCTGCGCGAGCGGCCCTGCGGCCACATCTTCCTGCAGCGCCGCAATGCGCGCGGCCACATCACGCCGTGTGCGCAAGCCGATCTCGGGGCCAGCGCCTTCAAAAGGATCTGCCGCCGCCAAAAGCGCGGCACGGCTCGCAGGCACATCTACACGCCCCGAGAAACGGTCAATCAACGCCCGAAAGCGCTTGGGCCGCCAGATGTGGCGCCGCAGCGCCGCCTTGCGCCGCTCGGTCGTGCGCAGGCCTTCAACAGCCGCCATCAAGATACCGATATCCCCCGTGGCCGCGCGCACAGGCAGCCCGCGCAACACCGATGAAATCAGCGCAAACACCTCTGCATCTGCCTCTTCTGGCGCATCGCGCTCAAACACTTCGTAGCCGACTTGCAGATACTCGTTGGCGCGGCTGCCGTCATCTTCCTGACGGCGAAACACCTCGCCCGAATAGGTATAGCGCGCAGGCTCCGCCCCGTGCTGCATATGCATCTGCACCACAGGCACGGTAAAATCGGGCCGCAGCATCTGCTCACCGCGCAAAGCATCCGAGGTCACATAAGCGCGCGCGCGAATATCCTCGCCATAAAGCTCAAGCAGCGTTTCCGCTGGCTGCAAAACCGAGGTTTCCACAGGCTGCGCACCCGCCGCCTCAAACATTGCCCGCACCCGTGCAGCCTCTGCGCGTTTGGCCATTCCGTCAGGCATGATCAGCCCTGCCCTTCAAGAATATCGCGCACCTTGGCAACAAGCTCGCCGCGCGGCACTTCAAACTGGCTGGGGCGCTCTTTCCATTCTTCGTGGGTGGCGCTCTCGGCGATCTTGGCTCCCAAGATCAAATCCTTGATCTGCACCACACCGCGCTCGGCCTCGTCACTGCCCGCAATAATGGCAATGGGGCTTTCGCGCTTGTCTGCATATTTCAGCTGGTTGCCAAAGTTCTTCGGGTTCCCGAGGTAGACTTCCGCACGAATGCCCGCTTGGCGCAGCTCGGCAACCATACCCTGATAGTCGGCCATCCGTGCCTTATCCATCACCGTCACAACAACAGGCCCGGCGGCCTTGCTGCCCATGCGGCCCTTTTCGCGCAGCGCCGCCAGCAAGCGGTCCACACCGATAGACACACCTGTCGCAGGCACAGCCTGACCGGTGAAGCGCTTGACCAAATCATCATAGCGCCCGCCGCCCGCAACAGAGCCAAACTGGCGCTTGCGGCCTTTGTCATCCAGAATCTCAAAGGTCAGCTCGGCCTCATAAACAGGGCCGGTGTAGTAGCCAAGCCCGCGCACAACCGAGGGGTCGATGATAATACGGTCCGCGCCATAGCCCTGCGCCTCGAGCAGCGCGGCCATCTCTTCAAGCTCGCTCACACCTTCCGCGCCAATGGCGCTCTCGCCAACAGCGCCGCGCAGGTTTGCCAGCGTCTCTGCATTGCTCGCGCCTTTTGACGTGAGGAAGGTCACAACAGGAGCCGCTTGCGCATCGGTCAGGCCAATCCCGTCGATGTAAGCGCCAGACGCGTCCAAGCGGCCCTTGCCCAAAAGCTGGCGCACGCCCTCTTCGCCGACCTTGTCAAACTTATCAATCGTGCGCAGCACATCGGCCTGCTGGGCCTCGTCAGCAACGCCCGTTGCCTCCAAAACCCCGTTGAGAACCTTACGGTTGTTGATCCGTACAATGTAGTCGCCACGCGGAATGCCGACTTTTTCCAGCACATCGCTCAGCATCGCGCAGATCTCGGCATCCGCGGCCACGCTCGCCGTGCCCACCGTATCCGCATCACACTGATAAAACTGGCGGTAGCGCCCCGGCCCGGGCTTTTCGTTGCGCCAAACAGGGCCCATGGCATAGCGGCGGTAAGGCGTGGGCAGATCGTTGCGGTGCTGGGCATAGACCCGCGCCAAGGGGGCTGTCAGGTCATAGCGCAGCGCGAGCCAGTCGCCCTTGTCCTCTTCGTCAAATTCCTGCCACGCAAAGACACCCTCGTTGGGGCGGTCCACATCGGGCAGAAACTTGCCAAGCGCCTGCACTGTCTCGACAGCCGCGCTCTCCAAGGCGTCAAACCCGTACTGGTGGTAAACCCCCGTGATCACACGCAGCATTTCTGCGCGCTCGCTCACTTCAACGCCAAAATAGTCGCGGAAGCCCTTAGGCGTTTCTGCCTTGGGGCGCGGGGCTTTCTTTTCCTTGGCCATCTGGGGGATCCTTGCCTGAAACGGTCTTAATTCTTGTGAGCAGGCTCTAAAGGATCACGCCCCAAGGAGCAAGAACAGAGCCTTAGTCGCTCAGATCGATATGGCAAATATATTTACCATAAACCCAGCCCTTTACGCCTGCATAAGACCAATCCTGCGCGTTTTGCTGCACAATCACCTCGCGCCACCCGTTTGTCGCATAGGGTTCCATGGTGATCACAAAGGTATCTGGCTCCAGCTTGCGGATCATATCGCAACTGGTCGAGCCACAACTCCGCAGGGCCAGAAAGTTATCCCCCTGCGGGTTAAGCTTACAGACCACAAATTGCTCTCCGTCATAGGCCTCAGCCGCGCCAGCCAAGGCGCAGGCCCCCAACAGCGCGATCATAAATTTGCGCATCTCACGACCTCCCAACCAATTCAACAGCCCAAGTCTGTCAGCCTCGTGAAAGCGGGGCTATGATGCAGATCATAAACCCGCTAAAGAAATGCCATGGAATCTCTTGAAGAAAAAATTGCCCACCTTGAGCGCACAACAGACGAGCTTTCGTCCGTGATCGCGCGCCAAGACACAGAGATCGCCTTGCTCACGCGGCAGGTCCAACTGCTGCTGGATGCCGAGGCAGGCCGCAACCGCTCCGAAGGCGCACATATCTTCGGCGGCAACGAACGCCCGCCGCATTACTAACTGCGCCCGCAGCGTGCTTCACTCCATTGCAAGCACTGTGCCGTCGTGTAGCAAAACATTGTGCCACCGCGCCGCGCCGACAAACTGGTCATAGACCGTGACAAACGCGGTGGTCTTTTCAAGCTGGCCCATCGCGGCTCCGCAGGGCTTGCCCTTGCCCACACCACAGACGGCGCGTTTGGCGTCTTCATAGGCAATATCCGTTTCTGAATAGGGCTTGCCTTCAAACGGCTTGCCATAGCGCATCGCCTCGTGGCTTGTCGCCGAGCCAAAGAGCGCCAACGCACCAGTCACTTGGCGGGGGCACCCATCTGCAAACCCGGTTATGTAGAGGGGCCTCGGCTCGGTGCTGCCAACAGCGCTGTCATAGAGGCTGTAAGCACCCGCGCGCTCCACTTCTCGGCCCATATCGGCCTTGGGCAGCGTGCAAACACGCGCGATTTCGCCAAAGGCCAGCGCCGCTCCGGGGGCAATCTCTTGTGCATCAGGGCCTGTGGCCGACGTTGTCTGCGCGGGCTTGAAACGGCTGAAAAAGCCGCCGCGCGAGCGGGGCGTCTCTTCGGGTGTAAAGGAGGCTGGTATCACTTCTGCCGTATCAGCTTCGAGCTTGTCGGCATCCGCCAGTCCCTCAAGGGCAGCGTCTTCTTGCGCTGTCTCGCCCGCATCTGGCTTGAGGAAGCCAAACAGCTTCAAGCGCTTGGTGTCTTCGGCCTCACCTTGCGGCGCGGCGGTTTGATCAGGCTCAAGGGCTTCAACGGCGTCTTGAGCCGGCGCGTCGCTCTTGCGCATCAGCCGCTCAAACAAGGGGCGCGTGTCTTCGCTGGTTTCAGGCAAAGCCACAGCCGTGGCGGTGTCAGAGCTGTCGCTCAGTTCGACTTCGCCAATCTTGGGCACAGTGCGCAACGGGTCACCGCAACCCGCCACAAGCGAGAGCACACACACAACAGAAAGCCAACGGAGCATAGGCCAAACCCTTTACTTTTCAGCGTCATACAAGCTGCGTTCGCATCGGTCTAGCCCAGATGCTTGCAGGCTGTGTCTCTGCGAAAAACCGCTCGTGTCAGATGTCCTGCACTTCCAGCACGCCATCCAAACTCTTGATCGCCCCTTTGATTTGCGGCGAAATCGGGAAGCTCTGGCCCGCATCAACCTCAACCTCACCCGGCAAACTCGGGTCCATCAGGCAAAAGAGCAAAGGCCCCTTGCCTGCGCCCTGTGCCGCTTGGCGCGCATTGGCCAGCACCTCGGCCACAGCACCAATCGCGCCCTGATCTTCCACAAAGACTTTCAGACCCGTCGCCCCTGCATCCGCCACCACGGCATCGATCGGCGCAAAGCTGCGCGCCAAAAGCTTGAGCTGGTCGCTCTCCAGGGTTGCCTCACAGGTCACAACAACTTTCGAGCCCGTCTCCAGATGCTCGCGCGCTTTCTCCAGCGTGTCGCTAAAGACAGTCACCTCATAGGCCCCGCTCACATCAGACAGCTGCACAAAGGCAAAGCGGTTGCCCCGCGCCGACTTGCGCTCCTGACGCCCCGCAATCACCCCCGCCATCTTGGCAAGGAAAGGCCCGCCCTGCGCGCGCGCCTCCACTTCTTCCAGCGTGATCACCTGCTTGCGCTTGAGCGGCGCCATATAGTCATCAAGCGGATGCCCTGAGAGATAAAAGCCCACGGCCTTGAACTCTTCGCCCAGCCGCTCGGCAGGCAGCCAGTCCTGCACAGGCGAAAGGCGCGGCTCGGGCAGATCATCGCCCGCCTCGCCAAACAGGCTCACCTGATTACTGTTCTTCTGCTCGTTCACAGCCGCCGAATAGGCCATCAAGCCCTCAAGGCTGTCAAACACCCGCCGCCTGTTGCGGTCGAGCACATCAAAAGCCCCCGCCCGCGCCAGCATCTCCAAGGGGCGCTTGCCCACACGCTTGATGTCGACACGGCGGGCAAAGTCAAAGAGCGTCACAAAAGGCGCATCGCCCCGTGCCTCTGTGATCAGCTTCATCGCCTCCACACCCACGTTCTTAAGGCCCCCCAGCGCATAGTGCAGCACTTGGTCTTTCACCGTAAAGGTCGCATCAGAGCGGTTCACACAGGGTGGCTCCCACTTCAGGTCTAGCCCCTTGCGCACCTCTTCAAAGTACACAGCCAGCTTGTCTGTCAGGTGGATATCGCAGTTCATCACACCCGCCATAAACTCGACAGGGTGGTTCGCCTTCAGCCAAGCGGTCTGATAGCTGACCACAGCATAGGCCGCCGCGTGTGATTTGTTGAAACCATAGTTGGCAAACTTTTCGAGCAAGTCAAAAACCTCGGAGGCCTTCTTCTTGTCGACACCGTTTTCCATTGCGCCCTTTTCAAATTTGGGGCGCTCCTTGGCCATCTCTTCGGCAATCTTCTTACCCATCGCACGGCGCAACAAATCAGCGCCGCCAAGCGAGTAACCCGCCATCACCTGAGCGATTTGCATAACCTGCTCTTGGTAAACGATGATGCCCTGCGTTTCCTCAAGGATGTAGTCAATCGTCGGGTGCACAGACTCGCGCTCTTTCAGCCCGTTCTTCACCTCGCAATAGGTGGGGATGTTCTCCATCGGGCCGGGGCGGTAGAGCGCCACAAGCGCAACAATGTCTTCAATACAGGTCGGCTTCATGCGCTTGAGCGCATCCATCATCCCCGAGCTTTCCACCTGAAACACAGCCACAGTCTTGGCGCGCGCATAAAGCTCGTAAGACTTGGCGTCATCCAGCGGGATCGCGCCAATGTCGTTCTCCGCACCAGCCGGCGGCTCATAGAGCAAGGTGCCATCGGCGGCATGGTGCAGGTCGCGCCCCTCGGCGTGAATAAGGTCTACCGCATTTTGAATAACCGTGAGCGTTTTCAGGCCCAAGAAGTCAAACTTCACAAGCCCCGCTTGCTCCACCCACTTCATGTTAAACTGCGTCGCAGGCATGTCCGAGCGCGGATCCTGATACAGCGGCACAAGCGCATCGAGCGGCCTGTCGCCAATCACAACACCCGCCGCGTGGGTCGAGGCGTTGCGCAAAAGGCCCTCGACCTGCTGACCATAGTCGAGCAAGCGCGCCACAACTTCCTCGTTCTTGGCTTCTTCGCGCAGGCGTGGCTCGTCGGCCAAAGCCTTCTCGATGCTGACAGGCTTCACCCCTTCCACGGGGATCATCTTGGAAAGGCGGTCAACCTGCCCATAGGGCATCTGGAGCACACGGCCAATGTCGCGCACAGCCGCCTTACTCAGAAGCGCTCCAAAGGTGATGATCTGCCCCACCTTGTCGCGGCCATATTTCTCCTGAACATAACGGATCACCTCTTCTCGGCGGTCCATGCAAAAGTCGATGTCAAAGTCAGGCATGCTGACACGTTCGGGGTTCAGAAACCGTTCAAACAGCAGCGAATACCGCAACGGGTCAAGGTCGGTGACCGTGAGCGCATAGGCCACAAGCGAGCCCGCGCCCGAGCCACGGCCCGGCCCGACAGGGATATTATGATCCTTGGCCCATTTGATAAAGTCGGCAACAATCAGAAAGTAGCCGGGGAAACCCATGCCCTCGATGATATCCAGTTCGAAATCGAGGCGCTTCTGATAGTCCTCCACAGACACCGCATGAGGGATCACGGCCAGACGCGCCTGCAAGCCAGCGTTGGCTTGGCGGCGCAGCTCGACAACTTCATCATCCGCAAATTTCGGCAAAATCGGGTCGCGCTTATAGGCCTTGAAGGCACAGCGCTTGGCGATCTCGATGGTGTTGTCCAGCGCTTCGGGCAGGTCGGCAAACAAGACCGCCATTTCCTGCGGCGACTTGAGATAATGCTGCGCCGTCAGGCGGCGGCGGTCTTCCTGCTGGTCCACATATGCGCCGTCAGAAATACAGATCAGCGCGTCATGGGCCTCGTACATGCTCGACTTGGGAAAATAGACATCATTTGTCGCCACCAGCGGCAGGTCCATGCCATAGGCCATTTCCACAAAGCCGCGCTCTGTGAGGCGCTCTGCCTCGGCTGGGCTGCCGTCTTCCGACGGGTGGCGCTGCAGCTCCACATAGAGCCTGTCGCCAAAGATATCTTTAAGCTCTTCCATCAGCGCCTTGGCTGCAGGGGTCTGCCCTGCGCGCAAGAGCCGCCCGACAGGGCCATCCGGCCCGCCGGTGAGGCAGATCACATCACCTGCATTGGTGCGCAATTCCTCCAGCGTCACCTGCGGCAGCTCACCGCCCTTATCGATATAAAGGCAGGAGTTGAGCTTCATCAGGTGCTCATAGCCCGCCTCGCTTTGCGCCAGCAAAACCACGGGCGCAGGCGGGCGCGGCCGCTCGCCCGGCTCAAGCTTGTGATAGGCCAGATCGACCTGACAGCCGATGATGGGCTGAAGTCCGGCGCCCTTGGCCGCCTCCGAAAACTCCAACGCACAAAACATGTTGTTGGTGTCGGTGACCGCCACAGCGGGCATCCCCATATCCGCGCACATCCCGGGCAGCTTCTTGAGCCGCACAGCCCCTTCAAGAAGGGAATATTCCGAGTGCACGCGAAGGTGAATGAATCGTGGTGAAGTGTTCATTGCGCGACCCTACATCCACCACGCAAAACAGGGAAGCACCCCTCCGTTGGTTTTTGACTATCCTTTGGCGACATCAAGGCGTGGCAAGCATAGACTCTCGCGCGCCACAGCGCGTCTGGACCCGCACTTTCTTTTTGCCAAAAATATCCCGGGGGAATGATGAGACGCCGCAGGCGGCACATCATGGGGGCAGCGCCCCCGACTGCGGGAGCAGCGAACGCCGCGTTATACATTTTTCGCACAAAAAATTAACAAACAGGCGGTGCACGCCCGGTGCACGGGTTGTGCACGCATATCACCCCCTGCTATTTCACCCGCATTAACGATTTAACCTTTCGATTTCCCCCAAACCGTTGAAAGTGTTTAGCCGTGGTCGGTTTATTCGAATCTTGCATGAAACGAGCTTTCCGCCTTTGATGAAAAACAATAAAACAAAGCGCATCCGATGGGGAAACCCGGAAAGGAACCTTGCGTGACAGGGACATTGCTAAAGATCGAAGGCCTCACGAAGGCCTACCCCGGAGTTGTGGCCAACGACACCGTTTCATTTGAGATAAAACACGGCGAAGTCCATGCTTTGCTTGGAGAAAATGGCGCTGGCAAGTCGACGCTGGTGAAGATGATCTACGGCCTTGTGAAGCCCGACAGCGGCACAATGCTGATGAACGGGGCGTCCTTTTCCCCCGCCGAGCCCCGCGCCGCCCGCGCCTCGGGCGTGGCCATGGTGTTCCAGCACTTTTCACTCTTTGACGCGCTCAACGTGGCCGAAAACATTGCTTTGGGAATGGAACAGCCCCCCGCCATGCGCGACTTGGCCGAGAAAATCCGCACCGTTTCAGAGGATTACGGCCTCCCGCTCGATCCTTACCGCACGGTCGGCGACCTCTCCGCAGGCGAGCGACAACGCGTTGAAATCATTCGCTGTTTGCTTCAGGAGCCAAAGCTTCTGATTATGGATGAGCCCACGTCTGTGCTGACGCCCCAAGAGGTAGAGATCCTTTTTGAAACCCTGCGCAAGCTCACCGCCGAAGGCGTTGCCATCCTCTACATCTCTCACAAGCTCGAAGAAATCCGCGCGCTCTGTGACGCTGCCACAATCCTGCGATTGGGCAAGAATGTCGGAACATGCGTCCCCGCCGAAACCAGCGCGCGCGACATGGCCGAGCTGATGGTCGGCACAGAGCTGCAAACACCCAAGAGCGCGGGCGCCGATCTTGGCGAGGTTGTGCTTGACCTCTCAGGCCTGTCCATGCCCTCACCCAGCGCATTTGGCACGCCGCTGCGCAACATTCATCTGCGGCTTAGAGCCGGCGAAGTGCTTGGCATTGGCGGCGTCGCGGGCAACGGACAAGACGAACTTCTGCTGGCCCTGTCTGGCGAAGTGCGCACCGCGCGCGATGCTGTAAAACTTAAGGGCGAATCCATCGGGCAGCTCACGCCCAACGCACGGCGGACACGCGGCTTGCTGACCGCCCCCGAAGAGCGCCTGGGCCACGCAGCCGCTCCCAACATGAGCCTGACAGAAAACGCACTGCTGACAGGGAATGTACGCAAAGAGCTTTCGAACCGCGGCTTTCTCAAATGGGCCAAAGCCCGCAGTTTTGCTGAGGAAATTATCGAAAAATTCGACGTTCGCACGCCTGGCCCTGACAATGCCGCGCGCTCGCTTTCGGGCGGCAACTTGCAGAAGTTCGTCATCGGGCGTGAGGTTCTCCAGGAGCCCGATGTCCTTGTTGTGAACCAGCCCACCTGGGGCGTTGACGCCTCCGCAGCTGCCGCCATTCGCCAGGCGATCCTGGATCTGGCCGCAGGCGGAACAGCTGTGATTGTGATCAGCCAAGACCTCGACGAGCTTATGGAGGTGGCCGATAACTTCGCCGCCCTCAACGAAGGCCGCCTCACCGAAACCCGCCCGACCCAAGGCCTAACGATTGACGAAATCGGCCTTATGATGGGCGGCGCACATGGAATGGAGGTGGCTCATGTTTAAGCTCGAAAAACGCCCACAGCCCTCAAAGCTCTTTGCCTACCTCACCCCCCTTCTCGCAATTCTCGCCACAATGTTTGCTGGCGGCCTGCTGTTCATGGCGCTGGGCTACAACCCCTTAGAAGCCATTCGCACCATTTTCTGGGATCCGCTTTTTGGCGAGTTTGCCTTTTATTACCGCCCACAACTCTTGGTCAAAGGTGGCCCCCTGATCCTTATCGCGATTGGCCTCAGTCTCGGCTTTCGCGCTGGAATTTGGAACATCGGCGCCGAAGGGCAGTATATTGTAGGTGCCATCTGTGGCGCGGCTGTCGGCCTTGCCTTTTACCCCATGGAAGCTTGGTTTATCTTCCCGCTAATGGTCATCGCTGGCGCCTTTGGCGGCTGGGCTTGGGCCATGATACCTGCTTTGTTGAAAGTCCGCTTTCAGACCAACGAAATTCTCGTTTCGCTCATGCTGGTCTATGTGGCCGAGCAGCTTCTGGCCTCGATGTCGCTTGGCCTGCTCAAAAACCCTGATGGCCACGGCTTCCCTGGCTCACGCAACCTCAAAGACTATCCCAGCGCATTTAATGACGAGATCATCACTGGCTCCGGCATGCACTGGGGTGTGCTCACAGCTTTTATTGCCGTAATTTTTGCGTACATATTGCTCAACCGTCACATGCTCGGCTTTTCGATCAGGCTCACGGGTGAAGCGCCTCGCGCCGCCAAGTTTTCATCGGTCAACCCAACACGTCTTGTACTCTTCTGTCTTGGTATGTCGGGGCTTCTCGCTGGACTGGCAGGACTTTTTGAAGTGTCTGGTCCCTCTGGCCAGATCAGCATTGATTTCAACACAGGCTACGGTTTTACAGCGATTATTGTCGCCTTCCTCGGGCGCTTGCACCCTGTTGGCATTCTATTTGCCGGCTTGCTCATGGCACTCACATATATTGGAGGCGAGATGGCGCAAGGTACGCTTGGTTTGCCCGCGGCTGCCATCCAGCTGTTTCAAGGTATGCTTCTCTTTTTCCTGCTCGCGGTAGACCTGCTCACAAATTACCGCCTCAAACGCGTGCGCAAGGAGGCCGTGTAATGGACCTGTCAGCAATCAATCCAGCTCTTCTCTTGGCATCCCTTCTGGTCGCGGCCACACCTATTTTGCTCGCAGGAATAGGCGAGCTTGTTGTCGAGCGCGCAGGCGTGCTGAATCTCGGTGTGGAAGGTATGATGATCACAGGCGCAATCTGCGGCTTTATGATGACAATCATCACAGGATCGCCCGCTTTGGGCTTTGTGTTTGCGGCCCTCGGCGGTGCGGCACTTTCCTTACTGTTTGCCATTCTCACGCAGTATGCTTTGGCCAATCAGGTCGCCTCTGGCCTTGCCCTCACCCTCTTTGGCCTTGGTCTGTCTTCGATGTTGGGGCAGGAGTATGTCGGCCTCAAGCCACCCTCGACGCCAAAGCTAGACATCCCGCTTCTCTCGGATATTCCCTTCCTCGGCACCGTACTCTTCAACCACGACATCATCGTCTACATCGGGATCGCACTTGTCGCTGCTGTCTGGGCGACACTCAAATATACGCGCGTCGGGCTTATCCTGCGCGCAGTTGGCGAAAACCATGATGCTGCGCATGCCCTCGGCTACAAAGTGGTGCGCATACGTGTGCTGGCCATCATGTTTGGAGGCGCCTGCGCGGGCCTTGGAGGCGCATATTTCAGCCTCATTCGGGTGCCGCAATGGACCGAAGGTATGACGGCCGGTGCAGGCTGGATCGCCCTCGCGCTAGTGGTTTTTGCCAGCTGGAAGCCTTGGCGCGTTTTGCTGGGTGCCTGGCTTTTCGGCGGAGTGACCGTGTTACAGCTTAATTTTCAGGCAGCTGGTGTCGCGATACCCGTCGAATACCTGTCCATGTCGCCCTACATCATAACAATTGTTGTGCTGGTTATCATGTCAGCCGATAAGTCGCGCGCGCCGGCGTCGCTCGGTCGCATCTTCCACGCCTCAAGTTAATACTCTAAGTTACGCACAGAATCTGCATCAGGGAGACTTCAGATCATGAAATTCACCAAACTTCTCGCCACAGCTGCCGTGGCGCTCGGTGTGGCCACAACGGCCTTTGCCGACGAGAAAACAAAAGTCGGCTTTATCTATGTAGGCCCTGTCGGTGACGGCGGCTGGACATATGAGCACAACAAAGGCCGCCTCGCGGTTGAAGCTGAATTTGGCGACAAAGTTGAAACAGTCTTTCAGGAAAGCGTTCCTGAAGGTGCGGATGCAGAACGTGCGATAACACAGATGGCGCTTCAGGGTGCAGATCTGATCTTCACCACATCATTTGGATACATGGACCCAACGATCAACGTTGCCAAGAAATTCCCAGATGTGAAATTCGAACACGCGACAGGCTACAAAACGGCTGAAAACGTCTCAGTTTACTCGGCGCGCTTTTACGAAGGCCGTGCCATTCAGGGCCACATTGCGGGCAACATGACCGAAAGCAACATTATCGGGTACATCGGTTCGTTCCCAATTCCCGAAGTTATTCGCGGCATCAACTCAGCCTTCATCCACGCTCGCAAAGTAAACCCGGATGTACAGTTCAAGATCATTTGGGCCTACACATGGTTTGACCCTGCAAAAGAAGCAGACGCAGCTAAGGTTCTTATCGAGCAAGGTGCCGATGTGATCCTGCAGCACACAGACTCAACAGCGCCACTCGCGGCGGCAGCTGAAGCTGGCAACATTATCGGCTTTGGCCAAGCGTCAGACATGGCGGCCTACAAAGACGGACCCCGCGTTTCTTCCATCATCGATGACTGGGCACCTTACTACATCGCCCGCACCAAAGCAGTCATGGACGGCACATGGGAAACCATGAGCACATGGGATGGCATTGGCGCTGGCATGGTGGGTATCGGTGAAATCACCGATCGCGTGCCAGCCGACGTAAAAGCCGAAGCTCTTGCCATGAAAGATGCGCTGGCATCAGGCGAATACCACGCCTTCACTGGCCCACTCAACAAGCAAGACGGCACACCATGGTTGGCCGAAGGCGAAACAGCTGACGATGGAACACTCGCAGGCATGAACTTCTACGTAGAAGGCATCGAAGGCGACATCCCACAATAAGCTTTTCAAACAGCTTTACGGCAAGGCCCCGCTGCAAAGCGGGGCTTTTTTTGTGTTCAAAGCTATGTCAGAAATACCGCAACACAACAGGAGGTCTCATGCGGGACATTATCGTAATCGGCGGCGGCATCGCAGGAACTTCGGTTGCGGCGCGTTTGGCTCCACATGCAAGCGTTACCCTTCTAGAAGCCGAAGATGCTCTCGCCTACCATGCCTCTGGTCGCTCGGCGGCCCTATATGAGGCAAACTACGGCTTGCGTTCAACAGTTGTGCTCAACAAGGCAGGCGAGCAGTATTTTCATGAGGCCAATGGCGGCTATCTGAGCCCACGTGGCCTTATGATCATTGCACGCGCTGACGAGCATGAAGGCTTCTTGCACGACACCAAAACGCTACACCTCGAGCAAATCACTCTTGAGGATGCTTTTTCGATGATCCCCGTATTGGAAAGCACACAGGTGGCCCACGCCTCTTTTCATGACGGCGCCTGGGACATTGACACTGACCGTATGGTGCAAGATTTCGCCCGCGAATTGCGGTTAAATGGCGGAGAAATTCATTTCAAATCTGCCGTCACAGCTATCAACCGAACTGGAAACGGTTGGGCCGTGACGACGGCAGCTGGAACGCATGAGGCAAAACTCATCGTCAACGCGTCAGGGGCTTGGGTTGATGATGTGGCAAAGCTGGCAAGCGTGGAGCCCATTGGCTTTACGCCTCTTCGCCGCTCAATGGCGCGTATTCCCGCTCCTGGCGGACATGATGTCTCTCGCTGGCCAATGTTCTTTGGCGTTGGAGAAACATGGTACGCGAAGCCCGATGCAGGCTCTCTCATCGTTTCACCCGCTGATGAAGACCCGATGCCACCGATGGACGCCTGGGCTGATGACATGGTTCTGGCTGAAGGCCTCGCACGCTACGAAGCCATGGTCACTGAGCCGGTCACCCGTATAGAGGCCAATTGGGCTGGCTTGCGCACCTTCTCCCCTGACCGCGCCCTGACAATCGGATTCCATTCCGAGAGCCCGGACTTCTTCTGGCACGCCGGGCAAGGCGGCTACGGGTTTCAGACAGCGCCAGCCGCCAGCCAGCTCGCCGCCGATCTCATTCTAGGGCGCAGCCCGGAAATTGACACGACAACCCAAGCTGAACTGAGTCCAAAAAGGTTCAAAGTATGAGCACACCACGCGATCTATCAGCCATTGCGGGCTGCGCCGAAGCTGACGGCAGCGGGCGCCTGTTTGCGCCGGCAGCATCTCGCAACATAGAGCCTATCTCCGATGTTTTGGCACACCATGCACCAAGCTCTGGGCGCGCACTTGAACTTGCCAGTGGAACGGGCCAACACGTTGCTGTCCTTGCAGGTCGTATTCCACATTTGGTCTGGCAACCCACCGAGATTGATCCCGTCCGCATTGCCAGCGTAGATGCTTGGGCCAGGCATTCCGGCGAACTCAATATCCTGCCAGCTCAACCCCTGAATGCCACAGAGGCAGGTTGGAGCGCCAAACACGCTGGTCAAAACCTCATCACCCTTACAAACCTGCTGCATTTGATAAGCGAGGAAGAGGCCCGCACATTGATCCGCGAAGCAGGCAAAGCCCTCGCGCCAAAAGGCATCTTTCATGTCTATGGTCCCTTCCTGCGCGATGGCGAAGCAACGTCTGAAGGTGATGCCGATTTTGACGCCAAACTGCGAGCGGCAGACCCTGAAATAGGCTACAAAGATGATTGGGATGTGATCGAGTGGATTCAATCTTCGGGCATGGATTTGGTACAAGTGCTCGAAATGCCCGCCAACAATATTTCCTTTGTCGCCACACGCCCATTCTGATCTGAGTCAAGGCCGTAGTCTCGCCCATATGATCATCCTTCCAAAAAACACGAAGGAATTGACAATGACATGGCAAACAAAACTCGACAGCACCCGTGACCAACTGCGCGGCCTGAATAAAACCATCCCAGATACAACACGCGCCTTCGGCGCGCTTGGCAAGGCCGTAAAAGAGGGTGGAACGCTTGACTTTAAAACCAAGGAATTCGTTGCACTCGGCATCGCTGTGGTGAAGCAATGCGAAGCCTGCATCGCTCTTCACATTGAAGCGCTCCTAAAAGCTGGAGCGACACGGGAAGAAGTCTCGGATGTGCTTGCGATGAGCATCCAAATGGGCGGTGGCCCTGCAATGATGTATGCCGCCAAAGCGCTCGAGTGTTTTGATGAGTTATCAACCTAAAGACAGCAGCTACCGCATAACTGGTTTCTTTTTGCACTAAATATCCTGGGGGGTCTGGGGGGCAAAGCCCCCCAGCGGATCGGGTGCAAAGCACCCGAGCCAACACCCTCAACCATCTTGGCGAATGGTCGTATTCTTCGGATCGTAAGGGCTATCACAAGTGACCACTGCGTCCCAAAGCCTATCCTGCATTTTGACCTTCAGCTTCGTTCCTTCAACAGCAAGTTCAGGCTTCACATAGCCCATACCAATCGATTTCTCGAATGCGACGGAATACCCACCCGAGGTCAGTCGGCCAACCCGGACACCGTTTTCTGTGTAAAGGACTTCACGGCCCCAAGGGTCTGCATCGGCAGGACCGTCGATCAGAAGGGTACAGCACTTTGATCGCACGCCTTTGGCGACCATTTCATCTTTGCCGTGGAAGTCCTTCTCAAGATCAATAAAGCGCGGCAAGTCAGCCTCTACAGGCGTAGCATCGCGGCCAAGTTCGTTGCCAAAGGCGCGGTAGCTCTTCTCTTGACGCAACCAGTTTTGTGCGCGTGCGCCCACGAGCTTCATGCCGTGAGGCTCGCCAGCCTTCTCGAGAAGATCAAATAGATAGTTCTGCATCTCGATGGGGTGATGGAGCTCCCAGCCAAGCTCACCCGTATATGCGACCCGGATCGCATTCACAGGGCACATGCCAAGCTCGATCTGCGTCGCTGACAACCACGGAAACCGCTTGTTTGTCAGCGCAGTTTCAGGGTCCGCATCGTTGATGACCGCTTTCAACACATCGCGCGACCTGGGACCGGCGATCGCAAAAACACCCCATTGCGTGGTCACATCCTGAATTTCGATGTAACCGAACTCGTCCATTTTGTCTTCGGCAGCTTTGCGCAGGAAGTCGGCATCATACTCTGTCCATGCGCCCGCAGATACGAGGTAGTAGTTATTCTCCCCGTTACGCACGATGGTATATTCCGTGCGTGTCGTGCCGTGGCCCGTAAGCGCATATGTCAGGTTGATACGGCCAATCTTGGGCAGCTTGTTGCAGGTGAACCAGTCAAGAAACTGTGTTGCGCCTGGCCCTTTGACAACATGTTTCGTGAAGGCCGTCGCATCAATGAGGCCAACCCCTTCGCGGATCGCTTTCGCCTCGTCCACAGCGTACTGCCACCAGCCACCGCGGCGGAAAGAGCGCGCGTCGTGGTCGAAATTATCGGCTGCGTTGAGCGGACCATAGTAGTTCGGGCGTTCCCAGCCGTTCACAAAACCAAACTGTGCGCCACGTACTTTTTGGCGGTCATAAGCAGGTGCCGTGCGCAGGGGACGACAGGCTGGGCGCTCTTCGTCGGGGTGGTGTAAGATGTAGACGTGATCGTAGCATTCCTCGTTCTTGCGCGCCGCAAACTCGGTGGTCATCCAATTCGAGGAGTAGCGCTTGGGATCAAGGCTTGCCATGTCGATTTCGGCTTCTCCATCCACCATAAGCTGCGCAAGATAGTAGCCCGTGCCACCAGCCGCCGTGATACCAAAGCTGAAGCCCTCGGCCAGCCACATATTACGCAAGCCAGGCGCAGGTCCAACAAGCGGATTGCCATCAGGTGTGTAGCAGATCGGACCGTTGAAATCGTCTTTCAGACCGCTCTCTTCGCAGGAGGGGATGCGGTGAATCATCGCCATGTATTGCTCTTCGATCCGCTCCAGATCGAGCGGGAAGAGATCAGCACGGAAGCTATCTGGGACACCATGTTCAAACACGGCAGGCGCGTTCTTTTCATAGACACCCAAAATCCAACCACCCCGCTCTTCGCGAACATAAGACTGTGCATCTGCATCACGAATAACAGGATGCTCAATGCCCCCTTCTGCACGGAACTTCACAAGCTCGGGATCTTGATCCATCACGATGAACTGGTGTTCCACAGGAATGGCTGGCATTTTGATGCCTAGCATTTTCGCCGTGCGTTGCGCATGGTTCCCGGATGCCGTGACAACATGCTCTGCTGTGACAACGATTTGCTCATCTGATGGTACAAGGTTGCCCCCTTTTTCGACCATCTTGGAGAGAGTGACTTCCCAGTGAGTGCCATTCCAATGGAAGCCATCGGCCTGCCACTTGCGTTCGATCATCACGCCACGCTGGCGCGCGCCCTTGGCCATCGCCTGGGTCACATCAGCAGGGTTAATGTAACCGTCAGTGTTGTGATAGATCGCACCTTTCAGATCGTCTGTGCGAATAAGCGGCCAACGCTCCTTGATTTGATCGGGTGTGAGCCACTCATACGAAACACCACAAGTTTCAGCTGTCGAGGCGTAGAGCATGTATTCATCCATACGCTCTTGCGTCTGCGCCATACGTAGGTTGCCAACAACAGCGAAGCCAGCGTTCAGCCCCGTTTCAGCTTCCAGCTGCTTATAAAACTCGACTGAATACTGGTGAATATGCGTTGTGGCATATGACATGTTGAACAGTGGCAAAAGGCCAGCGGCATGCCACGTTGATCCAGAGGTGAGCTCGTCACGCTCGATCAGCATAACATCATCCCAACCCGCTTTCGCGAGATGATATGCAATGGAGGTGCCAACAGCACCACCCCCGACGACAAGAGCTTTAACTTGGGTTTTCATGAGCCGACTCCTTGGCTTGGCGTTGCACATGATATGACGCAAAGCAGCGGCCAAGCGCGGCAGACTCCCGACTGGTTAGGGCAAAAAACGACGTCCAAACGCGCCAGCTGAGCCTGGTTAAGGCTGGGCCTGTACCTTGATCCGCTTAAAGGAGGATCCCGAGCTGGTGTTCGAGCGTACCTGAGGCAGGAATTGCTCCGTCTTCCGACTTGATTTCAGATGTCCCCAAACCTCCGGGATGACCTCGTCAATCTCTCGCTCCCGCTCGGCCTCAACCTGGCTTTGCGTCTTAATTTTTTGCGGCTGGCCATCCTTTTTAGCAGCCCTTGGGGCCATATCGTCTACGGTTGGCCCGACGCGCTCAACAATGCTTTGTTTGTAGCGTGCAAACCCATAGGTCTTCAGAGCCTGTTCAGACGCTTTTGCCTGCACATAGTAATCAGCCCCTGCAAGCGCAAAGCTCGCAACAGCCAAGAATGAAAGTGCTGCAGTCCGTGACATCTGGATGATCCATTTCTGCGAGGTTGAGACCGAGTCTTAGCCATACCTAGCGGCAGCAAGCGGGCAATTTTGAGGCAAAATTGTGCTCACTCTCCGAGCACAACGCCCTCACGGCGCGGATCAGCGCCCCCAACCAAGCCGTCTGCTCCCATAACGATCATATGCAAGCCAGAATTCAGCCCTCTGACATTCACCTCAAAGCCCATCTTCCGTAGAGGCCCTGCCATCTCTTCCGCAGCAGTCCCCTCTTCAATATCATACACACCAAACCGGTTGACCAAATGCGGCAAGCTCACAGCCGCCTGCGGGTTCAGACCCCAATCAATGTGGGCAAGAACAGTCTTTGCGACGTAGGGAATGATCCTTGATCCCCCCGGGCTACCGACAACAACAACCGGCGCGCCATCTTTCATGACAATCGTTGGCGCCATCGATGAGCGAGGGCGTTTGCCCGGCTCAACGCGGTTGGCAATCGGAACGCCGTTGCGATGGGAGCGAAAAGAGAAATCGGTTAACTCGTTGTTCAGCAAAAAACCCCCAACCATCAAACGTGAACCGAATGCATTTTCAATCGTCGTGGTCATTGAAAGCGCGTTGCCATACCGATCGACGATCGAAATATGAGACGTGGAAGGCAGCTCAAGGGACTCATCATCAGCAAGCTGCAAGCTATGGTCAAATTCAGGCTCCCCCGCCAAAGCCTCCTCAAGAGCCGTATCTCGGTTCAGAAGCATTGCGCGCGCGGCAAGGTACTCAGGCGCTATAAGGCCCTGCGTTGGCACGGGTACATAGTCATCATCGGCTAGGTAACGGCCACGGTCGGCAAAGCTAAGGCGCGTTGCATCCCCGAAAAGACGCCAGACGGATGCATCAAAAGGCGAGGACAGGTCGTAGCCTTCAAGCATACCCAATATTTGCCCGACACTGACACCGCCAGATGAGGGCGGGCCCATGCCACAAATATCATGCTCACGGTATAGCGCACAGACAGGCGCCCGCTCCCGCACCTGATAAAGCGCAAAGTCCACATCACTCAAGACACCGGGGTTAGCCGAAACCGACCGAACCTTCTGTACGATGTCTTTGGCAATTCGCCCCGTGTAAAACGGTGCAATACCGTTACCAGCCAAAGTCCGAAGGCTCTCTGCATATGCCGCGTTTTGCAACAGCTGGCCTTCAGCTATCGGGCGCCCGTTTGGCAAAAAATACGCCCGCGTGTCAGGATCAAATCCAAGGCGTTCGGCGTCGAATTGAACCATACTGGCAAGCCGCGCAGAGACGACAAACCCCTCCTCTGACAGAGTAATACCCCGTTCAAACAACCCAGCCCAAGACATGTTACCCCAGCGCTTATGCGCCTCTTGCATCAGCGCAGGTGTCCCGGGCACACCCACAGAGCGGCCTCCAACCACCGCATCAAAAAACTTTAGCGGCTCACCACTTTCATCCTGAAACAAAGTGGGCCGCGCAGCCAAAGGCGCGGTCTCACGCCCATCAAGTGTTGAGAGCGTGGCGGTTTTTGCATCATACCAAAGTAGAAAAGCCCCACCGCCAAGGCCCGAGCTTTGAGGCTCAACCAAGCCCAAAACAGCCTGCGCGGCGACCATAGCATCAGCTGCCGTACCGCCCCGAGAGAGCACAGCTGCAGCTGCTTCTGCCGCGTAGGGGTTGGCAACCGACACCATCCAGTCTTGCGCATAGACGGGCTTCCCTTGCGCCTTCGCCTTCTGCGAAGCCTCAACTGCCGCATTCAACGTGTATGCACCAAGGTCAGTGGTGCCTTCAGGCGCAAAGCTATCTGCCGCGTCCTGTCCGTAGGCACTACCCGCGCAGAGAGCCAAAACTGCTGCAAATTTAAGAGGCAAATAACCTTTGATCATAGTGCTTTCCTTGCTGTCAAAGCGGCCACGCAAATTCGTCCACCAAGCGGGCAGCCCTCTTGGCCTTACAACATCGACGGAACAACCTGATCAGGCGGGCGGTGACCATCGGCAAATGTCTTGATGTTGATGATCACTTTCTCACCCATCTCCAAGCGCCCCTCGACCGTGGCGCTCGCCATGTGGGGCAGCAAAACAGCATTGCTCTGTTGGCGCAGTTCATCATTCGCTTCGCCCTCGTGCTCAAACACATCAAGGCCTGCCCCCGCAATCTCGCCAGCCTTCAGAAGCCGTGTCAGTGCCGGCTCGTCGATCACTTCACCGCGTGACGTATTGATAATCACGGCGTCTTTTTTCATCAGCTTGAGACGGCGCGCATTCATCAGGTGGAATGTCGAAGGCGTATGCGGACAATTGACCGAAATCACGTCCATACGCGCGACCATTTGGTCAAGGCTTTCCCAATAGGTCGCCTCAAACGCAGCCTCAGTTTCATCCCTCAGGCGGCGACGGTTGTGGTAGTGGATCTGCATCCCGAAAGCCCGCGCGCGGCGCGCGACAGCTTGGCCAACACGCCCCATACCCAGAATACCAAGCCGTTTCCCGCTCACCCGAGCCCCCAACAGAGCGGTCGGGGAAAAGCCCGCAAAACCGCCATCTTTGATGTTTTGCAGACCTTCAGGGATGCGCCGCGTGACAGCCATCATCAGCGCCATCGTCATATCCGCCGTATCGTCGGCAGATACGCCAGGTGTGTTTGAAACAAGAATGCCGCGCTGCAGGGCGCTCGCTACGTCGATATGATCAAAGCCAGCCCCGAAATTTGCAATCAGCTTCAGGCGCTCGCCTGCCCGCGCCAACAAATTTGCATCGATGTCGTCGGTCAGCGTGGGCACAAGCACATCCGCCTCAGCCATGGCCGCCGCAAGCTCATCGCGGCTCATCGGCGTATCATCATCACGCAGCCGCACATCAAAAAGCTCTTTCATCCGTGTCTCAACAGGCTCGGGCAGGCGTCGCGTCACAACAACACTCAGGCGTCCAGATGGCATGTGTAAGCTCCAATCGCTTTTCTTTTAGGCATATTACTGGCAAGTTGACTGATAGAAAGCCAAGGCACAAGAACCCAGCGGCAAAAAAGCAAAATGGCAGCAGCGAGCAGCTCGATGATAAAACACATAATCGCCTTTTCCGTGGCCCTCCTACTGTTGGCAGGAACGGGATTTGCCGAACAAAAGCGCGGCAGCATTACAAATCTACCGATTCCCAGATTTGTCTCGACAAAGTCTGACGAGTGCAATGTGCGACGCGGCCCCTCTCTGAGCCACAAGATAGATTGGGTATTCAAACGCAAGGGCATGCCCGTAGAAGTGACCGCCGAACACGGCCACTGGCGGCGCGTCCGTGACCGCGATGGTGTCGGTGGCTGGGTGCACTACTCACTGCTCTCAGGTGCGCGAAACGTCATAATTGACCAAGATATGCAGGCACTTTACAGCCGCCCAAACCCAGACTCACAAGTCTCTGCAAGGCTAGAACTTGGCGTTATTGCACGGGTCATGGAGTGCTCGGAAGAGTGGTGTAGGCTGAATGCTGGGGGGTTCAAAGGTTGGGCTCCGAAAGTCGCGCTTTGGGGGGTTAATCCGGACGAATTGATCGATTGAGAAGGCAAAAAACGCGCTCTGTGAAAAAATTTCATATCAGGCTTGAAAGCAGCGTCTCTTGCGCGTAATTAGCGGGCAGAGTTGGGATGTGGCCTAGCGGTAGGGCAACTGTTTTTGGTACAGTAGATCGTAGGTTCGAATCCTACCATCCCAGCCAATTCTCTCAGATAGCGATCTAGACCGAGCATATCGGCCATATGGCTGGAATGATCTGAGGTTTTGCGCCACAGGTGTTTGACCGCAAATTCACACCAGCTGCCAAAGCCGCTAGATAGGCCACAGCCTGCAGTATAAGCAGTGATCCGATCTGCCAAATGCTGAAACCATAGAGAGACTGTTGTGAGACAAAACACGCCAATTCTTGTCATTGACCGAGACACCGGAACTGAATTCGAGGAAGTCATTCTTGGGGAAGGATATATCCGCTGGGCGTATCAGGACTCAACCTCAAGCCTGGTTGAGCGCCTTTTGTTCAGGTCAAAATTATTCAGCAAAATCATGGGCTTTTGGTATGATTCGCCGCTTTCCCGAGGAAAGATTGCACCCGCGATAAAGGCGCTCGCGATTGATGAAAGCGAGTTCCTCAAGCCCCGAAACTCCTATCGCACATTCAATGATTTTTTCATCAGGCACCTGAAACCCGAGGCGCGCCCTTATAGCAAAGACGACCGTGATATTGTGTCGCCTGCTGACGGGCGTGTCCTTGTCTTTCCAAGGCTGGATGAAGACACGTTTGTCCCCGTAAAAGGCTTCCCGTTTTCCATTCACAAGATGCTTCCGGGTCTTTCGGACCGATATGTCAACGGCGCACTGGCAATCATCCGTTTGTGCCCTGCCGATTATCATCGGTATCATTTTCCATGCGCGGGAAAAATAAGTGATTCCAAAGACATAGATGGCGCCCTGCACTCCGTAAATCCAATCGCTCTTGGCAGTGGGCCAGATGTTTTTGGAGAGAATAAACGCAGCTATACCCTGATCGAAACCGAGGCTGCAGGCACGGTATGCTTTGTCGAAGTGGGTGCTTTCGGGGTCGGCAGTATCGTTGATACTGTCTCTTCTGATCTGGTCAACAAGATGGATGAGAAGGGCTATTTTAAGTTCGGCGGATCGACTGTTGTTCTGGTTTTCGAGCAAGGCAAAATCGACTTCAGCCAAGATCTGATCGACAACAGTGCCTTAGGCAAAGAAACACTCGTCAAAGTGGGCCAAACCATAGCCAAAGTATCAAAACACGAGGCTGAACGCGCCGCTGCCCGCAGCCGTTAACGTCTGGCGAATCGCCAAAAACAGGGGGGTGATATGCGTGCACCACCTGTGCACCATGCGTGCACCGCCCATGTGACTTTTGCCAAACCGGCAAAAACGCGCGCTTCGTTACCCCAGCGCGCGCAGCCTTAAGACAAACAAGACAAAGCGCAGACTCAAAGCGCTTTTCATTGGGGGCAATTTTCGACAGGCTACCCCCATTCAGACATGTGTGCGGAGTGCCCAGCTTATGACGACTGACAAAGACCGATTGACCGCCCAAGAGGCCAAAGGACTGCGCACTGCCAAGGAGCTTGAAGGGCACTTGGTCTGGCTGGATACCTTTACGCCGGCAGCCCTCGGGGTATTGGCGATTGCCTCGGGCATCTACACCTACCTTGGTGTGTCTTCCTTGCTGGAAGACAACGGGGCTGTCTCTTTCTTTGCCGCGGTCGCCTACTCCGTTGCTGTCTCGGTCGGGATTTTTGTGTTCTGGAGTTATATGCTGCGGCTCTTGCCCGCGATGCGCACAGCGGGTGGCTTTATCGGCCTGACTGTGGCGACCATGGTTGGCTCGCTTGCGATTATTGCGATGTCGAGCTGGCTCAACGCCGCCGCGCTTGCAGGCTCGGCTGCTGTGGAGCAGCATCTCGAAAATACGGTGCGAGACTATCAAAAAGCGCTTGAGCAGGCCCATGATATTGCGCTCAGCGGCCAGTCGCTTGGCCGCGAGGTCGAGCGTGCGCGCCAGAGCTTTGATGCCTTGGCAGAGCTGGAGCAATCGGGCGAGCTGTCGGGTGCGGCGGGGCGCGGTGCTGTCTTTCGGGTTTTGAAGCAAAAGTCCGAAGAGCTGCGCAACCTTGAAGACCAGATCGCCACGCAGAAGCCCCTGATTGATGACGCCTTCAGCGACGGCAACAAGATCCTCGCGCGGATGCGAGAGCTGACGGTGGCCCCCGGCCCTGTTGATATGCGCTCGGTGCGGTTTTCTGAAGAAAGCGTCAAGCTGGCGGGGGTGATCTCCCAGCTCAATCAATATGGCGTTGCCACGCTCGTGGTTCGCGCCGCCGAAGACCTGCCTGCCTCGGTTGTTTTGCCAGAGCTTGACGGGCGCAACGCCTCGGTGCGCGATGCGCAATCGTCCACAATCGACTCGGTGCTGGATGCGCTCGACCAGCGCAGTAAAACACTCAAGACCGCCGCTGAAGAGGTGCTTGAAATAGAGCCCCCCATCGAGACCGCCTATAACCCGATCTCGGCGGCTGATGCTGTGATCAGATATGCGGGCAACTTTGTGCCCTCTTGGGCGGGGGCGATTGCGATTGATCTTCTGCCTGCCATTCTGGTGTTTGTGTTGGCTGTCACCCAGACCGCCATAAGAAGCGGACGCGACGGAATGAGCATTGAAGACACGCTCACGCTGGCTGATCTGCGGGCGGCGATCAACGCGATGAAAGATGTCGAAATGACCATGGGTGCCGCCGATGCGGCCATTCAGGAGCGCGCAAGCCGCCAAGACAGCGGTAAATCTGGCAAGAGCTGATGAAGTATGTGCCCAAGATCGACCCCAAGCAGGGGCTTAGATATGTGCTGCTGTTGCAGCTGGCTGTGGCCGGGCTTCTCATGGTCACACAGCTGTTCGGCCTGTTGCCGACGTGGTCACAAGACAAGGTCGAGCTGCCGTCTGGCCCGATCTCGCCGGGCGACCAACAGCGCGAATACAGGGTAGACCGCTCTTTGCCCGGGCTTGTCACGCAGGATGGCCCCGCGGCCTTGCCGCTGCCAGAGACCTTCGCGGACAGGCTGACCTTTGAAGAGGTCACTCTTGAGGGGCGCGGCACGGGCCTTCTTGTGACGGGGCAGATTGATGCCAGAGCGTCGGAGCGCTTTGCAAACCACCTGGAAGACATGGGGCAAACGCCTGACTTTATTGCGCTGCACAGCCCTGGCGGGTTGGTGCATGAAGCGCTGCTGATCGGGCGGCACATCAGGGCAGAAGAGCTGCCAACGGCTGTTTTGGCGGGGGCGATGTGTGCCTCGTCTTGCCCCTATATGCTGGCAGGGGGTGTGGCGCGCACCGTGTCTTTGCAGGGCCTCGTGGGGCTGCACCAACACTACTATGACCAGCCCCGCTATATGCCTGTGATGTTTGCTGTTGAAGACATCCAGACAGGACAGGGCGAGACGATGGCCTTTTTGATGGAGATGGGGGTAGACCCCTCTTTGATGCTCTATTCGCTCAAAACCCCGCCTGAGCAGATCTATGCTTTGGTGGAGGAAGAGCTGACAGCCACAGGCATTGCCACCGAGATTATCGACTGAACCGGGCCTTAAGCGCGCTCGTCTTTGGGCGAGCCCATTACGACATAGGATGTGATCGCGTTGACCTGTGGCAAGGTTCCCAAGACATCGGTGTGAAAGGTCTTGTAGGCGCTCAGGCTGGCCGCCTCGACCCGCAACAGATATTCGACAGCGCCTGTGATGTTGTGACACTCGCGCACTTCGGGCGCTGTGCTGATGGCGCGTTCGAAAGCTTCCTGCGCATCTTTGGTGTGCTTGTTCAGCCCCACCATGATGTAGGCCACAAAGCTTGTGCCCATCGCCTCGGGGTCAAGCACGGCGCGGTAGCCCTTGATGACACCGATGCGCTCAAGCGTGGCCACGCGGCGCAGGCAGGCCGAGGGCGACAGGCCAATGCGCTCGGCCAGCTCAAGGTTGCTGATACGCCCGTTGCGCGTGAGTTCACGCAATATCTTGCGGTCTATTTGGTCAATGCTCGTCATTTGTTGTGATGATAGCGTGAAGGCGGTGCTATTTGCAATTTCATAGCGCCGAGATTCGGTGAATATTGCGAATGAGTTATGAAATCCTCCTTGCGCTGACGCTTTTTGCCTTTGTCTCCTCGGCCACGCCGGGGCCAAACAACATGATGCTTCTGGCCTCGGGTGCCAACTTCGGTTTTGTGCGCACGATCCCGCATATGCTGGGGATCGGGATCGGCTTCGGGTTTATGATCTTTCTGGTCGGGCTGGGGCTGATGCAGGTGTTTGACGCCTACCCCGTCAGCCGCACTATTTTGACGGTGGTGAGCGTGATTTACATGCTGTGGCTGGCGTGGAAAATCGCCCATGCGGCTGCTCCAGAGGGGCGCAAAACGGGCGGAAACCCCCTGACTTTTTTGCAGGCGGCCGCGTTTCAATGGGTGAACCCGAAGGCCTGGAGCATGGCGCTGACCGCGATCACGCTGTACGCAGGCGACCGGTCTGCTTGGGCCGTGGGAAGTGTGGCGCTGGTGTTTGCCGCGGTCAATATACCCTCGGTCAGCATCTGGACGGTTTTGGGCCGCGAAATGCGCCGCTTTCTCACGTCTCCTGCGCGCTTAAAGCTGTTCAACTGGGGCATGGCCGTGCTGTTGCTTCTGTCCCTTTATCCTGTGCTGGTTCCGCAGGCGGGCTGAAGCAAAGATATCTGGCAGATATTGATTTGGCTCAAATACCACATTCCGCCTTTGCGATATGTCTCTCCCTGTTCGTAACATTGGAGATCACGATGAAACCGTTTTTACTTGGAACCGCTCTCGCCGCAGCCCTTGCCCTGCCGTCATTTGCCCAGCAAGCACGGGAGCTTTCGGCACCTATTGTGGCCTTCACGCCCGTGATCAAAGCAAATGCCGACGCGCTTGAGCTGACGGAAGCGCAGCGCGCCGACCTTGCCAACTGGCTCGCCACAATGCCCGCAAAACGCAAAGCGCTTGAAGGCGAAACCCTTGAGGCCCGCGCCGCGCTGCGCGCTGCAATCATTGCAGGTGCGCCACAAGAAGAGCGCCTCGTGCTCGCACAAGAGGTGGGCGCATTGGAGGCCAAGCTCGTGATGGCGCGCTCCGGCTGCACAGACCACTGGCGCGCAACCCTGACAGCAGAGCAATTTGCCAAGATGCTCGAACTGGCATCTATGTAAGCAAAAGCAGGCGGCGCGTCGCCCCAAAGCGGCGCGCCCCTCGCAGAGATTGCATTTGCTTTGGCGAGCAGCCATATAGCTGGGGTGATTTGACTGGAGTGACGCATGACCAATTACCTCGATTTTGAAAAGCCTCTGGCCGAGATTGAAGGCAAGGCCGAAGAGCTGCGCGCCATGGCGCGCCAGAGCGAGGGCATGGACATTGAGGCCGAAGCAGCCGCGCTTGATAAGAAAGCCGCAGACATGCTTGTCGCGCTTTACAAAGAGCTGACACCTTGGCGCAAATGCCAAGTCGCGCGCCACCCCGACCGCCCCCATTGCTCTGATTACATCAAAGCGCTGTTCACCGAGTACACCCCCCTCGCAGGCGACCGTAACTTTGCCGACGACGCTGCCGTCATGGGCGGGCTCGCACGCTTTGGCGACACCCCTGTCATGGTCATTGGTCACGAAAAGGGCAGCGACACCAAGGGCCGCATCAAACACAACTTCGGCATGGCGCGCCCAGAGGGCTACCGCAAGGCAGTCCGCCTCATCGAGATGGCAGGCAAATTTGGCCTGCCCGTTGTGACGCTGATCGACACCGCAGGCGCCTACCCGGGCAAAGGCGCGGAAGAGCGGGGCCAGAGCGAGGCAATTGCCCGCTCCACCGAGGCCTGCCTGCAGGCGGGTGTTCCACTGATCTCGATCATCATCGGCGAAGGCGGCTCGGGCGGCGCTGTAGCTTTTGCCACGGGCGACCGTGTCGCGATGCTGGAGCACTCGATCTATTCTGTCATCACGCCCGAAGGCTGCGCCTCGATCCTGTGGAAAGACTCAGAGAAAATGCGCGAAGCCGCAGAAGCGCTGCGCCTCACCGCAAAAGATTTGACGCAACTGGGCGTTGTTGACCGCGTCATCGGTGAGCCGCTCGGCGGCGCCCACCGTGACAAGACAGCCACCATAGAAGCCGTGCGCGGCGCGCTCGACGACATGCTCAAAGAACTCAGCGGCAAGAAGAGCAAAGCGCTGATCGCCGAGCGCCGCAAGAAATATCTCGACCTTGGCTCCAAAGGGCTCGCGGCCTAAAGCGGCGCGCCCCACTTTTACCCTTTCTTTTTGCCCTAAATATCCCGGGGGTCTGGGGGCTGGCCCCCAGCGGATCGAATGGCACGCAGTGCCGTTCGATCAAACCAAAAGGCACGGCCTGCCGCCATATGGCCTGTCACATCAGGTTTTCTATGCCGAGCGACTCAATGAGGCGATAGTAGCCGAAGAGCACCAGGATGAAGAAAGCCACAAGGATCAGCTCGTGCTTGAACTGATGGCTGTGAAAGAAGTTGCGGTCACGGTGATGCACCACATCCATAAGCTCGTCACCAAAACGCACCGACAGAAATGTGCCCAGTGCCGAGAGCCCGATCACGCCCCAATAAGGCCATGGCGTCAGCAGTATCTTCTCAAACACGCGCGTGAGAACGGTTGTTTCGTAATACTGCGGGGCCAGCGTCAGCGCGCCAAGGTTGATCACAATAGCAAGCGCCCAGACAGCAAGCTCTGATACAACCATACGAATACCGAACAAAAGCCGCAGCGGGAAATCGAGCAGAAAGCCCGCATCGGCGACGGGTGTGCAGAGCACAAAAAAGCTCCACGTGAGCGCGACTGCGACCGCGCCTGTTTTAAAATCATAGGTCAGGCCGAGGTAGAGAAAATATCCGAAGGCAAGCGCGAGGAGTGCCGCAAACTTGAGCAGAACCTGGCGTGACGGCGAGACTTTTACAGTGTCAGACATGGGCGCTATCCTACGAGCAACTTGAGACCTTGGGTAACATCAGAGCGCACGGCAAGGCGCAGGCCCGGCTCATCCCCCGCGCGCAGGGCGGCCACGATCGCGCGGTGAAACTGCGGCAGCTCTGTGCGCTGCAAGCGCCCATAGAGCGCACGCATGGTCGGGCCGAGCTGGAGCCAGACTGTCTCACACATCGCGAGCATGGCTGGTGCTTGGGCGCGCAAATAGAGCGTGCGGTGAAACTCGAGGTTGGTGCGGATATAGGCCACTGCATCCTTATGGGCGATGGCTTCGGCGATGGTGCCGTTGATGGTTTGGAGCCGCTCGATCAGGGCCATGTGCGCGCGCGGCAAGGCCCGACTGGACAGCTCGACCTCGAGCAAAGCCCGCAGCGCGGCAAGCTCCTCGATCCGTTCGTTTGACAGCTCGGGCGTGGCGACACGGCCAGAGGAGGACATAAAGAGCGCGCCTTCGGCCACAAGCCGCTGCACAGCCTCGCGCGCAGGGGTCATGGACACATCAAACTCGCGCCCGATCCCCCGCAGGGTCAGCGCATGGGCGGGCGGCAGCTCGCCATGCATGATGCGCGTGCGCAGGCCGCGGTAGACCTTGTCGTGAGCGGAGGATGTGTTTTCGCTGCGCGGGCTTGTCGCGCTTGAGGGGGGTGTTTGCATGTTCATTTGTGATCACAGAGGGTGAACCCTGTCAATCGCTTTGATTTGTGATCACAGCTACTTTGTGAAGCGGTATTTGTGCAAGGCAGAGCCGTGTTCGCGCAACCAGCCCCGCGCGGCCGTGTGGGGGCCGTAAAGCTCATTGACCACGGCCCAGAACGCTGGCGAGTGGTTCATCTCTTCCAGATGGGCCACTTCATGGGCGGCGACATAGTCAAGCACTTCGGGGGGTGCCATGATCAGGCGCCACGAATACATCAGCGCGCCCTCCGAGCTGCACGAGCCCCACCGCGAGCGTGTGTCACGCAGGCTGATGCGGGCAAACGGGCGGCCAAGCGCCGCTGCGTAGCGATCAGAGGCCTCTGTGAGCCGGTCGCGCGCGGCTTGCTTCAGGAAAGCCGTCAGGCGCGCGCCACTGCGCTCGGGGGGGCCGGGGACCAGGATGGTATCGGCGGCGATCTGCACCGAGCGCCCCGCGCCCTGGGCCACGCGAATCATCTGGCCCTGAAACGGCAGCTCGGCACCGTGACCGACGGGCACATCAACCTCAAAGCGCGCCACGTGGCGGCGCAACCAATCCGCTTTTTCGCGGATAAAGCGCGTTGCTTCCGCCTCGGAGGCGTGGCGCGGCAAGGTCAGGGTAACGCGCCCATCCAGCTGGGAGACACGCAAAGACAGCCGTTTGGCCTGAGAAGAGCGCTTCAGGCGCACTTCGACCTGCGGGTCATCTGCTGTCTCACTGGCCAAAACAAATGTGCTCATAGGCTAAATCCCGAGTTGACGCGGCCACAGGCGGCTGTGTCTTTTGGCAAAAGGCTTTGACACCCTGCCCGCGTTATGGCAGTTGGCGCTGATCACCGACAAGACCTGAATTGAAAGAGGTAAACCATGCCAAAGGAAGAATGGGGCATCAAACGGCTATGCCCAACCACTGGCAAGCGGTTCTACGACCTGAACAAGACGCCAGTTATCAGCCCCTACACGGGCGAGGTTGTCGAGTTTGACGCCAACAAAAAGAGCCTGATTGCAGCTGACCAAGAAGACGCTGTGACCAAGAAAGCAAAAGAAGCTGAAGACGATCTTGAAGTAGATGTGCTTGAAGATGACGTTGATGTGGATCTGGACGACGACGATGTGCTGGAAGACGACGAGGACGACGACAACGTTTCCCTCGACGATCTGGCCGATGTTGCCGCCGAAGGCACAGACGACGACTAAGCACTTTTGCTGACATGAATTTCAAATGGGGCGGTTTAGGGCTTGATCCTGTCCGCCCCTTTGACTAAGACCCGCGCAGTCACTAACGTGATGCTTGGTTTTGGGGCATTAGCTCAGCTGGGAGAGCGCCTGCATGGCATGCAGGAGGTCAGCGGTTCGATCCCGCTATGCTCCACCAAAACCACTTACTCCCCAAACATCTCCCAGCACCCCGTGAAAACGCAGGCGCTGACTTTACGCATGCAAGCATGACGAACAGTCAGCGGTTCGATCCCGCTATGCTCCACCAAAACCACTTACTCCCCAAACATCTCCCAGCACGCCCTGAAAACGCGGGCGCACCGTGTTTATACGGTTTTGCGAGGCTTGGGCGTGGGGGCGTAAACCGACTCTCGCAGCGCTGCAAATTCCAGTCCGAGTCGGGCCTCGGCGTGTAGGACGACGAGGGCGGCCGCGCGGGCGTCTTCGCCTGCGTCGTGGTGTTCAAACTCAAGGCCGAGCGCTTGCTTGAGGTGGCCAAGCCCGTGGCCGCCGTTGCCCTTGAATTCGGGCCATGCCGCACGGGCAATGCGCACAGAATCCGTCCAGCTTAGCGCGGGAACAGGTAGGCCAACACACTCGCAGGCCTTGGTGATGGCGCGGCTGTCAAAGCTGGAGTGCTGCACGAGCGGATGGCGCATAAGAAGCGGCGACAGGGCTGCAAGCACATCGGCAAACACAGGCGCGCCAAAGACCGTTTCGGGGCTGATGCCGTGCAGCTGGGTGTTAAAGGGCGAGAAGGCCATGCAAGGGTCAATATAGGTCGAGAACGTCTCGATACGGTTGTCATGATCCACACAGGCCAGACCGATCTGGCAGATGCTGGCCGCGTCCCCGCTGGCGGTTTCGACATCAAGGGCGACGAAACGGTAATCACCGCGCGGCAAGGAAAGCATCTGCGACATAAAGATCCTTCGGGGTTAAGCGCTCCGCTTATAGCGCGCCGCGCACATTCCACAACTCGGGGAACAGCTCGACCTCGAGCATTTTGCGCAGGTACTGGACGCCGCTTGTGCCGCCTGTGCCACGCTTGAAGCCAATAACCCGCTCGACCGTGGTGACATGATTGAAACGCCAGCGGCGGAAGTAATCCTCCAGATCAACCAGCTTTTCGGCCAGCTCATAAAGGCTCCAGTATTTGGCGGGGTCTTGGTAGACCTTCAGCCAAGCCGCCTCGACGGCCTCGTCGGCCTTATGCGGCGCGCGCAGGCGGAACACCTCGGGTGCAAAGCTTGCGCCTGTTTCGGCGGCCAACGCACGCAGCGCGACATGGTAGAGCGACGGGCGCGCCAGCTCGTCTTCCAGAAGCTGGTGCAGCTCCGGGCGGTGCGCATGCACCTTCATCAGGTTTTCGTTGCGGTTGCCGAGCACATATTCAATGAGCCGGTACTGGTGGGACTGAAAGCCAGACGAATGCCCGAGCGTTTCGCGGAACGTGGTGTAGTCAGACGGGGTCATGGTGCGCAGAACGTCCCATGCGGAGTTGAGCTGGTCAAAGATGCGGCTGAGGCGCGCGCACATTTTGAAGGCAGGAGAGAACTCGCCCTTTTCCAACAGCGCGCGGGCCGCGGAAGCCTCGTGCAGCGCGAGCTTCATCCAGAGCTCGCTTGTCTGGTGCTGGATGATGAAAAGCATTTCATCATGCGCCTCAGAGAGCGGATTTTGCGCCGTGAGGATCGCATCCATCTGGAGATAGTCCCCATAGCTCATGTCGCGGGCGTAAGACATTTTGGCCCCGTCTGATGCAGGGTTGTAGCTGTCGGTCATGAGTGTGGTCTCCCAATTTTGCGCAAAGGTATTTACGAGCCGCTCCAAGCTCAAGGACAAACGCACCTGCTCAGCGCGTGAGGATACCCTCGCAAATAAAGGTCACATGACCTTGGATGTAGCGCTCCAGTGCGATGGGGGACAGCTCTTGAAACGTGAGGTGCCAAATGGCCGCGAGCATGATGGGCGAGATCACCAGCTTCATATCATAATCGAGCACATCGGCGCGCAGCTCGCCGCGCGCAAGGCCTTGCTTGAGAACCGCGCTGATCATGGACATGGCCGCCTGAACGGCAGTGTCGTGGTAGCGCTGGAGCAACGTGGGAAACTGGCGCCCCTCGGCCACCAGAACCTTGAGCAAGACCAGCGCATCAGACGTTACGATGCGACTGTAAAGCAGGGTGAGCATATCATGAAACACCTCGCGAAACGGGCCAGAGGAGAGCGCCGCCCCCTGCCCCGCCTCGGCAAACGCCTCGCTCAGGCGGGCCTCGAAAGCCGCCGAGATGAGCGCCTCTTTGTCGGTATAGTAGAGATAGATCGTGGTGCGGGCGATGCCTGCGCGCTTGGCGATCTGCGCCATGGAGGCCGCCGAATAGCCTACGGCCGCAAACTCGGCCAGTGCCGCATCGATGATCTCATCGGGGCGGGCCTCTTTGCGGCGGGAGCGCTTGATCACTGTCATGTGCTATCTCTTGTCTTGCGGCGACGTAAGTTAATGACATATATGTCAGTAAGTGAAATTTGCCAAGGCGAACGTTATGAGCACCCAAAGCGCCCCAAAGCCTGATCTGCCACTGGAAGACAACGGAATCGGAGAGGCGACCCCTGCCCCCTCACCCGCCAAGCGCGGGCTCGGCTGGAAGCTTGCTCCGCTCTTGCTGGTGACGTTTTTTGCAGGCGGGATCACGGGGCTGTATTTTCAGCCACCGGGCATGAAGGTGTTCTTTGGCCTCACAGGCCTTGAGCCAGGTGGCGGCACCGACACGCCCATTGCCGTTGCGATGGCGCAGGTGCAGGCACAAGAGCAGGTGGCCGTTGTCAGCGAGGGCGATATCTTTGCGCTTGGGCGCGTTTTGCCCGACGGAGATGTGCTGGCGGTTGCCACCCCGTTTGGCGCGAGTGATGCGCGCTTGCAGTCTATCGAGGTCCGTGAAGGCGACACGGTGGCGCGCGGGGAGACCCTCGCCGTGCTGGACAACCAAAGCGAGCTTGAGAACGCGCTCAGCGCAGCCAAGGCCAGCCTACGGGTGAAAGAGGCGGCACTGCTGCAAACCGAAGAGACCATTCGCGCCAGCCGCGCCGAAGCGCAGGCCAACCTTGAACGCGCTATCGCCACAGCCGAGCAAGCCCAGAGCGAGCTTGACCGCCTTGCGCCCCTGGCAGAGAGAGGCGTGGCCACCCAAGCCGCGCTCGACACAGCCAGCGCGCGCGCCGATGAAGCCAGCCGCGATGTGGAGCGCTACCGCGCCACGCTCTCGCGCTATGAGGCCGGTTCGGGCACGGTGCAGGCCGATATTGCTGTGGCCGAGGCCAACCTTGCCGCGGCTCGCGTGGCCGTGGAACGCGCCACAAGCGACACCGAGCGCGCGCTTGTGAAAGCGCCGATTGATGGCATGGTGCTGAAGGTGAACAGCCAGATTGGCGAAAAGCCCGCAAGCGGCGGGATTATCGAACTGGGCAACACCAGCCAGATGATGGTGGAGGCCGAAGTCTATCAGACGCTGATCGGCCGCGTGGCCATTGGCGACCCCGTGACCGTGACAGCCGAAGCGCTCGACGGGCCGCTTAAAGGCGTTGTGAGCGCGATCGGGCTTGAGATCGGGCGGCAATCAATCACGTCTGATGACCCTGCCGCCAACACCGATGCGCGGGTGGTGGATGTGATTGTGCGCCTTGATGCCGCTTCTTCCCGCAAAGCCGAGCGGCTGACCAACCTTGAAACGATTGTGCGCATTGATGCAGGGCGCGGCGAATGAGCAAGCTTCTGGAGCGCCTTCTCAGGCGGCTGCCTGTTGGCTGGTTACAGCTCACCCATTCGCGCGCGCGCTTTGCTGCGGCGGTGGCGGGTGTGGCCTTTGCCAACCTTCTGGTCTTTATGCAGCTTGGCATTATGGGCGCGATGGGCACAGCCACGCTTGCGCCCTACAACTTTCTGGATGCCGACATCATGATCTCGGCAGAGGATGGCAACACTCTCACCGATGGCAGCAACGTGGCGCGCGCACGGCTCTTTCAGGCGCTGGCCGTGGCCGGTGTGGAGCGCGGGGCGCCGCTGTTTGTGGGCATCCTTGAGTTCAAGCTGCCCGACGGCACCAACTCGACCTTGCAGGCCTTTGCCACCGATGTCGGGGACCGCGCGTTTCTGAGCGCCGAAATCGCAGGGCAGTTTGCACAGCTCACGCAGGAAAACACAGCGCTCATCGACACCGAGACACGCGGCGTTGCGCCAGAGGTCTTTGAAGAGCTGAAAGCAGGTCAGCCCTTTGCCTTTGAAATCAACGGCCAGACGCTTACCGCTATTGGCACGCTCGAACTGGGCGGCGGCTTTTCGGCAGACGGGACATTGTTTGTCTCTGATCAGACGTTTCTGCGCTTTTTCGGCAAGCGCATCAGCGGCGCGCCCAACCATATCTTGCTGAAGGTGGCAGACGGGGTTTCGCCTCAGGTTGTGGTAGAGCGGCTGCGCGCTGTGCTGCCTGAAGGCTCTGTGCAGGTAAACACGCTCGACGACTATAAGGCCGCAGACCTTGCCTATCAGTCGCTGGAGCGGCCAACAGGGATCATCTTCGGGTTCGGGGTTCTGATCGGGGTTATTGTGGGGATTGTGATTGTCTATCAGGTGCTCTCAACCGATGTGGCCGACCACCTGAAAGAATACGCAACCTTCAAGGCCATGGGCTATCAGCACAGCTTCTTTCTGGGCATTGTTCTGGAAGAGGCCACTATTCTGGCTGTCTTCGGGTTTGTCCCCGGCTTCATTGTGTCGATGGGGCTTTATGCGGGGCTGTCTACGGTCACGAGCCTGCCTGTGAACATGGATGTCGCCCGCGTGTTCATGGTCTTTTTTGGCACATTGGCGGCCTGCGCCCTCTCGGGGGCAATCGCCACACGGCGGCTTGCAGCGGCTGACCCGGCGGATCTGTTTTGATGAGAGAGCCAGCCATCATAACCGAGGGTCTTGACCACTTCTTTGGCGAGGGCGAGGCGCGCAAGCAGGCGATCTTTGATGTGAACCTCAAGATCGAACACGGCAAGCTGACGATCCTGATGGGGCCGTCGGGCTCGGGCAAGACAACGCTGCTCACCCTCATGGGGTGTTTGCGCCATGTCGAGCACGGCAGCGTGCGCTTGCTTGGCCATGAGTTGCACGGTGCGCAAGAGGCCGAGATGGTGCATTTGCGGCGCAAGCTCGGGTTTATCTTTCAGGCACACAACCTTCATGAAAGCCTCACAGCCACCCAGAATGTGATGATGGGGCTGCAAGTTCACGGGCGCGGCAACGCGGACAAGCAGATCCGCGCGGCGCACCATATGCTCGGGTTGGTCGGGCTGTCAGACAGGCTTGACTACCTGCCAGCCAACCTCTCGGGCGGCCAGAAGCAGCGGGTGGCCGTGGCGCGGGCGCTGGCCTCAAACCCCGATGTGATCTTTGCCGATGAGCCGACAGCGGCGCTCGACAAAGTCTCGGGGCGCAATGTGGTGGATATGCTGAAGGCCATGGGCCGCGAGCGCGGCACAACCACGGTGATGGTGACCCATGATAATCGCATTCTGGAACTCGCCGACAGGATCATCACACTGGAAGAAGGCCGCGTTGTGCGCGACGAGACAGCTTAGCCGCGAGGCTCACACGCGGTGACATCAAAGAAGACATGGTAGGCGCCTGTGCCGTAGTGGTTGCCTGCGGTGAGGGCTGTTGGCAGGGTAAAGCCGCCAAACACGCCATGGGCCGTGATATCGCCACCAAAGGGCTGAAGCTGATATGTTTTAGCCGGGTTTTCATTGCTCCAGCGCTGGAAGCTCACGTGCCGCAAGCGGCCTGCCCCATCCAGCACGATCCCGGCCGTTTGAGACAGCGCACCCAATGTCACAGTGACGCTTGCGCTGTCTGGCCCTGTGCTCTGCCATGTGAGGCTGTCCCAGCCCGCCTCTGCCGCGGGCAAGAACGCTGCGGGCGTGAAAAGCAGCGCATCTCCGACAAGACGGCCAAAGGCAGAGCGCAGATGATCGGGGCTGTCCCCCACGCGCGCCACAGGGAAGAGGCCCAACAGGCGAAAGCGGCTCCAGCTCTTGCCATCGCAAAGGCCATCACTGCCTGATATGCCAAGCCCCTCGCCCATATCAACCGACCAGAGAAACCCCAGCGGCGGCGCGATCACTTGCCGTGCGCGCATCGGCTGGGGGTTAGGGGCCTCTTTTGAGCCAAGGTCAAAGTGGCCTTGCATGGTGACATCCCTGACCGTGGTGAGCGGCGTGCCTTCGGCAATGGCGGCGCGAAAGAAGCGCTGCACAGGCGCGGGCAAGCCTTCCAGCATATCCAGGGAAAAGGCCGGCGGCGCAGCGGGCTGGCGGGCGAGAAGCCGCGCAACGATGCGCGCGTCATCATACCTGTCGCGGCGGGCCATATAGGCCAGAAACACTCCCACAAGCCCCAGCAGCGCAAACGCAAGCAGCAGAACATTTACCATCTTGGCCCCTCTTTGAGGCAAACAACACAACGACTGCCAGCTTGCCCCACCGCGCCAGACGAGGCGGCAGGGCAAACCATGTTACGGGATCAGAAACAGCGTGATGGACGGGAAGAGCACCAGAATGACCACGCGAATGAGGTCGGATGTGACAAACCACATCACGGCGCGGTAGGTCTGGGTCATGGGTGTTTCTTTGTCCATCGCGTTGATGATGAAGAGGTTCATGCCCACGGGCGGCGTGATCAGCCCCACCTCCACAACAATCAGAACAAGGATACCAAACCAGATTGCGACATGCTCGGGTGTCATCCCGAAATCAAGCTGGCTGATGACAGGAAAGAAGATCGGGATGGTGAGCAGGATCATCGAGAGGCTGTCCATGAGGCAGCCAAAAACAAGGTAGAACGCCAGCACGATGATAAGCACTGTCCACGCGCTGAACCCTTGGCCAATCACCCAGGCAGACAGCTCTTGTGGCACCTGCGAGAGCGCCAGAAAGCCGTTGTAGATCGCCGCGCCCAACACGATAAAGAAGATCATGCCTGTGGCGGTGGCTGTGGCGATGATGCTTTCCTTGAAAACCATCCATGACATATTGCCCGACGCCAGCGCGATAAGCCCTGTACCCGCGGCACCGATGGCTGCGCCCTCGGTGGGCGTAAACCAGCCTGCATAGATCCCGCCGACAACAAGGCCGAAGACCACCAGCACGGGCCAGACATCCAGCAGAGCTTTCCAGCGTTCGGCCATGGGTGTTGGCTCACGCGTGCCTGCTGCATCCGGGTGCACACGCACATAGACCGAAATGGTCAGAATGTAGCCAAGGGCTGCGAGGATACCGGGGATGAAGGCCGCCAGGAAAAGCTTGGCAATGTTTTGCTCGGTCAGGATCGCATAGATCACGAGGATAACGGAGGGCGGGATCAGGATGCCCAGCGTGCCGCCTGCGGCAAGCGTGGCCGTAGAGAAGCCGCCCGAGTAGCCGTAGCGGCGCAGCTCTGGCAGAGCCACGCGGCTCATGGTGGCCGCTGTGGCCAGCGAGGACCCACAGATTGAGCCAAAGCCAGCGCAAGCGCCAACGGCTGCCATGGCAACACCGCCTTTGCGGTGGCCCAAAAAGCTCTCGGCCGCTTTGAACAGGGCTTGGGACATGCCTGACAGCGTGGCGAACTGGCCCATGAGCAGGAACATGGGAATGATCGTCAGAGAGTAGGACGAGAAGGTGCCATATGCCTCGGTTTTGAGGCGGGACATGAACATGTTGGGGTCGCCCATGGCGAGCCAGAGGCCCCCGATGCCTGCCAGAAGCATCGCAAGCCCGATGGGCGCGCGCAGGAAAATCATCAGCAGGAGTGCGGGGAAGGATAGGAATCCGAGTTCAAGCAGGCTCAATGGGAGGCTCCTTCGGAGTGAGGCATGTAAGCGCGGCCTGTGAGAAGCTCGGCGACACGGGCAAAAGCGCAATACAGCGCGACAAGGCAAGCAGAGAGGGATGCAACAAAGCTCCCTGCATAGGCCCACCAGACCGGGAATTGCAGCAAGAAGGTTGTCTCGCCATATTGCATTTTGTCGAGCATCCCTTCGTAGAGACGCGCCGAAATGAGCAAGATCGCGGCGGTGAGAACCACCTCCCAAAAGGCCATCAGCGCCTTGTTGGCACGGCGCGGCAAGGCGGAGGTGAAAATATCGACCGTGGCATGCGAGCCAAAGAGCTGGGTGATCGGCAGAAACGCGAAGATGGCAAAGGCAACGCCCGCTTCCAGAAGCTCAAAGTCGCCTGTGATGGGGCCAACACCTATAGCGATCAGCCATTCACCGATCCCTGCCAGACTGCCAGAGTGACCCAGTGTGTTGAGTGCGCGACCAAAGACACTGACAAAGGTGATCACCACGAGCGCCGACAGCACAAGACCGCCAAGCACCGCCATAATCCGCGCAAGTCGCATAACATATTTGAGCATTGGCTCCCCCCAAATCACTCTATCATCGACCGTGCGGTCGAAAATATTAGTTGCGCGTATAACTACACAGAAGCCTAAAGCGATCAACCCCGTGTTTCTACTTATTTCGCGGTTTTCCGAGCGAAGCTAGCGATAGGTGATCTCGGTGGGCTGGAACACGGGGCCTTGATCTGTGTTTTCGTAAAACACCTTGATCCCGAAAACCTTGTTGAGCAGATCAGATGTCAGCACTTCGGCAGGCGCGCCATCGGCCACAAGCCGCCCTTGAGAGAGCATGAGAATCCGTGTGCAGTGGCGGGCCGCCAAGCCAAGATCATGCAGGGAGACCACAACCGACTTGCCCTGTGCCGCCAGGCTGGCAAAGCTCTGCATCGTCCCGATCTGGTGGGCAGGGTCGAGCCCTGCGATAGGTTCATCCACCATGAGCAACGGGGTTTGCTGCGCGAGCGCGCGGGCGATAAGAACGCGCGCCTGCTCGCCACCTGAAAGCTGGTTGGCAAGGCGCCCTGCAAAGCTGGTCAGATCCATCTCGGCCAAAGCCGTATCAACAGCCGCGCGGTCTTCGGGGCGCAGCTTGGCTCCGCGCGGCAGATGTGGGATGCGCCCAAGCGCGACAACTGTTTCCACGGTCATTGGCCAGGCAATATCACGCGCTTGTGGAAGCCACGCGACAGACCGCGCACGGGCCGCTGCCGAAAGGTCGGCCAATGTGCTGGTGCCTTTAGAGGGCATCAGCCCGAGCGCGGCGCGCATGAACGTGGTCTTGCCTGCGCCATTGGGGCCGATAAGCCCCACACATTCGCCTGCGCCAATGGTGACCGAAACATCATCAACCACGGGGCATTCGCCACGCAGCGCGGTGAGACCTTTGACAGAGAGAAGCGCGCTCATGCCAGCTCGCTCCGTGTCTTGTATATCAGGTGGAGGAACAGCGGCGCACCAATCAGGGCCATGACCACACCGATCTTGAGATCTTTCTGGGGCAGAACAACACGCACCAATATATCTGCGGCCAAGACAAGCGCGGCCCCGCCAAGGGCCGAGGCCCAGAGCAGGCGAGAGGGCCGCCCGCCCACAAAAGGACGCAGGATATGTGGCACAACAAGACCGACAAAGCCGATGGCCCCTGCCACCGCCGTACCGGCACCAACCACGCACGATGTCCCCACCACAAGCGCAAGGCGCAGGCGCGTGAGGTTGATCCCCATGGAGCTGGCGGCGTCTTCGCCCAGCGTGAGCGCATCAAGCCCGCGCCCCAAAGTGCCAAGCAGCACCCAGCCCACCGCCATAAACGGCAGCGCCAGATAGACGTGTAGAAGTGAGCGGTCTGCGAGCGACCCCATCATCCAGAAGACAATTTCGCTGGTCGCGTAGGGGTTGGGCGACAGGTTGAGTGTAAGCGAGGTGAGCGCACCCGCCATGGCCGAAATCGCGATGCCCGCCAGAATGAGTGTCATCGACGCCCCGCGTGTGCCCGCCAGTGTAAGCACCAGCAAAACCCCGACAAGCGATGTGGCAAGGGCCGAGAGCGGCAAGGCCAGCGCAAAAGCCGCGGCAAAGCCCGTTTGCAGCGAGATCACCGCGCCCAGCGCCGCAGACGAAGAGACGCCGATGAGGCCCGGCTCGGCCAAGGGGTTGCGCAGGTAGCCCTGCATGGCCGCGCCCGCAAGGCCAAGCGAGGCCCCTATCATCATAGCGAGCAAGGCGCGCGGCAGGCGTATCTCGCGCATGACCAGCGTAAAGGGCGTACCATCATCAGCCAGCAGCGCGCCGAGGCTTTTGCCAAAGCCTGCGTCAGCGGGGCCAATGGCCAGAGAGGTTACAAAAAGGGCCGCTGTCAGCGCGGCAAGAAAAAGCATGAGGCGTGTCATTGGTCTGTCAACGCCTCCCTTTTTTGCGCCAGCTCCTTGATAGCACGCAAAACAAGCGGTGTGCCACAGCCCCAATCGCGGCTGGTGAGCTGCGTGGGCTGCGCAGGAGCCGCCACGGCCGCCACAACCGGATGCTGCGCCACAGCTTCGGCCCGTGACGCGCCGGCGTAAAGCTTGCTCGTAATGACAAGATCAGGCGCGCTCATGGCGAGAAGCTCAAGCGGCATGGCCGCGCCATACATCACACCCATTTCGCTGGCGATGTTGGTAAAGCCTGCGGCGGCGATCATATCATCGGTCAGGGTATTTTTGCCCAATGTGTAGCCGTTGGCACCATAGTGGATCACCCTTGGCCGCGCGACACCTTCGGCGGGCTGAAGCGCAGCAAGATCAGCCTCAAAGCGCGCCGTGAGCTGGGCAGCCTTATCACTCTGACCCAGAGCTTCACCGATTTCAGCAAGGCGCAAAGGAATATCGGCAAGAGACTGCACCGCCTTCAGCCGCACCACAGGCACGCCAAGACGCTCGAGCATATCCACCGCCGCGCGGGCTGTGTATTGGCCCGCCAGCACCAGATCGGGCTGCATGAGGTAGACCTCTTCGGCGCGAGCGGAGTTTATGTGATAGGCCTTGGCCTCTTCGGCCATGCCAGAGATACGCGGATCAATCGCAAGTGGGGACAAGGAGAGAAGCTGCCCGTCAGCGGCCAGAAGCATGGCCAACTGATCGGTACAGACATTCATCGAGACAACCCGCGCGGGCGCCTCGCCATAGGCTGCTGCGCCAGTCACAAGGACCAGCGCAGCGGCGCTTATGAGCTTAGAAAGACGCACGGATACCGAAGTAGGCGGCGCGGCCTGATGTGCCGTAGCTGCCCGCTGTTTCATAGTCTTCATCAAACAGGTTTTCCACACGCAGATAGGCTGAGGTGGTTTCGTTGAAGTTGTAGCTCAGGTTTGCGTTGACCGTTCTGTAGTTGGGCATTTCGGTTGTCGCATCGTCACGGTCTATGCGACCTGCAACATAGTTGATGCCCAATCCACCAGCCCAGCCGCTCGCAAAGTCACCCTGCACACCAACAAAAAGATCGTGGCGCGGCACGCGGCCTGCACGCCCTGATGGGCGATACGCATCAGTATAGGTATAGGCAGCAGAGATTTC
>NZ_CBFHTG010000020.1:0-48109 GCF_965658795.1 Lentibacter sp. | reverse complement strand
ATGCGTTCGGTCAAGATGCGAGTTTACACTCAGATGAGATTTGGCTCAGGTTAGTCAACTACGTGAATGAAAGCATTCATCTGGAGCCAATCGAACTATGCCAAATAGTTCTGTATCGCTTGCATCTAGTGGGAGCCATCGGGCTGAAACTGCGCGAAGACCGACCGTGGGATTGGATATTTGACACGAACCGACCAGTGGCAGCGCAGCAAATTGACCAGACAACCAAGCTACGAGTTCATCCTATGTTGTACGCGGCTCTAAACATCAGGAAATAATTCACAGGCCCAAGAGGCTTCGAAAAAACAACGAAGAGTGACTGTCTATTCTTAAGTCTCCAAAGAGCGCGCTGGTGTAACCCACCAGTGGCCGCTTTGGCCCCCTCATCCCCCCCACCGAACGCCCCGTTACCTAATTTTCCGTTACCAAAACTCCGGTTCAGGCGGTGCACGGGGGGTGCACGCATGGTGCACGCTTTTCACCCCCCTGTTTTGCCCCGTCGGGCCACGGGTTAACGCCACCGTGCGGGCACCGGTGGGCGGGGTGTTTAAATATGACGCTCTTAGTCAGCTTTTTGCCGTTGTCTGCCCTATACAATCCCGCGCGCGGGGCTATCTTGTGCGCAAAGACCCCTCAGTCAGGCAGTTGAAAAATGAGCAAAGATCCTCTCGTCGTTTTCACCCCTTCAGGCAAACGTGGCAATTTTCCTGTGGGAACTCCGATACTTACAGCCGCGCGCCAGCTTGGCGTCGATCTTGATTCTGTGTGCGGCGGGCGCGGGATTTGCTCCAAATGCCAGATCACGCCCTCTTACGGCGAGTTCTCCAAGCACGGTGTTACCGTCGCCGACAACGCCCTCAGCGAGTGGAACGCCGTTGAAGAGCGCTACGACAGCAAACGCGGCCTCCCCAAGGGCCGCCGCCTCGGCTGCCAGGCCACCGTCCAAGGCGACATCGTCATCGACGTCCCGCCCGAAAGTCAGGTGCACAAACAGGTCGTGCGCAAGCGCGCCGAGGCGCGTGATATCATAATGAATCCAACGGTTAAGCTCTATTACGTTGAAGTCGTAGAGCCTGATATGCACGAGCCGTCGGGCGACCTTGAGCGCCTGCGTGACGGTCTCAAAGCACAGTGGAATGTCGACGTCCCTCGCGCCGATCCGCATGTGCTAGGGCACCTCCAATCCGCCCTGCGCAAAGGCGCTTGGAAAGTCACCGTCGCCGTGCACCAAGGCCATGCCGAGGCCTCCCCCTCGATCATGCAGGTCTGGCCCGGGTTCCACGAAGGCTCCATCTACGGCCTCGCCGTCGACCTCGGCTCCACCACCATCGCGGGCCACTTGTGTGACCTGCAAACAGGCGAAGTCGTGGCCTCGTCTGGCCTCATGAACCCGCAAATCCGCTTCGGCGAAGACCTCATGAGCCGCGTCAGCTACTCCATGATGAACGCGGGCGGCGCGGCCGAAATGACTGCCTCGGTGCGCGCGGGCATGAACGATCTGTTCGAGCAGGTCGCCACCGAAGCAGGCATTGATAAGACGTTGATTATGGACGCGGTTTTTGTCTGTAACCCAGTCATGCACCACCTCTTTCTCGGCATTGATCCGTTCGAACTGGGCCAGGCCCCCTTTGCACTGGCCACCTCTGATGCCCTGCGCCTTGAGGCCCGTGACCTCGGGCTGAGCCTGCACCCCTCCGCACGCGTTTACCTGCTGCCCTGCATCGCGGGCCACGTGGGGGCTGATGCCGCCGCCGTCGCGCTCTCGGAAGCCCCAGACAAATCAGAAGACCTTGTGCTGGTCGTGGACGTAGGCACCAACGCCGAAATTCTTTTGGGCAACAAATCCAAGGTTCTCGCCTGCTCGTCGCCTACTGGCCCGGCCTTTGAGGGCGCGCAGATCAGCTCAGGCCAGCGCGCTGCCCCCGGAGCCATCGAACGCGTCGAAATTGACCCAGCCACCAAAGAGCCGCGCTTCCGTGTCATCGGCTGTGACCTCTGGTCAGATGAAGACGGCTTCGCCGAAGCTATCGCAACAACAGGCATCACCGGTATCTGCGGCTCAGGCATCATTGAAGCCATCGCCGAGATGCGCATCGCAGGGATCGTCGACGCCTCAGGCCTCATCGGCTCGGCCGAGCAAGTCGGCACGCCGCGTTGCATCACGGACGGGCGCACCCACAGCTACATGATGTGGGATGGGTCCGCCGACGGTGGCCCAACCATCACGGTCACAAACCCAGATATCCGCGCGATCCAGATGGCCAAGGCCGCTCTCTACTCGGGCGCGCGGCTTCTGATGGATAAGTTTGATGTCGCCACGGTGGATCGTGTTGTGCTTGCGGGCGCGTTTGGCGCGCATATCTCGCCCAAACACGCCATGGTGCTCGGCATGATCCCTGATTGCCTCATCGAGAAAGTCACCTCCGCAGGCAACGCCGCAGGCACAGGTGCGCGCATCGCACTTCTCAACAGCGAGGCCCGCGCCGAGATCGAGGCGACCGTGCGCAAGATCATCAAGATCGAAACCGCCGTAGAGCCGCGCTTTCAAGAGCATTTCGTCAATGCCTCTGCCATTCCCAATTCGGTGGAACCCTTCCCGATTTTGGCCGACGTTGTGACGCTGCCCGACGTCAGCTTCAACAGCGGCGATGGCGCAGGTGGCGGCCGCCGCAGACGGCGCGGCTAAAGCTTTGTTTGCAAGGAGATAACGGCTCCGCTAGGGTCGCCTCACTGTAACAGTCAGGCGGCCCTTTATGTCTTTGCGCTCTCTTATTCTGGTGCTTGCCCTCCTTGTGGGGCTCACCGGCCTGACGGCCCTGCGCATCGGCGCGCCTGAGCTTTTCGGCGCTGATGCTGTCTCTTCAGATTATATGATCTTCCATCTGGTGGGCAAGCTGGCTGCCCTTGGCCGCGTGAGTGAGGCCTACGACCCCGACAGCTTCAGGGCGTTTTTGCAGGCCAGCACGGGCAGCGCTGTCTTCATGACATGGACCTACCCACCCCATTTCAATCTCCCCCTGCAGGCGCTGGCGGCCTTGGGCGCGGGCTGGGGCTATCTTGTGTTTATGCTCGCCTCGCTTGCGCTTTTTGTCGCCGCGCTGTTCCGCCTTGGCCGCGAGGCCGCGATATGGGCCATTGCCCTCAGTTTGCCAGCCATGGTCATGAGCCTGCTCACAGGTCAGAACGGCTTGCTTACAGCGGGGCTGATGGCGCTCTTTGCCAGCCTTGCCCTTGCGCCCGTCTCGGCGCGCGCGGGCCTCGTGCTGGGCCTGCTCACCTATAAGCCCCATCTTGGCCTCGGCCTTGGCCTAGCGGCACTCTTGCGTGGCGGCTGGCGCATGGTCACCGTGGCCAGCCTCACAGCACTTGGCCTCGCCCTGCTCGCCGCTCTGGTCTATGGCGCAGATGTCTGGCTCGCCTTTCTGGAGGGGGTCAAAACCTCAGGCACGCTCTTACAGGCAGGCGAATACAAGTTCGCCCGCATGGTCACGCCTTTCACGCTTCTGGCCTCTCTGGGCCTTGAGACATCTGTTGCCATGTTGGCCCATCTGGCGTGGGTCTTCATAAGCTTTGGCGCACTCACCTACGCCTGCCTCAAAGGCTGGCGCATGGCCCACGTGATCAGCCTCGCCATTCTCGCGGGCACAACGCTCAGCCCTTACGCCTATGATTACGACCTTTGCGTGCTCGCGCCTGCCCTGGCGCTATCCTACCCCGCGCTACAAGGCCTCACGCAAGGCTGGCGCATCGCTCTTGGCGCAGCTGTGCTGCTGGCGTCAGGCTACGGGCTTGTGACAGCGCTCTTCGCAGGCTGGCTTGGAGACGGCTTCGGCCTTGTCTCTCTGGGGGGCATCGGGCTGCTCACCACAGCGCTCATCTGCTTTTACGCTATGGTCCAAAACGAAGCCTCTCAACAGCAGAGCGCATAGCGCTTGACCCATGCGCAACCTCGGTCTATCTGCACGCTCAGGGCGCGGGTATGATGTAGTGGTAGCCTGTCAGCTTCCCAAGCTGAACGTGCGGGTTCGATTCCCGCTACCCGCTCCAACCGGCTCTAGCGCCCAATCACGATATCGGCGCGCAGCCCGCCAAGCGCGTGGCTTTCCCCCAGCCTCAGCATTCCGCCATGCGCGCGAGCCACATCCATTGCAATAGACAACCCAAGCCCCACACCCGAGCCACTGTTCTGGTTGCGCGCGGCATCAAGCCGCGCAAAGGGGCGTAAGGCCTCCTCACGGTCTTGCGCTGCAATCCCGGGGCCGTCATCCTCCACCCGTATGCGCAGCACCCGCTCGGTCAGCATCACAGAGACAACGGCTCTGTTGCCGTAGCGCACGGCATTGCCAACCAAGTTTTCGACAGCGCGGCGGATACCGATACGGCGCAAACCAACGGTTCCACCGCCCTCGCCCTCCAGCTCTCCAAGGATCACATCCTGCCCCGCGCGCTGGCAATCCTGAACAATCTCGCGCAAAAAGCCGAACGGCTCTGTTGCCTCTGGCTCACCTTCCGAAGCGCCTTTGGCAAACGAAAGAAATTCATCGACGAGGCGCTGCATTTCTACGACATCGCGCTCCAGCGGCTCCCGCTCTTCATCCTCCAAAAGGGCCAACCCGAGCTTCATCCGCGTCAGCGGCGTGCGCAAATCATGGCTCACGCCCGACAGCATCAGCGTGCGCTGCTCGATCTGGCGCTCGATGCGGTTGCGCATATCCAGAAAAGCATGGCCTGCCGCGCGCACTTCTACGGCTCCTGACGGGCGATACTCAACCACCTGCCCCCGCCCGAAGGCCGCCGCGGCCTTTGCCAGCCGCTTGATCGGGCGCAGCTGGTTGCGCAAATAGATATAGGCCACCACTGTCATCAGCACGCCAACAAGCAACATATTGACCAAGAGCTGATGCGGGTTGGACGCCGAAACGCGCAGCCTGTCAAAGCTCAGGATTACAGGGCCACGCGCACTCTCAACCCCCACACGCAGCACACGGCCATCCGGCATATCAATCGCTGCAAGAGCATCGAGCGAGGCCAAAAGCTCGCGCCGCACAACGAGGCCTGCAAAGTCATACCAGCGCCGCCGCTCCTCGGCGATTGTGCCAGACTGCACCTCAATGGCCAGAGGTGCCGCCGAGGCGCTTACGCCGCTCTGGCTGTATTCATCAATCACCAAGCGCAGCTCAATGGCCATGGAGTGAGACATCTGCGTGGTAACGTCATCAAAGTGTCTCTGAATAAAGATAACAGAAACAACGAGTTGCAGCACCACAATGGGCAAAACCAGAATAAGCGCCGCCCGCCCGTAAAGCGAGCGCGGCATATAGTGTTTGAGCCATCCAAGAAACATGCCTAAACCTAGCGAGACACAGACAAAGAGGGAAGAGCCATGCACGATCTTGAGCGCTTTAATCCGCCAACAGGCGTGGCCGAGTGGCTCGCACCCCGCCTGCGGCGCATTGTGGCCAACAACCCCTCGCCCATGACCTACCGTGGCACCAACACCTACCTAATCGGCACAGGCGATCTGGCGCTGATTGATCCGGGGCCCGACGACCCCGCCCACCTCGCGGCCATTCTCGCAGCGCTTGAGGCAGGTGAAAGGATCACCCATATCTTCGTGACCCACTCCCATATTGACCACTCTCCGCTCGCAGCCGCGCTCTCACAGGCCACGGGCGCACCTGTTCTGGCCTTTGGCGACAGTTTGGCAGGGCGCAGCCACCTTATGACAGCGCTCGCCGCAGAAGGGCTGTCTGGCGGCGGTGAAGGCGTTGATCCCGACTTCGCCCCCGACATCCTCCTGAGCGACGGGCAGACCGTCACAGGCGAAAGCTGGGCACTCACCGCGCTGCATACCCCCGGTCATTTTGGCAACCACCTCTGCTTTGCCTGGGAGGATGCGCTCTTTTGTGGTGATCTGGTCATGGGCTGGGCCAGCTCGCTTGTCAGCCCGCCCGATGGCGACCTCACGGCCTTTATGGCCTCTTGCGCCAAGCTGCAGGCGCATGACTGGCGTATCTTCCATTCTGGCCACGGCGCGCCCATCACAGAGCCCACCGCGCGGCTTGAGTGGCTGATCACCCATCGCAAGAGCCGCGAATCCCAGATTCTTGCGTGTTTGGGCCGAAGCCCGGCTACAGCCACGGCTCTCACAGCCGAAATCTACGCCGACACGCCCAAATCCTTGCTGCCTGCCGCCGAACGCAACGTCTTTGCACATCTGATCGACCTCACAGAAAGAGGCCTCGTTGTGGCGAAACCCCAACTGTCACAGGGCGCAATCTTCACCGCCCTTTAGCGCCGAAACTTTTTCCACCCAAATGCCGAAAAACCGCTGGACGCCCCCAAACGCCATTGCTATATCGCCCACACCGTTCCGGCGTAGCTCAGCGGTAGAGCAGTTGACTGTTAATCAATTGGTCGTAGGTTCGATCCCTACCGCCGGAGCCATTTTCACCCAGTAGAGAATGAAGAGCAAACCCACCCCGTCTTGGGCATGATTTTGCGATCACAGGCTTTTCGCCCGATATGTGCCAAAGTCTGATCTGCCCCCGCTCTCACACCGTAAGTCTTTGAAGAGGCTTAAGATGCGGAGCGAGACAGGTGATAACGACAGCCCATGAAGACAGCCCGACGTTGCGGTTTGACGCAACGCGCGATGCAGGGCTTGCACGGCTCGCAGCCTTTGCCCCCCACGCAGGCGCTGCCTATCAGGCGCGGCGCAACTATGATCTGACCGCCAGTGGCGCAGGCGCGGTTTCGCAGCTGTCGCCGTGGCTGCGGCATCGGCTGATCTCGGAAGAAGAGGTGCTCACCACCGTTCTGCGCCACCACAGCCCACAAGCGGCGATGTCATATGTGCAGGAGGTGTTCTGGCGTGGCTACTTCAAAGGCTGGCTGGAGCAGCGCCCCACCGTCTGGTCATCCGCTCAAAGCCAACAGCCCCCGCTGAAGGGCGCTCAAAAAACGGTCTATGCCCAAGCGGTCGCGGGCGAGACAGGCATCGCCTGCTTTGATCACTGGTGCGAGAGCCTCAAGCGCGCGGGCTACCTGCACAACCACGCCCGCATGTGGTTTGCCTCGATCTGGATCTTCACGCTGCGCCTGCCATGGGAGCTGGGCGCTGCCTTTTTCCTCCAGCATCTGCGCGATGGCGACCCCGCCTCCAACACGCTCAGCTGGCGTTGGGTTGCAGGGTTGCACACCAAAGGCAAACACTACCTCGCCCGCGCCGACAACATCGCCACATTCACCGAAGGCCGCTTTTTCCCGAAAGGCCAGCTGGTCGAAAACGCCGCCCCGCTGGAGGAGGCACAGGAGCACCCGCTCCTGCCCTTTAGCCCCCAGACAGCCGATCACACAGCCCCCCACATCCTTGTCATCACCGAGGAAGACTGCCTCAGCGGCGCAGCCCCTGCGCCAAGCTGCCGTGGTGTTTTGGGGCTTGTCTCGCCAGAGGCCTCGCCCTTTGCACAAGCGGCGGTGCGCAACACAGTCAAAGACCTCGGGGGAGAGGCCTACACAGGCCACACATGGAGCACAGCCATAGGTGACGCCCTTACGCAAGCTGGTGTGCAAACCGCCCTCACAGCCCATATCCCCGTGGGTCATGTCGCAGATGGCATGGCAGAAGCACAGCGCCACCTTGCTCAACAGAGCCAACACCTGTTGTTTCAGACCCGCCCCTATGATGCGCTGGTCTGGCCCCATGCGACCAAGGGGTTTTTCAAAGTCAAAAAACAGATCCCTCACTTTCTGGAGGCGCTCAACCTTGCCTAAAGCGCAGATCCCCCAACACCTTGATGAAGCCCAAGTGAGCGACATCGTCGAAATGGCGCTCTCTGATCATGTGAGCTTCGCCCAGATCAAAGACCACTACGGCCTGTCTGAATCCGAGGTCAAAGCCCTGATGAGCCGCACCCTGCGCCGCGGAAGCTACGTGGCGTGGCGCAAACGCGTGCAGAGCTTTTCGGCCCGCCGCGCGCAGTATAAATAAGCCCATGGCGAGCCTCGCGCCTCATATTGTCTGGTTCAAGCGTGATCTGCGCCTGCAAGACCACGCACCGCTCTTTGAAGCGGCCAAGCAAGGCGCGCCTGTCATTCCGCTCTATATTGTCGAGCCCGAGTACTGGCGTCAGCCCTTCGCAGCACGGCGGCACTGGCACTTTATCCACGATTGCCTGAGCGAGCTTGACCAAGGCTTACAAAAGCTCGGCCAACCGCTCGTTGTGCGTGTCGGCGCGGCCTGCGATGTTGTGAAATCGCTTCATGAGCAACACGGCGCAGCCACGCTCTGGGCACATGAAGAAACCGCCGATCTCTGGACATACCGTCGCGATATCGCGCTGCGCCGCATGTGCCGCAGCCTTGGTGTCACGGTGCATGAGCGGCCGTCAAACGGGGTCGTGCGTGGCCTGAAAAGCCGCGATGACTGGAGCGCGCAGCGCAACCAGCGTGTGGCGCGGCCCGTCACGCCCAAACCTGACAGCTTGATGCCCGCACCAGAGGTCGCGCTTGCGCCGCTTCCCGCCAAAGACGACCCGCTGTTTGGCGCGCCGCTCACAGGCCTCACCCAGCAAGGTGGCCGCAGCGCCGCCATAGCCGATTTGCGCAGCTTTCTGGAAACGCGCGCAACGGGCTATCTCAAACATATATCAGCCCCCGGGCCATCCGAGCACGCCTGCTCGCGCCTGTCAGCACATTTGGCTTGGGGCACCCTCTCGACACGTGAAGTGGTGCAAGCCCTCGCACGGCGCAAGGCCGCGCTCAGCCCACTTGAGAAAGGCCGTTTTGCGCGCAACCTTACGGCCTTTGGCTCGCGCCTTGCGTGGCGCTGCCACTTTATCCAGAAGCTGGAGGACCAACCCAGCCTCGAAACCCACTGTATGCACCGCGCCTTTGAAGGGCTGCGCGAGCCAGAGCACCGCGAAGACCTGTTTGAGGCCTGGAAAACAGGGCAAACAGGCGTGCCATTTGTCGATGCCTGTATGCGCAGCCTCATCCACCAAGGCTGGATCACCTTTCGCATGCGCGCCATGCTTGTAAGCTTCGCCAGCTACCAGCTCTGGCTCGACTGGCGCAAAACAGCGCCCTACATGGCCGGGCTTTTTACCGATTATGAACCCGGCATTCACTACAGCCAGTTCCAGATGCAATCCGGCGTCACAGGTATCAACGCGATCCGTGTCTACAACCCCGTCAAACAGGGCCTCGACCAAGACCCGGAGGCGCGTTTTATCAAGCGCTGGGTACCAGAACTGGCCCACCTGAGCGCACAGGCCGCCCATACGCCTTGGGCGCAAGACGTGACACTCTTTGAAACAGGTGCAGGCGACACCGCCTACCCTGCACCTGTTGTCGACCTCACACAGTCGGCCAAAGCCGCCAAAGACAAGATCGCCGCCGTGCGACAAAGCACAGGCTATTTGCGCTCAAAAGAAGCGGTCTATCAAAAGCACGGCAGTCGCAAACGCAAGAGCAGTAGCCGCAGCAAGCCTGTTTCAAACGACCAGCTCAGCCTGTTTTAAGGCCCTATTCAAAAGTTTATTTGTGAAGAAACACAACCGAAGTACACAAATTTTTGCACCAAAAAACGTCACTTAAAAAGCTTATTGCGACTCTTTTTTGCGACATAGAGTCACAAACTTGGTTCCATTTCAGGAACAGCCCCTCCCCATAAACAGCGAGTGTTTCCAGACCAAAGGGGCATGTCGCACTGTGCTCCTATATTACGGAGCGCGCCACAGGATATTGATAATATATCAATAATATTGAATCTCAGACAGCTGGAGCGATCACAAAAATTTATCAATAATTGTCTATGCCCGCAGCACCAAGGGTTATATAAAGTATCTAAAGACGTATCAATTTCACTATGGAGACATGTGAGTGACATTTTAGGAAGCTGTGGGGGCTTGCGTTATATGTACGGTGACGAAATCTTTCCTGTTGTTGGTGTCGGCGCGTCAGCCGGCGGCCTTGACGCGCTGAAAGCCTTTGCGCGCGCAACGGCCCCCCAAACAGGGGCGGCCTACGTGGTCTTGCAACACCTGCCTCCAAACCAGCCCTCAAGCTTGAGCGAGCTCTTACAAGCCGAAACAAGTTTGCCCGTTCGCGCCGCAGCAGACGGCGACACGCTCCAACCCAACCACCTCTATGTTGTGCCCCCCGGCACAGTCGCCACGCTGGAAGGCGACACGCTCAGACTCAGCCAATACTCCAAACCCGAAGAGCGCCAACACCCGCTGGACATCCTGTTTACATCCCTCGCTGCACGCGGTGCCAGCGCCATTTGCGTTGTGCTGTCCGGCTCGGGCCACGACGGCGCCGAGGGATTGGTGCGGATCAAAGCAGCAGGCGGCCTCGCACTGGCCCAGGACAGTGCCGAAGCCCAGTTTTCCTCCATGCCCGCAAGCGCCATCGCCACGGGGATGGTCGATTATATTCTGCCCGCAAGCCAGATTGCCACATACGTTGAAGAGGCCTTGGGCAACAGCACCGAAGGCCTCACAACCGCCGACATCGCCAACGAAGACATAGAGCGCGCCCTCCCCGAGCTGACGGCCCGCCTCGCCGAGATCACCGGCAACGACTTTTCCAGCTACAAGCCCGGCACCCTCGTGCGCCGCATCAAACGCCGGATGCACCTTCTGCGCATTTCCGATGTGACAGATCTGCAAACGATCCTGCAAGACGAGCAGCAGGCGCTGCTTCTGGCACAAGAGTTTCTGATCGGCGTGACCTCGTTTTTCCGTGATCCAGAGGCTTTTGAGGCGCTGCGCAAGCTGGTGATCACGCCGCGTCTTGAGAGCAGTGAAGACACGCTCCGTATCTGGGTTCCCGGCTGCTCGACAGGCGAGGAAGCCTACTCTGTCGCCATGCTCTGTATCGAGGAGATGGAAGCCCGTGGCGATCCGCGTGTGCTTCAGGTGTTTGGCACCGATATCAACGCCGCCGCCCTCCTCGCAGCGCGCGCAGGCATCTTCGGCCCCTCCGCGATCGACAGCCTGTCAGCCGACCGCAAGGCGCGGTTCTTTCAGTTTGAAAACGGCCTCTACCGCGCGACACCACAGCTGCGGGAAGTTTGCATCTTCGCGCCCCACAACCTCCTGCAAGACCCGCCTTTCTCGCGCCTTGATCTGATCTGCTGCCGCAACATGCTGATCTATTTTGACAGCCAGCTCCAAAAGCAGGTCATCCCCAAGCTCCACTTCGCCCTGAAGCCCGGTGGCCACCTGTTTCTCGGTCCGTCCGAAGGTCTCGCAGGCCAGGACGCGTTCTTTGATGTGTGCGACAAGCGCCACCGCATCTACCAAAGAAACAACGACGCCAAGACAACCTTTTCCTCCACTCAGGATATCCGACGCAAGTCCGGCCAGAAACTAAGCTTTCAACCGGCTGCACTACATCCGTCACCCAAGTATGACCTGTCTCAAGAGAGCTTGGCCGAAGCAGAGTTTCTGCGCAGCTTTGCCGCGCCCTTTGCGCTTGTCTCAGGCTTCGGTGAGGTCCTATACACCTCCCAGAACATGAGCGGATTGATCCAGCCGTCCCACGGGGTGCCCTCCAATCTCATCGACACCTATCTGGCGCCCGAATTGCGCCAGCCTGTGCGCAGCTGCCTCAACACCGCCCAAGAGACAAACACAGTTCAACAGCGCAAAAGCGTTGTCGTGGCCAGCGGGGCCAACACAACGATCTATGATGTCAAAGTCGCGCCCGCAGGCACCGAGTTTCTCCTGATACTGGCCGAGGTGCGCGTCAGCGACATGCAAGAGCTGGCAATTTTGATGCAGCAAAACGAAGTGTCCGACAAAACAGCTCTCGAGCTCGAGAACATCAAGCTGCGCAAACAACTCGCCAACACGATGGCCGAATTTGACGCCAAAGGCCAAGAGCTGATGAGCATGAATGAAGAGCTCATGAGCATGAACGAGGAGTTACAGTCTACCAACGAAGAGCTGGAAGCCTCGCGTGAAAGCCTCCAGACCAGCAACGAAGACCTCGAAGCGCTCAATGCCGAGCTTGAAAACCTCTATGACACAACCCCGGTTGGCCTTTCCCTCGTAGATCGTGATTTGCGCTTTCTGCGCATGAACAAAAGCCTCGCAAAGATCAACGGATTTGAACGCCGTGATCATATCGGCAAAACCATCAAGCAGCTTCTTCCTGACCTAGACCCCAAGCTTGTCGAGATTTATGATAAAGTCTTCACAACGGGCCAGGCGGTGAGAGATATCAAAATCTCGGGCATAACCGAAGCCGCCCCTGGCAAAACACGCCACTGGATGACCGACTATTACCCCGTCTGGAAGCGCCAGCAGGTGGTGGCAGCAGGCTCTTGTGTGCGCGAAATCACGGATCAAGTCGAACTGCTAGAGCACGTTCAAGGCCAGAACGAGCATCAGAAACTGCTCATGGCCGAGCTTCAACACCGCGTGAAAAATACCCTCGCCATCATCAGCTCTATTTCCAAACTTCTGCTCAAAGATGTTGATGACCCCCGGGTCTATCAAAAGCGCCTTGAAAACCGGCTCGACGCGATCTCGCGCACCCATGACCTGCTGACATCCTCCAACTGGACAAAAGCCTCGCTCGCCGAAATCATCGCGAACGAGGCAGCGCCCTTTGAAGGCGACAAAGAGAAAAGAGTTGTGCTCAGCGGGCCTGATCTCATGCTGAGTGCAGAACATGCGCTCTCTATGGGCATGGGGATTCACGAGCTTATGACAAACGCCGCAAAATATGGCGCGCTCTCATCAGAACAAGGCCTTGTCACGATTCAAACAGACGTAACACACGATGGCCCCGGCCGTATCGCCCATATCGCCTGGAGCGAAAAAGACGGGCCTGAAATATTGGCCAAACCCGATCACAAAGGCTTCGGCAGCCTCGTTCTGGAGCGTGTGCTTGAGCGAGACCTGGGGGGAAGCGTGTCTGTCAGTTATCGGCCCGAAGGCCTGAGCTTTGAGCTCGAGTTTGAGCTGACCGAAGATCCGCCACAGACTAAATTCACGCCCCTAGCGACGGAAACAGCATGAAATCAGATCTTGGATACTTGATCTAGAAGGACCAAAGTTAAATGCAAGAGAGAGACATTCTTATTGTCGAAGATCACGCCCTCCTCGCGATGTTGATGGAAGAGATATTGCGAGAGGCTGGGTACAATAATATTCATATCTGCAACTCCGCAGATACGGCTCTTCGCTGCATCAAGTCATACAACATCGAGTTCGCGTTTCTTGACTTCAATCTTGGCTATGACAAATTGAGTGTGCCTGTCGCCGAAAAGCTGGGCGAAAAGGCGATCCCCTTCGCGTTCCTCAGTGGCTACACCTCAACAGAAGGCATTATTCCTGATGGCCTCGGTGAGGTCGCGCGCCTCAGCAAGCCGGCCATTCGCGAAGAAATTCTGATGTGTCTCACCGATCAGGCACAGTGCCTTTGACAGCAGCAAGCCCTTCACAGCTGTTTCCGGAGAGGCTCCGCGCCGCTCAGAACGCGTAGTCAACCTCGATGGAGCGCGCCTGAAGAGCCGCAATAACGCCTTTCAGCACATTCTTGCTCGAAATACCTTCGCGCAACGCATCTTCAATCAGCGTATCCTTGGTGGAGTGGTCGACAATATTGAGCAGCACACGCTTGCCAAGAAGCTTGTCATAGACAATCTGTTTGCCAATCCCGGCCTTGCGCCGAAGCCCAACAAACTCTCTTCCATTCTCAGCATGAAAAGCCATTTTGCGTCCTGTTCCATCGTTCAACAGGTGAGTTATAAAAACGATATTAACGAAAAGATAACGTTCAAAAGATACCTCCCCTCGTCGTGTCTTTAGCGACACAGCGCTAAGCAGAATGCCCATATTTTGCGGCAATAACGCGTCGCACCCACGATATTTTTGTCCTCTGAAACGCACCTTTTGGGTCTCATTATAAGCGGCTCTAAACCGGCTATCTAAAGATAGCTATCGGCAACCAAATCGAGCCGCACCGCGTGACACTGTGAAAGCGGCCCTGCGCCAACCCCAAAACCCCGCTTTGCGAGCAGATGCATCTAGGGTAAAGGCTGTCCCATGCGCAGCTTGCCTCCCATATCCGCCGAGCAACCCGTTCTGATTGCGGGGCCAACAGCCTCGGGCAAATCCGCCCTCGCACTCGAGATTGCCGAGGCGCAAGGTGGCCTCATTGTGAACGCTGACGCGCTTCAGGTCTACGCTGACTGGCGCCTGCTCACAGCCCGCCCCTCCGCCGAGGAAGAAGCGCGCGCAGAGCATGCGCTTTATGGCCATGTTGCGGGCACACACCCCTATTCAGTGGGCGAATGGCTTGCCGAGGTGCGCAGGCTTGCAGCAGGCAACACACGGCTGATCATCGTGGGTGGCACAGGGCTTTACTTTGCCGCCCTCACCGAAGGCTTGGCCGAAATCCCTCTCACCCCCCCGGAGGTGCGCGCCGAGGCCGACGCATTGCGCGCCACACCGGCGGGCTTGGCAGAGATGATCGCCGCACTTGATACGGCCACCGCCGCCAGGATCGACCTGCAAAACCCCATGCGCGTGCAGCGGGCTTGGGAGGTCCAGCGCAGCACAGGGCGCGGCCTCGCCGCATGGCAAGCCGACACGCCTCCGCCCGATATGCCGCTTGGCACGGTGCAGCCTTTTGTCCTGAATGCCGGGAAAGACTGGCTCAACGCCCGTATCGAACAGCGCTTTGACATGATGCTCACCCAAGGCGCGCTGGCTGAGGCCGAGGCCAATCTGGCCGATTGGTCCCCCGAGAAGCCCTCATCCAAAGCCATCGGTGCCCCTGAGCTGATCGCCCATCTCAAAGGCGGGATCAGCCTCAAAGAAGCCCGCGCGCGCGCCTGCATTGCCTCGCGCCAATACGCCAAACGCCAGCGCACCTGGTTCCGTGCCCGCATGTCGCGCTGGCATCCGCTTGAGCGCGGCTAGCGGCTCGCAGCGCAAAATGTCGCTTTTGGCACGGAGAAATGTCGCAAAATCGCCAAAATAAGTCACGCAGCCCATTGACGCCGCCCCCCCAGCTGTGGCCGTATAGGTTAACCGATGGGACAAGACCGCAACAAAGCGGCAGGGCCTCGGCCCAAAAGGGAGTGATATATGCCGCAGGTTTTATGCGCGGCTGACACGGGCGTGATCGCCTCGTGCAGCTACAGACTGTTGCCCGCATCCACACCGATGCACCACAGCCTCAAACCAACAGGCACTTTCCCAACCACGCGCGTTGCGCTGCCACATTCGCTGATGCGCCAAAGCGCGCATCACCCAAAACAGACGCCTGCGTCTGACAATCGCCTGATGAACAGGGGAACCTAAATGGGACTATTTATCCTTCGACGGCTCGGCGTGATGCTACTGACAGCGCTCTGCCTGACCTTCGTGGTCTTTTTCTTGACCAACCTCTACCCGAACCTCGAAAAACTCGCCAAAACCCAAGGCAACATGCGCATGTCAGACGAGCAAGTCTCCACATGGCTGGGCAACCGTGGCTACACACAGCCCTTGCCGCGCAAATACGCCGAGTGGCTCGGAGTGGCCCCGGGGTTCACCTACACAACAGCCGAAGGCGAGCTGACAGGCCGCTGCCTGCGCCCGGGCGTCGAGCCTGCAACAGCCCCGCGCTACTGCGGCATTCTCCAGGGCGACTGGGGCTACTCAACCGTCTTTAAAGCCCCCGTCACCGAGATCATCAGCACACGCCTTGGCCTCACCGCCAAGCTCATGTTCTGGGTCATGGTGCTGATGGTGCCCTCGGCGCTGCTTGTCGGCGTCCTCGCGGGGATGCGCGAAGGCTCCCGCACCGACCGCACCCTCTCAACCGCCTCCATCGCCACAACGGCCACACCAGAATATGTCTCGGGCGTCATCTTCATTGCCCTTCTGGCAAGCTCGCGGTTCGGCCTCTCGCCCATTCTCGCCGATGCAGGGCTGATTGAGGGCAAGACGCTCTTCAAAGGCACAGCCACATCCGCAATGGAAAGTGCCAATTTCGAGAACTTCTTCCTGCCCGTGCTCACCATCGCACTCTACGGCATGGGCTATATCGCGCGCATGACACGCGCCTCCATGGCCGAAGTCATGACCGCGCAATATATCCGCACCGCAAGGCTCAAGGGCGTCGCGTTCCGCAATATTGTCATGCAACACGCCCTGCGCAACGCACTCATCGCGCCGTTCACAGTGATCATGTTGCAGCTCCCGTGGCTGCTCAACGGTGTGGTCATCGTCGAGACGCTCTTCAACTATAAGGGCTTTGGCTGGACGCTCGTCGCGGCAGCAGGCAACAATGATATCGAGCTTCTGCTCGGGGTCTCGGTTGTCTCCGTCTTCGTGGTTCTCATCACCCAGCTTCTGAGTGATATCGGCTACGTCTTCCTCAACCCGCGCATCCGCATTTCGTAAGGGATAATGATTATGGAACCTCTTACATGGTTTGGCGCATACGCAGGCTTTTTCGGAAGCTTCCTCGCCGTCTTCGCAACCCTCGCTGTGCTGGCTGGCCTCTGTGCCATGCTGCTCTCGCTCACAGGCAACTCGGCCAAAGGCAGCTTCTCGCTGTTCAATGGCATCGCCGTGGTCACTCTGCTCGTTGTTGGCATAGGCTATATCTACAACGCGCTCAGCCCCTCGCTGAGCGGTGGCATGGAGCTGGCCGCCTTGGGCAAGATCCTTCTGGGCCTTGCTGGCCTGGGCCTCTTTGCCGCGATGCTGAGCGTGTTTTTGAACTCGCTGTTTGATGACCCCGCCGAGACACTGGGCTGGGTCTTTGGTCTCGCGCTTAAGCTCATTGGCCTCACCGTCGCCGCATGGCTGGCCTACACGCTCCTCTTTGCGGGGGCTGCCTTCCGCGAGCAGCTCGCCACGATGGACCCGTCAGCGCTGCCCACAGGCGACGCGCTTGCCCAACAAAAGAACATCGCCGTCATGCAAGGCCGCGGCATCCTCGCCTCGATCTTCATGCGCTTCATGCCTGTCTGGGTCGCGCTCACCCTGCTCTTTGCGGTCTCGATCCGCTACAAGCGCAAGCTTGGCCTCTACGGCAAGCTCTTTGACAACGCGATCGGCATGTTCGGCTTCGCTCTTGTGATGTTCTGGGTCTTCACAGCGGGCTTTAACGGCCTCTTTGACATGATCGCCACTCATGGCCCGCTTGATCAGGCCTCGGGGATGAAAAACAAAGTGCCCGGCACGCCCCTGCGCGGTGCGGAGCTTGGCGAATACCCCTACTACCTGCTCGGCGGTGACAACCTCGCGCGCGATGTCTTCTCGCGCATGGTCACAGGCTCGGTCATCGTGATCATGATCGCGCCACTGGCCACGCTCTTTGCCTTCATGGTCGGGATCACACTGGGCTTGCCTGCGGGCTACTTCTCGGGGCCAGCGCTGCGCAAAGGCAGCTTGGGCATGATCGCCACAGGCGTTGTCTTTGCCCTCGCCACCCTCGCAGCGGGCTACGGCGGCGGCTTGGCCAACTTTGTCATGCTCGGGGTTATCCTTGCGGTTCTGTTTGCGATGATGTTTCGCGCCTCGCTCGACACGGTGCTGAGCTTCTTGGCAAACCTCATTCTCGCCTTCCCGGTGATCTTGCTGTTTTACCTGCTCGTCACCCCCGAAATCGTCGAGACAGGCCTGCCGCAATATATGGCGATTGTGCTCTTCATCTTTCCCATCGTCTTTGCGGGTGTCCTGATCAGCTCACGCTTCCAGACCGACCCTGCGAAAAACAAGTTCTGGCTCTTGGTCGTGCTGATCCCCATGGTCATCCTCTATATGGTCACGATCAATGCACCTGACAGCCAGATCGACATTCTCGGCGCGCTCGATTTCTTTAACCCCGCCCCCGGTGTTCTCGTGGTCTTCGTCTCGGTGGTGTTTGTAAACTCGCCCACAGTCTTCCGCATCGTGCGCGGCCTCGCGCTCGACATTCACAGCCGCGACTATGTGGCAGCGGCGCAGACCCGTGGGGAAGGCCCGTGGTACATCATGCTCTGGGAGATCCTGCCCAACGCGCGCGGCCCGCTCATCGTCGATTTCTGCCTGCGCATCGGCTACACCACGATCCTGCTCGGCACCCTCGGCTTCTTCGGCCTCGGCCTGCCGCCAGAAAGCCCGGACTGGGGCAGCACGATCAACGAGGGCCGCAAGCTCTTGGCCATCTATGCGCACCCCGCTCTGCCGCCTGCCTTCGCGCTTCTGACGCTCGTTCTGGGCCTCAACCTCTTGGCCGACGGTCTGCGCGAAGAGAGCCTGAAAGACTGACACTTCGGCGCGGCGGCTCAGTCTGCCGCGTCACCACCAAAATGAACAAGACATTAAGGACGCAACGGAATGGTTAACGCTCACACCCCTCAAGAAGCCTCATCAGGCGGTGCACGCATGGTGCACGGGGTGTGCACGCTTATCACCCCCCCGTTTTGCGCCACACAGGGAGAACGTTAATGGCTAAAATCCAGTATGAAGGCCCGATCCTTGAGATCGACAAACTCTCGATTTCTTTCTTCACGCGGCTCAGGGAAATCCCCGCTGTGATGGACTTTTCTGTCAAGGTTGCTCCGGGCGAAGCCGTTGGTTTGGTTGGAGAATCTGGCTGCGGCAAGTCAACAGTGGCGCTCGGCGTCATGCGCGACCTTGGCAAAAACGGCCGCATCGTCGGCGGCTCGATCAAATTCAAGGGCCGCGACATGGCCTCCTTAAGCGATGACGAGCTCCGCGACATCCGCGGAAACGAAATTGCCATGATATATCAAGAGCCTATGGCCTCTTTGAACCCCGCAATGAAGATCGGCAAACAGCTCATGGAAGTGCCGATGATCCATGAGGGCGTGTCAGAAGAAGAGGCCTACAACCGCGCTCTGGAGGTGGTCACAGACGTCAAACTCCCCGACCCCGCGCGCATGCTCTCAAGCTATCCCCACCAGCTTTCTGGCGGCCAGCAGCAGCGCATCGTGATCGCTATGGCCTTGATGTCAAAGCCTTCTTTGCTGATCCTCGATGAGCCGACCACCGCGCTTGATGTGACCGTCGAGGCGGCGGTTGTGGAGCTTGTGAAGGATCTGGGCAAGAAATACGGCACCTCGATGCTGTTTATCTCCCACAACCTCGGGCTGGTGCTTGAAACCTGTGACCGTATCTGTGTGATGTATTCGGGCGAAGCCGTCGAGCGCGGCGACATCGAGACCGTGTTCAACAACATGCAACACCCTTATACACAAGCCCTTTTCCGCTCTATCCCCCTCCCCGGCGCCGACAAAAACGCGCGCCCCTTGGTGGCTATTCCGGGGAACTTTCCCCTGCCCCACGAGCGCCCGAAAGGCTGCAATTTCGGCCCGCGATGTGACTATTTCCAAGAAGGCCTCTGCGACGAAGGCTTTGTGCCCATGTCTTCTGTCGATGACACAGGCAGCCATGAAACCCGCTGCCTGAAGTTCAAAGAGATCGACTGGAACGCCCCTCTGATTGCCGCAGATACAAAGACCAAAGGCGAGATCGGCGAGGTCGTTCTTTCAATGAAAAACCTCAAGAAATACTACGAAGTTGCGGCAAATGCCCTCTTTGGCGGTGGTGACGTGCGCGTGGTCAAAGCCAACGAAACCCTCAGCTTTGAGGCCCGCGAAAGCGAGACATTGGCCATTGTGGGTGAGTCTGGCTGTGGCAAATCAACCTTTGCCAAAGTGCTGATGGGGCTTGAGACCGCAACCGACGGCACCATCGAACTGGATGGCAACAGCATCGGCAACACACCCATCGAAAAGCGCGGCTCAAAGACCGTCGCCGATATCCAGATGGTGTTCCAGAACCCGTTTGATACCCTCAACCCCTCCATGTCGGTGGGGCGTCAGATCATCCGCGCGCTCGAGGTCTTTGACATTGGCGACAGTGACGCCGACCGCCGTGAACGGATGCTGAAACTGCTGGATCTGGTGAAGCTGCCCCGCGCCTTCGCCGACCGCATGCCACGTCAGCTCTCGGGTGGGCAAAAGCAGCGCGTCGGCATCGCCCGCGCCTTTGCCGGCGATGCCCGCATCGTGGTGGCTGACGAGCCGGTCTCAGCGCTCGATGTGTCCGTCCAAGCCGCAGTTACAGACCTTCTGATGGAGATCCAGCGCGAGCATAAAACCACGCTGCTTTTCATCAGTCACGACTTGAGCATCGTCCGCTATCTCTCTGATCGCGTTATGGTAATGTACCTTGGGCATGTGGTTGAACTCGGCAAAACAGACGAAGTTTTCGCACCGCCCTACCACCCGTATACAGAAGCGCTGCTCTCGGCTGTGCCTATTGCCGACACCAGCATCCAGAAAAAGCACATCGTATTGGAAGGCGATATTCCATCCGCGATGAACCCGCCCTCAGGCTGCCCCTTCCAAACCCGCTGTAACTGGAAGAGCAAGGTCGCTGGCGGCCTTTGTGAGACAGAAGTGCCCCCTGTCAAAGACATGGGCAACGGTCACCAGATCAAATGCCACCTCTCTGATGAAGCTCTGAAAGAGATGGAGCCCGTGATCAAGCTCGCAGCAGCCGAGTAAACTTTGAGGGGAAGCGCCTAGCTTCCCCAGATAACCTTGACGTAGTTGCGCGTCTCTTTGAAGGGCGGTACGCCGCCATATTTCTTCACCGCGCCAGGCCCAGCATTGTAAGCCGCAAGCGCCAAGCGCCACGAGCCAAACTCGCTATACTGGGTTTTCAGATAGCGGGCCCCGCCTTCAAGGTTCTCATAGGGGTCATGGGGATTCACCCGCAAGGCCCGTGCCGTGCCTGGCATCAGCTGGGCCAGCCCCAAAGCGCCCTTGTGTGAGCGCGCAGACGCGTTCCAGCCGCTTTCCTGCTGCACCAGTCTCAAGAACAGATCAACAGGGACACCGTGCTTGCGCGCAACGCTCTTGGCCATGTCTACGTAAGGCCCGTTCTGGCCCTGATAGGGCTTGAACGCCTCAGTGCCCCACTTTGTCGGCGCAACCACTTTGGCTGGCTGTAGCCTGATCGAAGAGGAATACTGGGATTTCGCCCGCGTATCCAGAATCCGGGTTTGGGTTTTGAAGTGAGACTTGCTTTTCGATCCGAACAATTCGGCCGATGCGCCCGCAGGCACAAGCGAGACCGCCAAGACAGCGCTCAAGAGCATTTTGTGCATCTTCATTTCCCCCAAAAAACTTGCGGGCACATTATAGCTCACAGCTCAGATTTCCAGCATCCATTGGCTTTACGCCCCCATTTCGCAGTTTCTCGCTCATTTACGTCAAGTTTTATGCTTTCATTAACGCGGCCGTGATGATGTAAGCTCTGTCAAACACCACAGAGATTCTCAAGAAAGGCGCAACATGGCAGGCTCGGTTAACAAAGTCATTCTCATCGGCAACTTGGGGCGCGACCCCGAAGTGCGCACTTTTCAGAATGGCGGCAAGGTCTGCAACCTGCGCATTGCAACGTCAGAAACCTGGAAAGACAAATCTTCCGGCGAGCGCCGCGAGCGCACAGAATGGCACTCTGTCGCGATCTTCTCAGAACCTCTGGCACGCGTTGCCGAGCAATATCTGAAAAAAGGCTCCAAAGTTTACATCGAAGGCCAGCTTGAAACCCGCAAGTGGCAGGACCAATCTGGCGCTGACCGCTACAGCACCGAAGTTGTTCTGCGCCCCTACACCAGCACACTCACCATGCTCGACGGGCGCGGCGAAGGTGGCGGCAATGGCGGCAGCTTTGGTGGCGGCGGTGGCGGCTCCTACGGTGGCGGCCAAGACGACCGCTTCGGTGGCCCGTCAGAGCCACAGCAAGTTGGGAACAACTCCGACTTTGACGACGAAATCCCCTTCTAAATAGGGTTATTCGGGCAAAGGCCCGATCAGGCGCATATATTCCTGAGTGGCAAACCGGTCGGTCATGCCACTCAGGTAATCCGAGACAATCCGCGCAGTCTCAAGCTGCTCTCCCAAAGCATCGCTCAAAGCGTCGTGCCACTCTTCCGGCAAAAGCTCGGGGGTGGCGAGATAGCCTTCAAACAAGCCCTCCACAATCAATGAGGCGCGCGCGCGCATTCGCACAACCGACGGCGCACGATACATGCGCTCAAACAGAAATGCGCGAATGACCTTCAAGTCAGCCCAAAGCGCTGGCGAAAACCGCACAAGCGGCCGCCCCGCATGGCGCACATCAAACGCGCTTTCAGCGGCAATCTCGCCAGCCGTCGCACGGCTCGTAGAAATGACATCCTCCACCAAAACTCCGAAGAAGCGCCGCAACGCCTCGTGCTGGCGGCGCGCAGGGTCAAGCGCAGGATAGCGCGCATCAACCTCCCGAAAACACGCACCCACAATGGGCAAACCAAGCAGCTCTTCGACCTCGAACAGCCCTGCGCGCAGGCCATCGTGAATATCGTGATGGTTATAGGCAATATCATCAGACAAGGCGGCCACCTGAGCCTCTGCACTGGCATGGGTGCCCAGTTCCAGATCATGGCGCGCATCATACTCGGCCAAGGCGTAAGGCACAGGCGCCGCGACGGGCCCGTTGTGCTTGGCAATCCCTTCAAGACAATCCCACGTCAGGTTCAGCCCGTCCCAGTCCGCATAGTGGCGCTCAAGCGAGGTGACAATGCGAATGGCCTGCGCATTGTGGTCAAAGCCGCCGTAAGGTTGCATCAACGCATCCAGGCTGTCTTCGCCCGTGTGGCCAAAGGGCGTATGCCCGAGGTCATGGGCAAGCGCGACCGCTTCGGTCAGCTCCGAGTTCAGCCCCAATGCGCCACAGATCGTCCGTGCCACTTGGGCCACCTCGATAGAATGCGTCAGCCGCGTGCGGTAATAGTCGCCCTCATGTTCAAGAAAGACCTGTGTCTTGTGCTTGAGCCTGCGAAAGGCGCTGGAGTGAATAATCCTGTCACGATCCCGCTGAAAACACGTGCGAAACGCGCTTTCTGCCTCGGGGAAAAGACGGCCACGGGCTGTCTCGGGGCGGCTTGCGAAGGGCGCCATTTCAAATTGCATTGCGTCTCATCCTTGCCGCCGCTTACATCGCCCCATATATATGGCACTGAGCCGTCAGGTAAACCCGCCAGCCCGTAAGGATCCGAGCCCATGTTCGTCCCCCCCGCCGTCACAGAAAAAGCCTTTGAGCAACTCGCCGCCATTGGAGCCAGCAAAGAAGGCAAAGCCCTGCGCGTTGCCGTTGAGGGCGGTGGCTGTTCGGGCTTTCAATATGAAATCAAACTTGATGATCCGGCTGCCGATGATCTGGTGCTGGAAGGCGCTGGTGAAAAAGTGGTGATTGACGAGGTCAGCCAGCCTTTTCTCACGGGAGCCAAAATCGACTACGTCGAAGAGCTGATCGGTGCGCGGTTTGTGATCGAAAACCCGAACGCCTCTAGCTCCTGTGGCTGCGGCGTGTCCTTTTCGATGTAGGCTCAGCCACCCGCCCGCGCAAACAGCGCAAAAAAAGCGTCAAACTCGGGATAGGCCGCTTCGGCCTCCAAGAGGTGGGCATAGGCCTCTCCTGCCAGCATCCCCTCTAGCTGCAGCCGCATGGCGCCCCAGTCATCGACACGGCGCTCAGCAAGGTTGTAAAGGTATTCCGACATCGCCCGCAGCACGCCATGATGGCCGTGTGACCTGCGAAAAATCATCCGCTCGGCGCTCATCGGCTGCTCAAAGCTCGCACAGCCCGTCACCATGGCGTGCCAATTGCTCATCAGAAACTCGTGGTAGTCGTCAATCGGCGGCGTGGCTTCAGCGCTGACATCAAAGCTTCTGCGCACAGCCTGCACCCAATCTTCCCAAGCCTGAGGCACAGGGCGGCGCGCAAAGCGAAGCGCGATACAGATTTCCGCCAGCAAATCAGCGTTTTCGTCAATCAGCGCCAGCGTGCCCGCAAACATGAGGCTGCGGGCCGCCTCTTCGCTCAACTCCGGGTCGCGGCGGCCATATTCACTCAGATAAAACACAATATGTGTCAGCTCGTATGCGGCCTTCTTGTTGGGCACCGAAAACGTCTCACTGCGCGAAATAAACCGGCGCAGGCGGTCTGGCAGTCCCGTGTCCTCACCGCCAAGCGCAATGCCCCGACGGCCCAACAGCCGCGCGGCTTCAGCGCGCTGCAAATCGGACAGTTCCACATCGGCCAGCTGCATCTTCTGGGCATAGTGACAGAGGCGCTCCCCCACATCGCCGTCAAGGCCAAGCGCCTCAAGATCAAGCGTGATAGACAAAAAGAAGCGGTAGTATTGTGGAAAGAAGGTCAGCCGGCTTTCCACGTTGGCATAAAAACTTTCATAAGCGCTTAAGGTTTCAGGGCTGAAGCGCTTCCCGATCGTCTCATGGACATTGAGAAGCTCGGCATTTTCCTTGAGCCAGAACACATCATCCCCGATGCGCCGATGGCGGGCAAAGCAATGCGCCAAAGCTGTCTGTTGCGTCTTTTCCGACAGCGCAGGTTTGGAAAAATCAAGCGTGATGACATTGCCCATAACATAACCTCGATACTCTTTAAAAAAATGGCGGGGAGCCTGCCTTGCCCCCCGCCGATACGCCCGACTTTACAGCATCGGGAGAGAGACCTGTCAGTCGGCCGCAGGGGAAGACCCGCTGATATAGGCCCCTGTGGCATCGCCCGTGAGTGTGTGTGAGCTTGTTGGAGCCGATCCACTGATAAATGCGCCTGTCGCGTCACCTGCCAGCGCGTCTGTGGTTGTTGGGGCCGATCCGCTGATAAAGGCATCAGTGGCATCCCCTGCCATAAGATCAGATGAGCTTGGCGCAGAGCCGCTGATGAAAAGTTCAGAGCCGACACCGTCAAACAGGCTTGTCTCTGTGATCTCTTGAGTTGGTGTGATGAGTTTACGAAGTGCAGTCATGTTTAATCCCTCCAAGGTTGATGTTCCTTTAGCGTTATCTACTTTTGATTGTTAATCAACAACTTTCGATACCGTTAAAGTTGTATTTATAACATCCTGAAGTATGGGCACTTTTAGCCTCAAGCCGGGCCGCCCCACGGCAAAGCTCACGATACATCTCCTCCCGAATTGCCCTCTGCGCCGCCCGGAATACCCCCGCACTCCGGCTCTGGCGGAACGGTGATTCTTCCGCTACACCTGCCCCGAAGTGCACAAAGGCGGGCCCCATGAAGATCGCGACATTCAACATCAACGGCGTCAAAGCCCGATACGAAACCCTGATCACATGGCTCAAAGAAGACGCCCCCGATGTAGCGATCTTGCAAGAGATCAAATCGGTCGATGAAGCATTCCCGCGCGACGAGATCGAGGCGCTCGGGTATCAGCTGGAAACCCACGGTCAGAAATCCTTCAACGGCGTTGCCCTGCTCTCCAAAGTGCCACTGGAAGATGTCATGCGCGGCTTGCCCGGCGATGAAACCGACGAGCAGGCCCGCTATATCGAGGCCACAGTCGTCGGCGAAAAGACAGCGCTGCGCATCTGCGGTCTGTACCTGCCCAATGGCAACCCGACCCCGGGCCCGAAATATGACTATAAACTGGCGTGGATGAAGCGGCTTCACACCCGCGCCGAAGAGCTTCTGGCGCTGGAAGAGCCCTTCTTCATGGCGGGCGACTACAACGTGATCCCGCAAGACGAAGACGCCGCCAAACCCGAGAGCTGGCAGCAAGACGCGCTCGCCCTGCCCCAAACACGCGAAGCCTACCGCCGCCTTTTGGCGCTTGGCCTCACAGAAGCCTTCCGCGCCCAAACCCAAGGTGGCGGGCACTACAGCTTCTGGGATTATCAAGCAGGCGCATGGCAGCGCAACAATGGCATCCGCATTGACCACTTCCTGCTCAGCCCGGAATGTGCCGATCTCATGGTCAAATGCGAAATTCAGGCCGAAATGCGGGGCCGCGAAAAGCCGTCCGACCACGTACCAGTTTGGCTCACGCTAGACGTCTAGCTCTGAAAAGAGCGGTAAAACGCTGCCAATCGAGCGGTTGAGCTGTCCAGACCTTCCGCGGCTGCACCGTCAAGAACAGGGTGCAGAGCGGTCGCCATCTCTTTGCCAAGCTCGACCCCGAACTGGTCAAACGAGTTGATCCCGAGGATCGCCCCCTCGACAAACACACGGTGTTCATAGAGCGCAATAATCCGCCCCAACATCTTTGGCGTGAGTCTCTCATACGCCATCGTCACAGAGGGGCGATTGCCTTCAAACACACGCTGCGGATCTTCATGGCTGCGCCCCAACATCAAGGCTTGCGACTGCGCAAGACAGTTCGCCACAAGCAACGCATGGTGGTCGGCCAGATCTGGCTCATGCCCCTGCATCGCCACAAGAAACTCCGCAGGCACCACTTCTGTGCCTTGGTGCAAAAGCTGGTAAAACGCGTGCTGCCCGTTGGTGCCTGGTTCCCCCCAGACGACAGGCCCCGACCCAAAGGCCAGCGCCTGCCCCGTCTGGCTCACGCGCTTGCCATTGCTCTCCATCTCAAGCTGCTGCAGATAGGCGGGCAAGCGCGCCAAGCGCTGCTCGTAGGGCAGCACCGCGCGCGTGGCGTGGCCACAGACCTGATGATGCCAAAGCCCGACAAGCGCGTGTAAAACAGGTATGTTTTCACGCAAAGGCGCAGTCGTAAAATGTGTATCCATCTCGCGTGCGCCCGCCAAAAAAGCCTCAAACTGCTCAGGCCCGATGGCCAGCATCAAGCTCAGCCCGATCGGCCCCCAAACCGAGTAGCGCCCACCAACCCAGTCTTCAAAGCCAAACACCCGCTCCGCAGGAATCCCAAACGCCGCCGCCTTCTCCTCAGCGCTGGAGATGGCCACAAACTGTGCCGCAGGCTCAGCCACATGTGCCGCCAACCAGCGCCGCGCGGTCTTGGCGTTTGTCATCGTCTCAATCGTGGTAAAGGTCTTGGACGCCACCACCACAAGGGTCTTTGCAGGCGTCAGTTCTTTGAGCACATCGTGAATATGCGCGCCGTCAATGTTGGAGACAAAATGCACACGCGGCCCGTCGCCATAAGGCGCAAGCGCCTGCGTGGCCATGACAGGCCCAAGATCTGAGCCGCCAATGCCGATGTTGACAACATCGGTGATGTCGCTGGCCCGTATCTTGCGGGCAAAAGCCTGCATCCGCGCAAGCGTTGCGCGCACATCAGGCATCACATCGTGCCCATCGACCTTGACCACAGCCGCAGGCCCTGCCCGCAACGCTGTATGAAGCACAGCACGGCCTTCGCTTGCGTTGATCTTCTCTCCCGCAAACATCGCGGCGCGCTTGGCCTCCACATCGGCGGCCTCGGCCAGATCAAGCAGCGCTGTCAGGCTTTGCTCTGTCAGCGCGGTTTTGCTGAAATCATACAGAAGCCCGCAGGCCTCACGGCTAAATCCCTTGGCGCGCGCAGGATCCGCCTCAAAGAGCGCCGCAATCTTCGGCCGCGCCTTGCCCAGCGTAAAGACACGCGCCCACTCGGCCGCAACCTGCGCTTCAAACATCAGGGCGCCCAATGCACCGTTGTGCCTTCCAGGATCGCATTCACAGGGGCCTTTTCCGGCGGCAACGTCGCCGCGCGCTCCAGAGCTGCGCGTTTTTCATCCCCGATGATGATCAGGTGTTTCTTCATCGCCCCGTTGAGCACATTGGCCGTGAGGCTCACGCGCGGCTCAGGCTCCCCCGCCGCCGTGATCGGCACAAGCAGGGCTGTGGTCGTATCACTCAGGCCCGCCTCCAAGCCCTCGGCACCGGGAAAGAGCGAGGCAGTGTGCATATCCGTGCCCATCCCGAGCAAAACAACAGAGAGCGGCAGACAGGGGTAAAGCGTGCTTTCAACATCTGCCAATGTCTCGTCAGGCGTGTCTGCGCCCGTGTAAAACGGGTGAAACACGGCCTCCGCCGCCCGCCCCTGCAGCAGCCGCTCGCGCAACAGCCGCGCATTGGAGCGCACATGCACTTCAGGGCGCCAGCGCTCGTCTGTCAGCATCACGTCAACACGGCTCCACTCAAGCGACGCCGCACACAACGCATCAAAGATCGGCCCCGGCGTCGTGCCACCGGGCACAGCAAGGCTCGCGCGCTCCTCATGGAACAGCACATTCTCAAGCTCTCCCGCCAAAACATTGGCCACGCCAATGGCGAGCATTTCATCATCAGGATAGGTTACAAACTTCATTCTCTTATCTCTCTCCAGCGGCGCCCGTCACGGTGCATCAACATAAGCGCGTCATCAGGCCCCGCGCTATCAGGCTCATAAGCCAGTGGCACATCGCGCCGCGCTTCCCAATCTGCAATAATAGGATCGCTCCAGCGCCATGCAGCTTCAACTTCATCATCCCGCATAAACAGCGTCTGGTTGCCGCGGATCACATCCATGATCAGCCGCTCGTAGGCATCTGGCACATCTTCGCCCTCTGGCCCGAGCGCCTCGGCAAAGCTCATATCCAGCGGCACATCAATCAGCCGCATCCCCCCCGGGCCGGGCTCTTTGATGGTCACGCCGAGCTCGATGCCCTCGTTGGGCTGCAAGCGAATGCTCAGGATATTGCGGTGTCGGCCACTGTCTTCCCCAAAGATGTTGTGAGGCGTATCCTTGAACACAACGGCAATCTCGCTCGCGCGGTGCTTCAGGCGCTTGCCTGTACGCATATAAATAGGCGTGCCAGCCCACCGCCAATTTGAAATATGCGCCTTAAGGGCAATAAAGCTCTCGGTCGTGCTTTCTGCATCCCCCACATCATCGGCATAGCTCGCCCGCGCCTCATCGCCCGCGTATTGGCCACGCACACACTCTTTCGGCCCGACAGGCTCAAGCGCGCGAATAACCTTGAGCTTCTCATCCCGCACCGCATCAGGCTCAAAGCGCGCAGGCGGCTCCATCGCGATCAGGCACAAAAGCTGCATCAAGTGGTTCTGCACCATATCGCGCATCGCACCCGCGCGGTCATAATATTCGCCGCGCCCGCCAACACCCACGGTTTCGGCCACCGTGATCTGGATATGATCAATATACTGACTGTTCCAGAGCGGCTCGAACAACATATTGCCAAAGCGCACCGCCATCAGGTTTTGCACGGTCTCTTTGCCGAGATAGTGGTCAATGCGGTAGATCTGGCTCTCGTCAAAATGCTTGGCCAAGGCCGCATTCAGCGCCTGCGCGCTTGCCAGATCACGCCCGAAAGGCTTCTCCACCACAATCCGCGTTTCATCCCCTGCCAGCCCGTATTTGTGCAACCGCTTGGCAAGGTCTTCAAAGAGGCTCGGCCCGACCGAGAAGTAAAACGCCCGCGTCACGCTGCGCCCACATAGCGCCTTGAGCGCATCCCAGCCGTCGGTGCCGCGCGCATCGAGCGCCACGTAGTCCAGACGCGCGACAAAAGCTTTGTAATCAGATGCTTTTGCCCCTTTAACCTTGGCAAACTCCTTCAAAGCCTCCAGCACCAAAGCGCGAAAGCTCGCCTCATCATGATCAGAGCGCGCAGCCCCGATGACGCGCGCATCGTCCGGCATCTGCCCCGCATAAAAGCGGCGGAACAGGCTCGGCAATATCTTGCGGCGCGCAAGGTCTCCCGTTGCGCCGAATATCACCAGATCAAAATCATCGACGGGAATGACGCGCGAAACCATTTGCAAACCTTGCGTATTTCTCTTTGCGCAAAGATAACAGGACTGCGCGCGTTCACAATGGCGTCAAAGCCGATCTCGGCCCTTTTTTGCCCGCTCCATCTGCGGTAGCCACAACAAAACACGAACGAGAGGCACCGCTCACATGGAAGATTTTGCACGCACCGCCAATACGGGCAAATTTGCCGATCCCTTTGTGACCGCCAAAGGCGAGGCCCGCGCCTCTGTGGCGCTCACCAAGCCCGAGACGCTTTGGTTCAACACGGGCACCCTCTGCAACATCACCTGCGCCAATTGCTATATTGAAAGCTCGCCCACAAATGATGCGCTGGTGTATCTCACCCGCGCCGAAGTCGAGCCCTATCTGGACGAGATAGAGACCCTCGGCTGGCCCATCCGCGAAATTGCCTTCACTGGCGGTGAGCCCTTTATGAACCCTGAAATGGCAGGGATGATGGAAGCCGCTCTTGAGCGCGGGTTTGACGTGCTGGTTCTCACCAACGCCATGCGCCCGATGATGCGAAAATCGGTTCAGAAGGCCTTGCTGGGCTTGGCCGAGCGTTTCCGCGACAAGATGACCTTCCGCATCTCGGTCGATCACTGGTCAGAAGAGCTGCACAATGCCGAACGCGGCAAAGACGCCTTCGCGCGCACGCTTGAGGGCATGGCATGGCTGCGCGACGCAGGCTTCCCCATGGCTGTTGCGGGGCGCATTGCCTTTCACGAAAGCGAGGCTGACGCGCGCGCAGGCTATGGCCGTCTTTACCAAGAGAACAACTTCAACATCGACGCGCAATCCCCCGGCCAAACCGTGCTTTTCCCTGAAATGGACATGAGCGTCGAAGTGCCCGAAATCACCACAGACTGCTGGGGCATCCTGAACAAATCGCCAGAGGATGTCATGTGCGCCTCATCTCGCATGGTGGTAAAGCGCAAGGGGGCCACCGCCCCCGCCGTCCTCGCCTGCACGCTTCTGGCCTATGCACCCGAGTTCGAGCTGGGCACAACTCTGGCGGACGCCAGTGGCCCTGTGCAGCTCAACCACCCGCATTGCGCCAAGTTCTGTGTTCTGGGCGGCGCCTCCTGCTCAGCGTGACGGGCGGCTGACAATCCCGCCGCCCACTGCCGCGCGCACGCCTGTGGTGCTGGGGCAAGAGGTGGGCAAGCCGCGCGCCACGCGCACTGCCAGATAGCCGAAGGCCTGCGCTTCCAGCATGTCGCCGTTCAGCCCTGTGTCGTCAATGTTGCGCACAGGGCAGTCGAGCGCTGCCGCCAACATCTGCATCATCACAGGGTTGTGCCGCCCCCCACCTGTGACCAGGACTTCAACAGGCGGCTCAGGCGCATGGTCCATGCCCTGCAAAACCGAGGCGGCCACCATACCCGTCAGCGTTGCCGCCGCATCCGCATCTGACAGCTCAAGCACCAGCTCGCGCATCTCCGCAAACGCATCGCGGTCAAGTGACTTGGGCGGTATGCGGTAAAAATACGGATCAGCCAGAAACAGCTCCAGCGCCCCCGTCTCTACTGTGCCTTGCCGCGCCAGCGCGCCCCCCGCGTCATAGGGTTTGCCCAGCCGCTCGTTGCACAAGTCGTTGATCGGCGCATTCGCTGGCCCCGTGTCAAAGGCCAGCACAGCGCCCTCCGCCTCAGGCGCCACGATGCGCGGATCGGCAAAGGTGATGTTGCCAACGCCCCCAAGATTGAGGAAGGCCACGGGGCGCTCATATCCCAGATAGCGCGCGCAGGCGTGGTGGAAAAAAGGGGCCAGCGGCGCGCCCTCGCCGCCAAGCTCTACATCGGATGAGCGAAAATCCCATACCACAGTCTTGCCGAGCGCCTCGGCCAAAGCGGCCCCGTCGCCCATCTGGTGTGTGCCCCGCCCGCGCGGCTCATGTGCCAGCGTCTGGCCATGAAAGCCCACGATGTCCGTCGCCATCTCAGCGAGCGCCTCGACATGGGCCCGCTGCACGACCTCAAACGCCGCCTCTAGCCCTTCGGCCTGATGCCACTTGCCAAGAGCGGCGCGCAAAACACTGTGTTCCTCGGCCGAATACCCGCGATAGCCCGTCGCCCCGAAGCCAAAGATATCGTGCCCGTCCGTGGTCACTTCGGCCACATCCACGCCATCCAGAGAGGTGCCGCTCATCGCGCCCACCGCTGTCACAGCTCCGCTACGGTTTTTGGCTTTAATCATGGTCTTTTCCTTCGCCCATGAGCGCTCTATACAAGCCCGACATCAGCCAAGGAATATCAAAATGACTTACCACCCCAAATCGGACTTCATGCGTGTCATGATGGAGCGCGGCTTTCTCGCCGATTGCACCGATTATCAAGGCCTCGATGACGCCATGGTTGCGGGTGTGGTTCCGGCTTATATCGGCTTTGATGCCACGGCCAAGTCGCTCCATGTCGGCTCGCTCATCCAGATCATGATGCTGCGCTGGCTGCAAAAAACCGGCCACAAGCCGATCACCCTTATGGGCGGCGGCACCACGAAAGTGGGCGATCCGAGCTTTCGCGCCGATGAACGCCCGCTGCTGACCGAAGACCAGATCAACGACAACATCAGCGGCATCCAGCAGGTCTTTGCCAAATATGTCGATTACAACGAGAGCGCCACAGGCGCATTGATGCTGAACAACGCCGAGTGGCTGGACGGGCTCAACTACCTTGAGTTCCTGCGCGACATTGGCCGCCACTTCTCGGTCAACCGCATGTTGGCCTTTGAAAGCGTGAAAAGCCGCATTGACCGTGAGCAATCCCTGAGCTTCCTTGAGTTCAACTACATGATCTTGCAGGCCTATGACTTCCTCGAGCTCAACCGCCGCTACGGCTGTGCGCTGCAAATGGGCGGCTCTGATCAATGGGGCAATATCGTCAACGGGATAGACCTCACACGCCGCGTTATCGGCAATGAAATCTTCGGCCTGACCTCGCCCCTGCTCACCACATCCGATGGCAAGAAAATGGGCAAATCAGCCGATGGCGCCGTTTGGCTCAACGCGGATATGCGCAGCCCTTACGAGTTCTGGCAGTTCTGGCGCAACACAACCGATGCCGACGTGGGCCGCTTTCTCAAGCTCTACACAGAGCTGCCCGTAGAGGAATGCGACCGCCTCGGCGCGCTTGCAGGCTCCGAGATCAACGAAGCCAAGGTCGTGCTCGCCAATGAGGTCACAACCCTTTGCCATGGCCGCGCCGCAGCCGAGGCCGCCGAAGCCACAGCGCGCGAAGTCTTCGAGCGGGGCGGCGTTGGCGAAGAGCTGACAACCGTTGCCCTCCCCGCCGCCGATGTGGCCGAGGGCATCTCCGCAGCACAGCTCTTTGTGCGCGCGGGTCTTGTCGGCTCGGGCAAAGAAGCCAAACGCCTCATCAGCGAGGGTGGCGCACGTGTGAACGACGACGCCGTCACAGAAGCAGGCCAGATGTTTTCTGCCGAGGATGTGGCCGCCACACTCAAGCTCACCGCAGGCAAGAAACGCCATGCGCTTGTGAAGCTTGACAGCTAAGCCTGTCTGAGCGTCTCAGCGCCAAAAATCGGGCGGATCGGTGCACTCCGACCCGCCCAAACCCGGCTTAAAGCGGGCGGATTTTAAGCTTGGTGATACGGTTGTCTTCCCGTTCTTCCACAGTGAAGCGGAACCCGTGGAAGGCAAAAACCTGCCCCTCTTCAGGGATCATCTGCGCCTCATGGATCACAAGGCCTGCCACGGTGTTGGCATCCTCGTCCGGCAGGCTCCACTCGGTCGTGCGGTTGAGGTCACGAATGGTCATCGCACCATCGACAAAGAAGAACCCGTCTTCTCCCTTTGTCACCGTATGGTCAGCCGCAGGGTCGTGTTCGTCGGTGATTTCGCCAACGATTTCTTCCAGAATATCCTCCAGCGTGATCAGCCCCTGCAACACCCCATATTCATCCACCACCAACGCAAAATGCGTACGGCGGCGCAAGAACTGGCGCATCTGCTCATCCAGCGTTGTGGTTTCAGGCACAAAATAGGGCTCCATCGCCACTTCTGCGAGGTCAAAGTCGTTAAACGCCGCCTCGACCGTGCCCGCCGCCAGCATATGCTTGTGCATGGAGCGCAGCAGGTCTTTGGCGTGGATCACACCGATGATATTGTCCTGATCCCCGCGGTAAACAGGCAAGCGTGTGTGGTTGCTGTTCAAACAGCGCTCAAGGATCTCTTGTGGCTCAAGGTCTGCATCAATCATCTCGATGCCCGAGCGGTGCAACATGATCTCTTCCACAGCCCGTTCCGCCAGATCGAGCGCACCCAGGATACGGTCACGGTCTTCTTTTTCCACAATCCCTTCAGAGTGGCCGAGCGAAAGCGCCCCCGCGATTTCCTCACGCACCGCCAGAATATGGCTGTCAGGGTCGGCCTGAATGCCGATTGCGCGCAAAAGCAGGCGCACAAACCAGCGCACGGCCGTCACAATCGGAGCAAAGACCAAAACAACAATGCGAATGGGCGCGCTCACAAGGGCCGCAGCCCGTTCTGCATTGGTGATGGCATATGTCTTGGGCAAAACTTCTGCAAAGACCAGAACAAGCATGGTCATCACCAGCGTCGCCATCGCCACGCCGCTCTCTCCAAAAATCGCCGTAAACAGCGATGTGGCCAGCGAGGCCGCCAGAATATTGACAAGGTTGTTGCCCAGCAGAACCGAGCCGATCAGGCGCTCGTTGTCCTCGGTGATGTCCAGCGCACGCTTGGCGCCCGAGTTGCCCTTGTCGGCCTGATTGCGCAGCTTGCCCCGCGAGGCCGCTGTCAAAGCGGTTTCACTGCCAGAAAAGAAGCCCGACAAAACCAGCAAAAAGCCGATCGCCGCAGCGGTTATCCAATACGCCCCATCAGGTGAGGCCACGTTCGGATCCATTGATCCCTCCACATAAAGTCTCTTGCTTATGAAACGCTTACAGCCCCAATTTCAAGGGCCATGCAGGCTTTTGGCGACACTTGCGGCGCTTGGGTGTCAGTCCTGCGCCATCGGGTGATGCAGCAACACCAAGTCTTGCAGGCGTTTTTCCAGAACATGGGTGTAAATCTCGGTCGTCGCCACGTCAGCATGGCCCAAGAGCATCTGGATCGCACGCAGATCAGCCCCATTGGCCAAAAGATGGGTGGCAAAAGCATGGCGCAGCTTGTGCGGGCTCACTTTGGCGGGGCTGATCCCTGCCTGCACCGCGATCTCCTTCATCAAGAGATAGAACCTGTTGCGCGTCATATGGCCTGCCTTGGAGCGGCTCGGAAAGAGAAAGCGCGAGGCGGCCTGCCCCTTTTCGCGTGCCAGCTCTTCGGCTGCGTCCCGCGCAACAAGCCAGTCTTGCAACAGCTCCCGCGCATCAGGCGACAGAGGCACGATACGTTCTTTGCCCCCCTTGCCCATGATCAGCAGAACCTTGGGGTCGCCCCGCGCCGCCGCCACTGGCAGCCCCACAAGCTCGCTCACACGCATACCCGTAGCATAAAGCAGCTCCAGAAGGCACCGGTTGCGCAGCTGCTCCACAGGGCCACGCCCCACCGCGCGGGCCCCCTCCAACAAGCGCGTCACCTCGTCCTCGCTCAACACCTGCGGCAGTGCTTTGCTGCGCCCCGGGCCGGATATCTCCAGCGCAGGGTTGTCGCTGCGAATGCGCTCTTCATAGGCAAAGCGATAATACTGCTTGATCGCAGAGAGCCTGCGCGCACGGGTTGATTTGGCCAAGCCTTGCGCATCACAAGCAATCAGATAGGCCTCGATATCAGGCTTTCCCAGAGCCTCGGGGGCGTGTCCGTGGTGGGCGCACCAGCCCAAAAAATCGTTGAGATCGCGGCCATAGGCCTCAAGCGTGTTTTTGGCGGCCCCCGCCTCGGCGGCCTTCGTTTCCAGAAACATGCCGAGCCAGTTTTGCATCTCAGTCGCGCGGCTTCAGATACATCATTTGCAGACAGGCGCGGCGCACGATATCTTCCAGCCCCATCTGGCGCATGGCCGCGATCCCGCTTTTCAAAGCAGTTGTGTTGCCATTCAACCCCGATGCCATCTGCGCAGACGCCAGTAAAATAGCCTCACCCAGCCGGCCCTCGGCCATCATCGTGGTGAGTGCCTCATCAGGGCGCGCAGCCCCAAAGCCGTCTTCTATCGCCACAGCAAGAGGCGAGTTGAGCGCAGAAGCCCCCTCGGGCGCCCCCGCCGCAAGGCTCTGCATAAAGCGGCTGTGCGCTGTCACATGCGCAGGCTCAACGCGCGCACGTTCGTAGCCATCGCTCATCAGCGTCAGCATAAAGCGCAGCTCATCGCCTCTTTGGGTGAGTTCAAACTCGGCAAGCTCTGGCGCATAAATCTCGGCCAAGGCAGGCGTCAGCCCATATTCCGCCACCTCGCGCTGCGCCTGAATCAGGGCTTGGCTCAGCGCCTCTGGCGCGCGTGCTTCCAGCGCAGCCTCTAGGTTTTGCACCGCGCGCACCCGTTCCCAGACCCCGCCAGAGGCCGCAGGCTTGCGTTCGGTGTAAAGCCCGAGAAGCGTGTTGGCCGACAAAGCCCCATTGCGCACCAAGCGCTCCGCCGCCTCAATCTGGGCCTTCCAGCCCGCCAGATCGCGCAGATCGGCCACAGAGTAGGCAATCGGAAGATTGGCCGTGGGCAGCGGATTTCCGACCGCCTCATAGAGCCTGAATTCCAGCGCGGAAATATCCCGTGGCGGCGCAAGGTTTTGGGTGGTTTCGGCATAGTCCGGATCAAGAAACGCCAGTAAAAGCTCGCGTTCGGTTGTGCTCAGCAGGCCAAGCGCATCGGCAGAGTCAAACAAGAGCGCCGCACTGTCCCAGTCTTGCCCCCGCAACGCACAGAATATCTGCGCCGCATAGTCACTGGAGAGCCCACGCTGGGCGTTGAGCGTGACACAGGCCTTATCCTCAAGGCCCGCAAGCAAGGTCAGATCAAACCAAAGCGCAAAATGCTCAGGGCTCGCCAGAGGCAAGCGCGCAACCAGAGCCTCTGCGGCCTCTATCGCCCCAAAATGGCGCAACTGGCCTGCACGCGCGGTCAGAAAATCTTCCGCATCCAGCCCATCGGGCGGCACAGCTTCTGCCAACATCAAGGTGTAAAACAGCTTTTGGAGCGCCAGAACCTCACGCAAATCCGCACGCTTGATCGCAGCCAGCAAGCTATCGGCCCCGCTCTCGCTCCAGAGTGTCTCAGGCAGCCCTGTCACCGAGCTTGGCAACAAACCGACGCTAAGCTGCTGGCTGGCCTCCTCAATCGCGGTGACACTGACATCAGGGGTCACAACCCCGCCTGCCACGGGGGATTCAACCACCTCGGGTTCGGGCGGTGCAACCATCACAGGGGCCGGAGATTGAAGCCAGTCTATCGCGGACAGAGGCGTCTCCGCTCTCAGCGGCAAGGCGCCAAAACAGCAGCAGAGAAGAAGCCTAATGCGCATCCAGCTCCACCGGAATACGAATCTCTTGCGCTGCAGGTGCAAATTCGGCGTCCAGAAACGGCCCGAGATATGCATAGCCCAAAAGTCCGATAAACCCCAGAATGATCAAATAAAACAACCATTTGAGAAGTTTGCCCATATATGCCCTGCTTTCGCTTTATCGCGTTTGCCCCACTTTATATCTGGCATTTTAGCAAAGATCACGCCATTCAGGCAGAGATTGAGATAAATCTGCAAACTTACGCCGACCGACAGGGAGAACCATGCCGCTCAGACTGAAAAAGACAGTCGTCCTCGTCGGGATGATGGGCGCAGGCAAGACCGCCGTTGGCCGCGCGCTTGCGGCAAAAATAGGCGCCCCGTTTCTGGATTCCGATGCCGAAATCGTCAGCGCCGCCCATCGGTCGATCCCCGAAATATTTGAGCGCGATGGCGAGGCGTTTTTTCGCGCCCGCGAAACCGAGGTGATCCGCAGGTTGCTCACCGCGCGCGGCAAAAGCATTCTCTCCACAGGCGGGGGTGCCTTCCTTTCAGCTGAGAACCGCGAGATGATATCAGAGCTTGGCGTCTCGGTCTTTCTCGCCGCCGACCTCGATCTTCTCTGGAGCCGTGTCGGCAACAAAGACACCCGCCCGCTCCTGCGCACGGCCAATCCGCGCGCCACGCTGGCCGAAATCTTTGCTGCACGCGCGCCGGTCTATGCCCGCGCCGATATCGAGGTCGCAGGCCACCCCACCTACTCTATCGCCCAAATGGCCGAGAAAGTGCTCGCAGCCCTTCACAGCCAGGGCGACATCCTTGAGGAACTGCCATGACCCTTGCAAAAGTCCCCGTCGCGCTCGGCGATCGCAGCTATGAGGTTCTGATTGGTGCGGGGCTTCTTGGTGGGGCGGGTGCGCATATCGCCCCTCTGCTCAAGCGCCCCAAAGTGGCCATCGTCAGCGACGCGCACGTCGCAGATCTGCACCTCACCACCCTCACAGCCTCGCTCGACGCCGCAGGCATCAGCCACTCAAACCTGTCCTTGCCCCAAGGCGAGTCCACAAAGAGCTGGCCGCACCTGCAAGAGGTCGTGCACTGGCTGCTGTCAGAGCAGATAGAGCGCAACGATATCGTCATCGCCTTTGGCGGCGGTGTCATCGGCGACCTTGTCGGCTTTGCCGCCTCGATCCTGCGCCGGGGTGTGCGCTTTGTGCAAATCCCGACATCGCTCCTCGCCCAAGTCGATAGCTCCGTAGGTGGCAAAACAGGGATAAACGCCCCCCACGGCAAAAACCTGATCGGCGCGTTTCACCAGCCCAGCCTCGTGCTGGCCGATATCGCCGTGCTCGGCACACTCACCGCGCGGGATTTTCTCGCAGGCTATGGCGAAGTCGCCAAATACGGCCTCTTGGGCGATGCCGGCTTCTTCAGCTGGCTGGAAGCCAACGGCCCTGCTCTTGCCTCGGGCGATGAAGCGCTGCGCCTTGAAGCCGTCAAGCGCTCGGTCGCCATGAAAGCCGGCATCGTTGCGCGCGACGAAACCGAACAAGGCGAGCGCGCCCTGCTCAACTTGGGCCACACCTTCTGCCACGCGCTTGAGGCCGCCACAGGCTACTCGGGCCGCCTCCTTCACGGCGAAGGCGTCGCAATAGGTTGCGCCTTGGCTTTTGAAACATCCGCGCGTCTGGGCTTGTGCAGCCAGGAGGCTCCGAGCCGCGTGCGCGCGCACCTCAAAGACATGAAGATGAAGACAGATCTCTCTGATATCGCGGGTGATTTGCCCGATGCAGAGGGGCTCATCGCGCTCATGATGCAAGACAAAAAAGTCAGCGCCGGCACCCTCAACTTCATCATGGCGCGCGATATCGGCTCGGCTTTCGTAACAGCCGATGTGGACACAGCCGTGCTCAAATCTGTCCTCACAGACGCTCTGGCCACACGCGCCTAGCTCTTTCTTTTTGCCACAAATATCCTGGGGAGGGTCAAAAGCCACACGGCTTTTGACCCGGGGCGAAGCCCCCCAAAATATCCTGTGCGGCGAAGCCGCGCCTTTGGGTCAGGCGCGCAGCTTTTCGCCTTTCGGATCAAACGGCGCCTCATGCAAAATCCGCGCTTTGTGCGGCTGGCCCAGCACCATCACCTCAACAGCGTCACCTGCCGCCGCCATACCTGCCTTCACAAACCCAAGCGCCAAGCTCATGCCCACGGTATAGCCATAAGCCCCCGAGCTCACACGCCCGACAGGCACACCGCCCTTAAAGATCGGCTCCCCGCCCGTCGCGTCAGCGTTGGAGGCGTTTACATCGGCCTCCTCCAGCGCGATGATCACAAGCTCTTCGCGTGCGGGCTTGCCCATCGCGTCGGCACATGCCGCTTTGTGCAAGAAGTCTTTCTCCAGCTTGCAGAGCCGTTCGAGGCCCACTTCCTGCGGCCAGTATTCAGGGCTATATTCACGGCTCCACGAGCCATAGCCTTTCTCGATCCGCAGGCTCATCAGCGCACGGCTGCCCACGGGGCCTGCCCCAAGCGCCTTGCCCGCCGCAAGGAGCGCCTCCCAAAGCCGCAGCTGGTCTTGCGCCGCGCAATGCAGCTCCCAGCCCAAATCGCCCGTAAAGCTCACCCGCAGCGCAAGACAGTCGACCCCCGCAATCTCGATCCGCTTTGAGCGCATGAACTTGAAGTCCTCGGTCTCAAAGCTCGCGTTGGAAAGCCGCTGAAGCAGCTCACGGCTCTTTGGCCCCGCAACATTGAAACCGCACATGGCTTCGGTCATGCTCTCAAATGTCGTGCCTTGTGGCAGCGGCACCATGTCATAAAAGCGCTTCTGATAGCGCTCTGCCATGCCCGAGCTGACAATCCAGTATTCATCCTCTGCGAGTTTCGTGACCGTCGCATCCCCCGCAATGCCGCCGCGCACCCCAATCAAGGGCGTCAGGCAGGAGCGCCCCACCTCGCTTGGCATCTTGTTGGCAAAAACTGCGTTCAGCCACGCCTCAGCGCCTGCGCCTTTGCAGCGGTATTTGGCAAAATTGCTGATATCAATGATACCCGCATGCTCGCGCAGCCGCTTGCATTCTTCGCCCACGGGCGCCCACCAGTTCTGGCGCGTGAACCCATCGGTGTCTTCCGTGCCCTCCACACCCGAATACCAGAGCGGATGCTCCCAGCCGTAGTTCAGCCCGAAGACCGCGCCCATGGCTTTCTGGCTTGCGTAAGCGGGCCGCGTGCGCACAGGCCGCCCGGCTGCGCGCTCTTCCCCGGGGAAGTGGATTTTGAAGCGGTTTGCATAAACATCCTGCACCCGCGCTTTGGTAAATGTCTTGCTCGCCCAGTCGCCATAGCGCGCCATGTCCCAGGCAAACATGTCATACTCCATCTCACCCGTGGTGAGCCACTGCGCCACCATCAGCCCCATGCCCGCCGATTGGCTGAAGCCCGGAATGATCCCGTTGCAGCAGAAATAGCCTTTCAGCTCGGGCACTGGCCCCAGAATGACGTTGCTGTCAGGCGACCAGATCATCGGGCCGTTGATCACCCGCTTGATCCCCGCTGTGCCCGCCACGGGCACACGGTCAATGGCGCGCATGATGTTGTCTTCAATGCGCTCCAGATCGTCGGGGAAAAGGTCGTGCGCAAAGTCTAGCGGCGTGCCCTCTTCAGCCCAGAACCGCATGTCTTTCTCATAAGCCCCGATGAGCAGCCCCTTTCCTTCCTGGCGCATGTAATATTCGCCATCGCGGTCTGCGACCGAGGGCAAACGGCGGTCAATCGCTGCAATCTCGGGGATGCTCTCGGTGACAAAATACTGGTGCTCGGTCGGCTGCAACGGCAGCTCGATCCCTGCCATAGCGGCCACTTCCCGCCCCCAAAGGCCCGCGGCGTTGATCACCCAGTCGGTGTGAATATCGCCCTTGGGCGTGCGCACGATCCAGCTTCCATCGGCCTGCGCCTCTGTGGCCGTCACAGGCGTAAAGCGGTGGATTTCAGCCCCGCGCTGGCGCGCGCCTGCGGCATAGGCATTGGTCACGCCTGAGGGGTCAACATTGCCACCTGCGGGTTCCCACATGATAGATTTGATACCGTCAAAGTTGACAAGCGGGTGCAGCTCTTCGGCGCGCTCGCGGCTGATCTCGGAGAAATCCATACCATAGAGCTTGGCCTTGGCTTCTTGCAGCTTGAGCTGGTGCACACGCTCTTGGGTTTGCGCCAGATAGAGCGAGCCGGGTTGAAACACACCACAGCTCTGGCCCGTTTCTTCCTCAAGACTGTTGTAAAGGTTCATCGTATAGTGCTGCAAACGGCTGATATTGGCACTGTCATGCAAGCCATGGATGCCCGCCGCCGCGTGCCATGTCGAGCCGCTTGTCAGCTCGTCGCGCTCCAGCAAAACCACATCTTTCCAGCCCAGCTTGGTCAGATGATAGAGAATGGAGCAGCCGATAAGCCCGCCCCCGATAACAACAGCCTGAGCCTCTGTGCGCATGATTTTGCCTTTGCATTTGCGTTCACTTGCAGCGCAGTCTGGCCGAAGCAAAACCGATTCATTTGCCAATCTCCGACACTTCCCGTCGCTGTGAGGCAAACAGACCAGAAACTCATTCGCGACATATCATGTCGCCGGGAGCAAAGAGATAGCGCGCTGGCTATTGCTTGCTTCGGACCAAACAAAAGGGCGATCTCATGAAAACAACCACCCGCGTAGCCATCATTGGCGGAGGCGTCGTTGGCGCATCCGTGCTCTACCACCTCACCAAGCTTGGCTGGTCTGATGTCATGCTGCTTGAGCGCTCCGAGCTGACAAGCGGCTCCACATGGCACGCCGCGGGCGGCTTTCACACGCTCAACGGCGATACAAACATGGCCGCGCTGCAAGGCTACACCATTCGCCTCTATAAAGAGCTCGAAGAGCTGACAGGCCTGTCTTGCGGGCTGCACCACGTGGGCGGCGTCACATTGGCCGACAATCAGGACCGCTTTGATATGCTCCTCGCCGAGCGCGCCAAGCACCGTTTCATGGGCCTTGAAACAGAGATCGTCACCCCCGAAGAGATCAAGAAAATCGCCCCCGTCACCAACCTTGATGGCATCATCGGGGGCTTGTATGATCCGCTTGATGGCCACCTTGACCCGTCAGGCACAACCCATGCCTACGCCAAGGCCGCGCGCATGGGCGGCGCCACCATCGAGACCCACACCATGGTCAAAGAGACCAACCAGCGCCCCGATGGCACATGGGATGTGGTCACAGACAAAGGCACCATCCACGCCGAACATATCGTCAACGCCGCAGGCCTCTGGGCGCGCGAAGTTGGTGCGCTCGCGGGCGTCTACTTCCCGCTGCACCCGATGGAGCACCAGTATATCGTCACCGACGAAGTGCCCCTCATCAAAGAGATGATGGCCGACGGAAAAGAGCACCCCCACGTGATGGACCCGGCAGGCGAGAGCTATCTGCGTCAGGAAGGCATGGGCCTCTGCATCGGCTTTTATGAGCAAACCTGCCGCCCTTGGGCGGTTGATGGCACAAGCTACACCTTTGGTCAGGAGCTTCTGGCCGATGATTTCGACAAGATCGAAGACAGCATCAACTTCGCCTACAAGCGCTTCCCCGATCTCGAAAAAGCAGGTGTCAAATCGGTCATCCACGGCCCCTTCACCTTTGCACCCGATGGCAACCCGCTGGTTGGCCCTGTGCCGGGAATGCGCAACTACTGGTCTGCCTGTGGCGTCATGGCGGGCTTTAGCCAAGGCGGCGGCGTAGGCCTCATGCTGGCGCAATGGATGGTTGAGGGCGAATGCGAGCGCGACACCATGGCCATGGATGTCGCCCGCTTCGGCGACTGGATCACACCGGGCTACACGCTGCCCAAAGTGATCGAAAACTACCAAACCCGCTTCTCCGTGGCCTACCCCAACGAAGAGCTGCCCGCCGCGCGCCCCTTCCGCCAGACGCCCATGTATGATGTGTTTGACCAGATGGGCGCAGTCTGGGGCCAGCAGTTCGGGCTGGAAGTGCCCAACTACTTCACAATCGGCGATGAGCCACGCTTTGAGACACCCAGCTTCCGCCGCTCCAATGCTTGGGAGGCCGCCAAGCGCGAGGTCAAGGCCGTGCGTGAGGCCGTCGGTATCAACGAGACGCACAACTTTGGCAAATACCTTGTCACAGGCCCCAATGCCCGCGCATGGCTGGATCGGGTTATGGCTGGCCGCGTGCCCAAAGCGGGCCGCCTCAGCCTCACCCCCATGCTCAGCCACAAGGGCCGCCTGATCGGTGATTTCACTATTTCTTGCCTGGGTGAAGAAGCCTTCCAACTCACTGCAAGCTATGGCTCGCAAGCCTACCACATGCGCTGGTTTGAGCAGAACGAGATGGAGGGTGTGACCGTTGAAAACGTCTCCGACAAGCTCAACGGCTTCCAGCTGGCAGGCCCAAAGGCGCGCGATGTGCTCGCCGCCTGCACCCGCAGCGATATCTCCACCATGAAGTTTATGGATGTGCGCCACATGACTGTGGGGATGGTCGACTGTGTTGTGCAGCGGGTCAGCTACACGGGCGATCTGGGGTTTGAAATCTACTGTGACCCCATGGCCCAACGCGCCCTTTGGAACACGCTCTGGGCAGCAGGCCAAGAGCACGGCATGCTCCCCTTCGGCATGCGCGCCATGATGTCGTTGCGCCTTGATAAGTTCTTTGGCAGCTGGCTGTCGGAGTTCTCGCCCGACTATACCGCAGCCGAAACGGGCCTTGACCGCTTTATCAGCTTCAAAAAAGAGGCTGATTTCATAGGTCGCGCCGCGGCCGAGGCCGAGCGCGAGGCAGGCGCGGCCCGCAAGCTCTGCGCCTTTGAGGTTGAGGCCGATGATGCCGACGTCAACGCCTATGAGCCGATCTGGCTTGATGGCACGGTCGTTGGCTTCTGCACCTCGGGGGGCTACTCCCACCATGCCGAAAAATCTGTCGCCTTGGGGTTTGTCCCCACCGATCAGGCCAAAGCAGGCCTACAAGTGGAGATCGAGATCTTGGGCAAAATGCACAAGGCCACGCTCATCACAGAGCCGCTCTTTGATGCCGATGGCGCGCGGATGCGCGGCTGATGTCTCTGCGGGCGGTTCTTCTGCCCGCCGCTGGCGCCTCCTCACGCATGAGGGGGCGCGACAAGCTTTTGGAGGATGTGCACGGCACGCCCTGCCTGCGCCATATGGCCAAAGCCGCCCGCGCCAGTGCTGATCTGGTGTTTGTCACCCTGCCTTCAGCAGACCACCCCCGCGCAGACGCGCTGGCCGGCCTTGATGTGAGGGTGCTCATTGTGGCCGATGCCGCAACTGGCATGTCTGCCTCGCTCAAGGCGGGTGCAAAAGCTGCCATCAGCGCGCGAGCAGACGCACTGATGGTGCTACCTGCCGATATGCCCGACCTTAGCCAAGATCTGGCCCATATCTGGCAGGCCTATGAGGCCCTCCCCGAGGGCCACAGTCTGCGCGCCTGCACCGAGAGCGGCGACGAGGGCCATCCCGTTGTTTTTGCGGCGCAAACCTTGCCCGACTTTCAAGCCCTGGATGGCGACCGAGGCGCCGAGCCTATTCTGCAGCAAAACGCGGCATCTCTGCACAGGCTGGCTCTACCAGCCGAACGTGCACGCCGTGATCTGAACACGCCTGAAGACTGGGCGCAGTGGCGTCGATCAACCCCTCAGGCAGAATGATCTCCTCCACCCCTTGAAAAACGATGCTGTCGATCCCGTCACTGATCACCCCCGCGCCCTGCTCTGTGCACTCAAGTGTCACCGCACACTCTAGCCCGCGCAGATCAATGACCGCAGCTGGTGTCCCGCCTGTGCCACCGAGCAAATAGTCGCCTCCCAAGCCACCGCGCCGCAACTGCGGGCGAAATACCCCCGCATCCAGCGGAATCTCGCGCTGCGCGGCGCGACATTGGTAGTTGGGGTCATAATTCTCAAAGTAGGAGCGGTAGATGGCCATAAAATTTGCCTCACATCTGTTCACCCCCGTCTCTAGGGGCGCGCTGCGGCAAGATTGCGGCGACTTTAAGGATTTAGCTAAAAAACAAGTTAAATCCTGCCCAAACCGTTAACGCGCACGACGGGCCAAACAAAACGGGAGGGCATGTAAAAACACGCCCTCCCAAGGCGCTCCGGTCGTGTGGAGCGCAGCTGCATATTCGTAAAACGCGTAAAAATGGCCCGCACACCTCGCGAGAGGCGTGCGGAGCCGAACTTGTTACCGCACCAGCAGTTTGGCTTCGTGCTTCTTCAGAGCGCGGCGGGCAGCGGTGTAATCCTTGATGCCCTCTTCTGTCTTCAGCTCGGGGAAGAGCTGGAAGATTTCGTCGCGTTGCTCTGTGCCCAGCCCGTCGATCACCGACTGACCCGGCTGGAAGCTCTCGGTCCATGCCCCGTTGCTCAAAACCACTTCGTGGTTGTCGAACATAAAGTGCACATAGCTCACACCCAGCGTGCCAACTTCATCAACGCCTTTCAGCCCTGTGAGGTGTTTGGCCGCCGCGAGCACTTCTGTCTCCTCAAAGTACAGCGAGGTGCGCTCGTTGTTGATCAGGATACGGTGCTGCGGGCTGACAAGAATGTCATGCTCGGGCAGGTTGTTGCCCAGCGAGCCCTTCTGGATCAGGATCGGGCGCAAGTTCGGTGAGCGTGCCAGCTCATGGCCCGAAAGCGTCTTCTGTCCAATCCAGCGGATCTCCTGAATGCCGTTGTCACGCGTGATGATCTTGTCACCAACCCGGAGGTCTTCCACAAGGCGCTCGCCCCGCGGTGTCGCAATCGCTGTGCCGGGCGTAAAGCAAGGCACCACGTTTTCGATCTCCTCAAAGTTCATGGTTGATGTGATGTTGCCATCCGCATCGCGGAATTCGACAAAGCCATCTTCACGGTCACCAGAGGTAAAGGTGATGTTCAGGCTGCCACCGGGGTTCTCGGCTTCGGCAGCCCCCGTCAAATCGAGCGTGTCAAAGTCGTTGGGCGAGCCATCAGGGCGCACACCATCCGGGCCTGAGCCACCATCAACAACGTCACCACCTGTGATGTTGATGAAGGTATCCTGCCCTTGGCCACCAGACATGGTGTCAGCTCCTGCCCCCCCCGAGAGCAAGTCGTCGCCGACCACACCATCAAGGAAGTCATCGCCATCGCCACCGATCAGCGTGTCGTTGCCGAGTGCGCCAATCGCGGTGTCGTCACCTTCGCCGCCAATGATGCTGTCGTTGCCGGTGCCACCGATGATGCTGTCATCGTCAATGCCCGCATCGATCACATCGTCACCAGCATCGCCCAGGATCGTGTCCGCGTCGTCGCCCGTGAAGATCGTATCGTTGCCAGCCCCGCCAATCACGCTGTCGCGGTCATCTTCGGGATCAGGGTCAACATCATCGGTCAGCGGCGTGCCACCCGAAGTGTCGATCAGGTCATCGCCAGTGCCACCGTCCACAATATCTGCGCCATCAGCGCCTGTGATGCTGTCGTTGCCTTGGCCCCCAAGGATGCTGTCATTGCCAGCGCCCCCGTCGATCAAGTCATCGTCGATGCCCGCGTCGATGGTGTCATCGCCCGCCCCACCAAGAATGGTGTCATCATCATCCCCTGTGGTGATCACGTCATCACCCGTGCCCGCATCCACGCTGTCGCGGTCATTGTCGGGGAAAGGGTCTTCCTCATCAATCAGCGGCAGGAACGTCCCTGACGTGTCGATGGTGTCGTTGCCTTGGCCGCCGAGCACCGTGTCAGAGCCGTCACCGGTGCTGACAAAGTCATCATCAATACCCGCATCCACAACATCATTGCCCGCGCCCGAGAGGATGGTGTCATCATCATCGCCCGTGGTGATGGTGTCATCACCAGTGCCACCAATGATGCTGTCACGGTCGTCTTCAGGGTCGGTGTCCACATCATCGGTCAGGTTATCGCCGCCCGAGCTGTCGATCACATCGTTGCCGTCGCCACCGTCGATGGTGTCGGCCCCGTCACCGCCGATGACCGAGTCATCGTCAATGCCTGCATCCACAAGGTCATTGCCCGCCCCCGCAACAATCGTGTCGCGGTCATCACCCGTTGTGATGGTGTCGTTGCCAGCACCCGCAATCACGCTGTCGCGGTCGTTCTCGGTGTCAAGGTCTTCACTGTCAGGCGCGTTGTCAAAGTCTGGGCCAGACGTGTCGATAAGGTCGTCGCCCTGCCCTGCATCGACGGTGTCGCTGCCAGCGCCTGTTGTGATGATATCGTCATCAATACCCGCATCGACACTGTCGTCGCCTTGACCCGCATCAATCGTGTCACGGTCATCGCCCGTGATGATGGTGTCGTTGCCAACACCGCCAATGATGCTGTCGCGGTCATCTTCGGGGTCAGGGTCGGTTGCGTCGAGCTCTTCGGTTGTGCCAGAGGCGTCGATAAAGTCATCGCCGTCGCTGCCATCAATCGTATCAGAACCGTCACCGCCAATGACGCTGTCATCGTCAACACCCGAGTTGATGCTGTCGTTGCCTGCGCCACCAATGATGGTGTCGTCGTCATCCCCCGTGAGGATCGTGTCATCCCCCGCGCCGCCTTGGGCAAGGTCACGGTCGTTCTCAGGGTCAAGGTCGGTGTCGTCTGGTTCTTCATCAAAGCCTGACAGATCGATAAAGTCATCGCCCTGCCCGCCAAGGCCCGTATCAGACCCCGCGCCGCCAAGAAGGCTGTCTTCGTCAATACCACCGTCGAGCCAGTCGTCCCCGTCGCCGCCGATGAGCGTATCATCGTCGTCTTCCCCAAGGATCGTGTCGTTGCCCGCACCACCATCGGCAAAGTCGCGGTCGTTTTCTGGCACAGGGTCGGTCGCGTCAATCTCGTTGCCGCCGTAGGTGCTGCCACCTGCGTTGATGAAATCATCGCCATCATTGCCAAAGATACTGTCAGAGCCGTGCTGGCCGATGATGCTGTCATCGCCTTCGCCACCCGTGATGGTGTCGTCATCGATACCACCATCAATGGTGTCGTTGCCCGTGCCACCATCGATCTCGTCAGCGTCATCGCCCGTGCTGATCACATCGTTACCCGCACCGCCAAAGACCGTGTCCAGCCCGTCGGTTGTGTTGGGGTCAGACAGAATA
>NZ_CBFHTG010000019.1:0-57701 GCF_965658795.1 Lentibacter sp. | reverse complement strand
CCCTATAGCTCAGCTGGTAGAGCAATTGATTTGTAATCAATAGGTCCGCGGTTCGAGTCCGTGTGGGGGCACCATTTCAACATCCAGCTTTATACAAAGACATCCAATAAGCCCTGTGTTATAAGGCTGTTTTTGATACCCTTTGTCCGAAGGCGTTTTGAGCTGTTTTATACGGTATTCCCAGATTGGTGGTGTTTTTGGGGGGGGTCGAGAAACTGCGTGAAAAGCGGCACCCTTAGGTGCCTCTAAGCGATGTTCAGATTCGGATGCTAAAACCCAATGAGTATGTGCTCGTCAAATTGACTGGTTCAAAGCTACGGATGGCTCTCCGGGTGCTTCGTCGTGACGAGGCTGCGTGAGAGATTGCAGCCAAGGACAAGAGCATCCAACTCAGGTAATGGCCTGGCAAGGCCTTACCCGCTCTTGTCGCACTGACTATAAGACCCGCTCAGGCACATAGTTGGCCAAGGGCCAAACCTAGAAGGTGGGCCTTGGCGTGGCGGCTCAGCGGGCGCGAGGGGACTGGCGCCCAAGCGTTTTTAGGCCAGATCTTCGCTGTGTGTGAGGTGTTGACCTATAGCGGGGCCTGCACAGCCTGAGCTTGCCGCATTTGCGGCCGCTTGAGCGGACGGGTGGATCACTGATGCCAGGTGTTTATCTGTGTGTAAAACGGACTGGGGCGTTTCAGGCGCCCCAGTCTGATTGTCACGTCTCTTGATAAAGGCCTGCATACCGGTCACGCAGAGCCTTCTTCTGGACTTTTCCCATGGTGTTGCGGGGGAGCTCGGCCACGACAAACAGCTTTTGTGGCTGTTTGAAACGGGCAAGGGAGGCTGAAATGTTTTTCTTAAGCTGATCGAGATCCAGCTCTTTGCCTTTTTGCGCGACAACCACGCCAACAACTGTTTCGCCAAAGTCGGGATGAGGCACGCCGACAACCGCGCTTTCAAGAACGCCTGCCTCATTGTCCAGCAAAAGCTCGATTTCTTTGGGATAGATATTGTATCCCCCTGAGATGATCAGATCTTTGTTGCGGCCAACGATGTGAAGATATCCGTCCTCATCGATCTTGCCGAGGTCGCCTGTGATAAAGAACCCGTTCTCGCGCAGCTCTTCGGCGGTTTTCTCAGGCATTTGCCAATAGCCTTTGAAGACATTCGGGCCACGGACTTCTATCTCGCCTATCTCGCCCTGGGGAAGAGTATCCCCTGACCGGCTGTCAGTGATTTTTATTTCGATACCAGGAAGCGGGAAACCCACGGTACCTGCGCGGCGCTCGCCTTTGTAGGGGTTTGACGTGTTCATATTGGTTTCCGTCATACCATAGCGCTCAAGAATACGGTGGCCGGTGCGGGCCTCGAACTGGAGATGTGTTTCGGCCAAAAGGGGCGCACTGCCTGATATAAACAGGCGCATGTGCTTGGTCAGGTCTTTTGTAAAGCGCGCGTCCTCAAGCAGCCGCGTGTAGAAGGTCGGCACACCCATCATGGTTGTGGCCTTCGGCATCAGCCTGATCATTGTGTCAGCGTCAAACTTTGGCAGAAAAAGCACTTTGCTACCTGCCAGCAGGGCAATGTTCGTGGCGACAAATAGCCCGTGGGTGTGAAAGATCGGTAGGGCGTGGAGGAGTGTATCCTGCGCTGTGAATGCCCATTCTGCGCGCAAGGCCTGCGTGTTGGACAGAAGATTGCCTTGTGTGAGCATCGCTCCTTTTGAGCGGCCTGTCGTACCTGAGGTATAGAGAAAGGCTGCCAGATCATCCTCTGTGCGCGCGACGGTTGCGAAGGTTGTTGGCATGGGATGTGCAAGGTCTGTGAAGCTCCCGCTGCCGTCGTCGTTCAGGGTTTCGAGAACTGCCCCGGTGGTGGCGGCGACGGGCGTAAGTGCCTCTGCCTTTTCCGCGTCGCACAGGATCAGGCGTGCGCCACTGTTCTCGGCAAAATAGGAGACTTCAGCCGCCGTGTAGGCGGTATTGAGAGGTAGGAAGATGATGCCTGCCTGAGCGCAGGCTGCGTAGACGGCCAAGGCCTGTGGTGACTTGCCGATTTGTACGGCGACGCGGTCATCTGGTTTGAGACCGAGCTTTGAAAACACGTGAGCGTATTGTGCCGCCAAATCCAGATACGCGGCATGAGTTATGATTGTGCCGTCTGCTCGCTCCAAAAAGGGCGTGGCCTTGCCTTGGTGCTGGCCAAACAGGGTATCATACAAAGGATTGTTCATTTTGCTTCACCTAATCTTTTTGGGCTCACCGACGCACTTAGTGTTTTGACCGTTGTCGAGGCGGCAACTGTTTTGTCGCTTACAAATTTTTCGTGGTTTTGTGAAATTTGTGAGAGGTCATACAGGTAGTTGACCATAGTTCCGTTGGATTGCTTGCGGCCATTTTTTGATGTGTCTGCGTCAGCGTGAACGGCATGCACCATTGCGCCATTGCCGAGGTGGAACCTTGCAACAGGATCGAAAGGCGTTCCGTCTGATCGCTTGGCCTGCAGCAGGTAGTGGGCCGCCACGGCTTGTTGGTCTTGAGCTTCCAGATTTTCGAGCTTTGCGGCATTGAGCCATTTGTTCAGCCCCGGTATCGGGGACAAGGTTACGAATGTGGACAGGCCAGGGAGATCTTTTGAGAGATCTGAAACAACCTGTTTGATCAGGGAGTTGCCGAACGAGATCCCGGCGAGCCCCGCCTGACAGTTGGAAATGGAATAAAATACGGCAGTGTCTGCATCTTCGGCCTCGATTGTCTCGCGGCCCTCTGCGAGCAGGTCCTGCACGGAACTGGGCACTCCTTTTGTCAGAGCAACTTCAACAAAAATGAGTGGCTCATCGCCCATTGACGGGTGAAAGAAGCCAAAGCAACGCCGGTCGGTGGGCTTCAACCTGAGGCGCAAATCCTCCCAGCTGCCGATTTCGTGCACAGCCTCATAGGCGATGATTTTTTCCAGAATGCCGGCAGGACTTGTCCAGTCAATCGGGCGCAAGACGAGAAAACCACGGTTGAACCAAGATGCGAAGAGGTGGCGAAAGTCGACATCAAGCGGCTCAAGATCAGGGTGATCTTTTATCAAACCGAGCAGATCTTTGCGCATTTGTACAAGCTGCCCTGTTGCTCCGGGGACTTGGTTCATACGGCGTGCCAGCTCCTGTCGCTTGGGCTCGGACGCCGCGGCAAAGGCACGATATGTGCCTTTGCCAGGGTTGGTCTGATAGGCATCGAGCGTGCGAATGACTGCTTTAGGGTCAAGCTCTAGTTCATGAGTCATATACTGGAAAAAGGCGGCCTTTTCTGAGGCACTCATGCCTGCATAGCGATCGAGCAGTGTATGTGCTAGCGTCGCGCCCGAAACCTCCCCATGGCTACTCAGCAAGGCATCACAGAGTTGAGGTGTTGTCCGTGCGTCGGCTTCCTTGGAAAGTGCTTTTTGATAGCCCCGCTCAAAAATTGTCGAGATCAGCCCGCTGAAGTAGCTCATACGGCTTCTCCCATGACGACATCAGGCAACCATGTGGCAAGCCCCGGGAAGAAGCAAAGCAGGATGATTGCGAGGACCATACAGGCGACGAAGGGCATAGACCCTTTCAGGATGGTCTTGAGAGATATGTCTGGTGCGATCCCGTTGATGACATAAAGGTTCAGGCCGACGGGGGGCGAGATAAGACCGATTTCCATGTTGATCGTTAAAACCACGGCAAACCATATCGGGTCAAAGCCTGCTGTTGTGATGATTGGTAGCAGGATTGGTGCCGCCATCAAGATCACGGCAACGGGTGGCAAGAAGAAGCCGGCAACGAGCAAGAAGAGCATCACAAAGCTCATCAGAACCCAGCGGTTTACATCAAGCGTTCCGATCCATTCGGCGATCGCTTGTGTGATGAACAAGCTGGACAACATGTAAGAGAACACGCCCGCAGCAGCGATGATAAAGAGGATCATCACGCTTTCTTTTGTACTGTCGCGAAGCACAACCCAGAGATCTTTGGGGTTCCAGAGTTTATAGATCACCATTGCGATCATGAGGCAGAGCAGTGCGCCCACGGCGGCTGTTTCCGAAGGTGTCGCGATGCCACCGTACATGGCGTAGAGTACACCCACGATAATGGCGAGGAACGGCAACACGCGTGGTAGGATCTCGAACTTTTCTTTCCAAGTATAGCTGCCCGCGTTCAAAAGTTCTTTGTTGCCAGACTGCCAAGTCGAATAAAGAGACCAGACCATGAAAAGAAGTACGAGCAGAAGGCCCGGGATGACACCGGCCAGGAAAAGGCGGCCAATAGAGGTCTCGGTTGCAATGCCGTAAACGATCATTGTGACCGATGGCGGGATCAGAATTCCGAGTGTGCCACCCGCTGCAATGGAACCTGCCGCAACACCGTCAGGATAGCCGCGCTTACGCATTTCGGGGATGCCCATTTTGCCGATTGCCGCACAAGTAGCCGGGCTTGAACCCGACATCGCGGCAAAGAGCGCGCAAGCGCCGAGATTTGAAATGACCAGGCCACCCGGGACGCGGGTCAGCCAACGCTCAAGAGCTTCGTAGAGATCAGCCCCTGCACGCGTCGAGGCGATAGACGAGCCCATGATGATAAACATGGGGATGGCGAGCAACGCGAAATTATCAAGCTTGCCAAAGAGAATTTCGGGGAGCAGCTCGAGTGAGCGCATCCCATCAAATAAAATCAGGAACCCTGTCGATACAATCAGCAGGCCAAGGCCCACCGAGACGCCCGAGAACAATACGAGAATAGTTGATATGGCGACAATGCCGCCGAGCAAGAGCGGGTCCATTACACGTCCTCCAAGCCAAAGGGTTTATCAATTTTGAGAACGACGGCGACCAGATCGGCGACCAGTTGTAGCAGGAAGAGGCCAAAGCCGACCGGCAGCGCCAGATATGGGATCCAGAGGCGAACACCCCAGACTGTGTCTGATTTCCAGTTTCGCTCAAACGTCAGGTGCCAATGCTCAAAACCATACCAAAACAGCACCGCAACCATCGCGATCGAAAGCGAAAGTGTCAGCAGGCACATGTAGTAGCGCGCGGAGGGAGACAGGGCCAATGGGACCAAGTCTACATTGACGTGGCCACGCAGTTTTTGAACATAGGGTAAGCCGATCAGTGTCGAGCCAATGGCGAGGTAGATTACGGCTTCGGTTTGCCATGTGGTTGACCCGTTTAGGGCAAACCTTATGAATATCATCTGGCAGGTGATTGCCACGGCCGCGACGATCATAGCCGCAGAGCACCAGCCCGCGAGAGTAGAGAGTGCCGAGACACCGCGCAGGAAGGGATTGTTCCCAGTGCGTGAGGCCACAGCCGAACTTTGGCCAGCCATGTCAGCTATCCTTCTGAAAAGTGTAAATGTTTGGAGTAGATTGAGGCGGTGGCTGCAAGTTTACAATCGCCGCCGCCCCAGTGGTTTACTCTACAGCAAGGGCCATATCGAGTAGGGCCTGCCCATCGGGTACGTTTGCAACAAACTCTTTATAAGAGGTTTCCTGCGCCAGTGCGCGCCATGCATCAAAGTCGGCTGTCGACATCTCTGCGATTTCAACACCAGCTTTTTGGAACACTTCTACAGAGTCGGCATCTTCCTTCTTCGCTTCAGCCAGATAGAATGCCTCCGCTTTTTCAGCGGCTGCCAGCAGCGCTGCCTGCTGATCGGCATTCAAGCCTTCAAATGTGGATTTGTTAATCAGGAGAGGCTGATACATAAACCAAAGCGCGACATCTCCCGCAGGGGTGTAGCAGGCGGCCTGCTCGTAAATGCGGTAAGACACAAAAGATGAAGACGACGTATTTGCAGCGTTTAGAATGCCTGTTTGCATCGCGCTATAGATCTCTGACGAGGCCATAGAGGCAATTGACGCACCGGCGCCTGCAAGCATTTGTTCAAACGCTTTCCCCGCCGCCCGTGTTTGCATCCCGGCAACATCTGAGGGCTTGGTTATGCATTTGTCTTTGCCCACGAAGCCGCCCGCGAGGTAGCCATGCACCAGAACCATGACATCATCCTCGGCCATTTTCTGCTCGAGCGCTTCCATGAAGGGAGAGGTGCTCAGGCGCGCAGCATGATCATGGTTCTTCACCAAGCCTGGCATCAGTGTCAGGTTGAAAGCCGGCTGCTGACCGCCTGCATAGCTGAGCGGCAAAACGGTCATGTCGAGCAGTCCGCGGCTCAAGGGGCGATACTGCTCACGCGGCTTGAAAAGGGACTTCGAGCCGAAGATCTTGATGTCCAGATCAACATTTGCTTCTGCAACACCATCGGCCACCATCTGCGCAACTTTGTGGCGAATGTCTTTGTTTGACCATTGGTGAGACAGGCGAAGCTCGGTTGCGCTGGCAATGGAGCCAAACCCCATTGTGGCGGCAAGCGCGACTGTTGTTAGAAAATTCGTTTTCATATTATCCTCCCAGATATGAACTGACTCTCCTCAGGGTCAGTAACGTCGAAGCATCACCCACTTTGCATTTTCAGTCAACGATATTGTATACAAAAAATAGGATCTTGCGCTCAAGCGCGGACCTAAGGTATCTTGGCGGAATGAAGTTAAAGCGCTCAGAGCATATTGCCGAAGAACTCGAACAACTTGTATTTCAAGGGAAATATGAGGATGGTGACCGGCTGGATGAAGTCAGGCTTGCGGAACAATTCGGTGTGTCGAGAACGCCTATTCGGGAGGCGCTCCAGCGCTTGGTCATGTCTGGAATGGCTGTGCAAATTCCCAGTCGTGGGGTTTTTATACGCCAGCCGGGCCCTGTCGAGCTTGTTGAAATGTTTGAAACCATGGCCGAGCTTGAAGCCGCCTGTGGCCGGCTCGCAGCCACTCGAATGAGTGATGCGGGGCTTGAGCGCCTGATTGAGGCGCATCAGCGGTGTGAGGCCGCTGTCGAGCAGGAGGACGCCGCAGCTTATTATCTCGAGAATGAGCGATTTCACCAAGAGATATACCTTGGTGCTACCAATTCTTACCTGCAGCGCGAAGCGTTGAAGTTGCAAAACAGATTGAAGCCTTATCGCCGCGTTCAGCTGCGCTTTCGTGGGCGGATGGGGCAGTCTCTGGCAGAGCACGAAGCAATCATTGCGGCTCTTAAGGCTGGGGATGTGGAGCGTGCAGAAAGTGCGTTGCGCGCGCATGTTAATGTTCAGGGGGAGCGGTTCCAGCAACTGATGGCAGGTTTGAAAAGCTAGTCTCTTTGTCACCAAGAGACTGGATCTGGGATGCGTAACTTTGGTTTTGTTGCTCTGGCAACATCTGGGTACTACGTCATCTCATTGGTGATACGCTCAATTTTGAGATCGTGTCGTCGGGGCTGGTTTTTGTACAGTAGCGCTTTTTGGCTGTCTTTTGCGCTTGGGCGTTGCGTAGCCTTGAGATTTGGGACATTTAGAATAAAGCCCAAACAGAGTCAGGAGACACAAGATGTCAGAGCAGATCGCGCCGCAAACAACTTTTAAACGCGTTATGCTGAAGATATCGGGCGAGGCGCTGATGGGCGACCAGGGCTACGGGCTGCATCCGCCGACCGTTCAACGGATTGCGCAGGAGGTAAAGTCTGTTCAGGAAATGGGCGTCGAGATTTGTATGGTCATTGGCGGCGGCAATATTTTTCGCGGGCTGCAAGGCAGTGCGCAGGGGATGGAACGCACGACAGCTGATTACATGGGGATGCTTGCCACGGTTATGAACGCTTTGGCGATGCAAAGTGCTTTGGAAGACCTTGGCGTGTTTACCCGCGTCATTTCTGCGATCACGATGAACGAAGTGGCGGAGCCCTATATCCGCCGCCGCGCAGTGCGCCACCTTGAAAAGAAGCGTGTTTGTATTTTTGCTGCGGGCACTGGCAACCCTTATTTCACGACAGATACTGCAGCGACCTTGCGTGCAAACGAGATGGCCTGTGAGGCGATATTCAAGGGAACAAAAGTAGATGGTGTCTATGACAAAGACCCTGAAAAGTTTGCTGATGCGGTACGCTATGACGATGTAAGCTATGATGACGTGCTTCAGAAACGTCTGGGTGTCATGGATGCCAGCGCAATCGCTTTGGCGCGGGACAACGACCTGCCAATCATCGTGTTTAGCCTCGATGAACCTGGGGGTTTCAAGGGTATTTTGGCGGGTGAAGGCACCTATACCCGGGTGCATGGTTAACGCTATTTAAACACCTCCAGGGGTAGAGCGCTTTACGTAAGTGAAGTGCTGGCAGAGCCTGCCCAAAGCAGATATAGACAGGCTAAGTTATTAGAAGGGATGGTCTCATGTCAGACGATTTTATGCTGGACACCGACGAACTTGAGCGCCGTATGGATGGCGCTATGGCGAGCTTGCGAACAGAGTTTGCCTCACTCAGGACAGGGCGGGCTTCGGCTAGCATGCTGGAACCGATTGTCGTTGAAGCCTACGGTCAGCAGACACCGATCAATCAGCTTGGGACTGTAAACGTTCCCGAGCCTCGGATGGTCACTATCAATGTTTGGGATAAGTCCATGGTGCAAGCCGTGGAGAAGGCCATCATGAACTCGGGTTTGGGGATCAACCCTCAGACCAACGGGACAATTGTGATGCTACCTATCCCTGAGCTGAATGAAGAGCGCCGCCGTGATCTTACACGTGTTGCGGCACAATATGCAGAACATGCTCGGGTGGCTGTGCGCAACATTCGCCGCGATGGTATGGACCAAGTCAAAAAAGCCAAGGCGGATGGTCTCTCGGAAGACGACCAGAAGTTCTGGGAGGAGGAGGTGCAAACACTTACCGACAAGCATATCAAGGCTCTTGACGCAGCACTCGAGAGCAAACAGGCCGAGATTATGCAGGTTTAAGCCAACAATAGGCGAAAGGGCCTTAGTGTGACCAGTGAAGCGGATAAACAGGCGGGGCCTCGCCACATCGCAATTATTATGGACGGCAATGGCCGCTGGGCGCAAAAGCGTGGGCGGCCAAGGCTTTTTGGCCACCATGCCGGGGCCAAGCGCGTTCGCCAGATTGTAGAGGCTTGCCCTGACTTGGGTGTAAAGTACCTGACGATATTTGCCTTTTCGACAGAAAACTGGAAGCGAACACAGGTTGAAGTTGCTGGTTTGATGGGCCTGTTTCGTCGATATATTTCGAAAGAGGCTCGCGCCCTCAAGGACGAAGGTGTCCGTGTGCGCTTTATTGGGGATCGTGTTCGGCTTGATGACAAGCTGGTTAGCTTGATGGATGAGTTGGAGCAGCTCACGAGCACAAACGAGCGGGTCCATCTGACTATTGCCCTGAATTACGGTGGGCGGGATGAAGTGTCGCGCGCGACCAAAAGATTGGCTCAAGATGTTGCCGCCGGTAAGCTTGATCCCGAAAAAGTTGATGAGGAAACACTTCCTAAGTACTTGGATACGTGTGTTTTACCGGATCCTGATCTTGTGATCAGGACAAGCGGTGAAGCGCGTATTTCCAATTTTCTGCTCTGGCAATCAGCTTATGCGGAATACGAGTTTATTGACACGCTTTGGCCTGACTTTTCGCCAGAGATATTTGCTGGTCTGGTCAACAATTATGGCAGCCGCGAGCGGCGTTTTGGCGGAGTTATTGCATGAGTGTGCAAGCCGGAAAATGGAGTGACTTGCGCCTCCGAATAATTTCTGCGGCCGTTATGGTTGTCGTGGCTGGGTTTGATATCTGGCTGGGAGGGCGGTGGTTTCTCGTCATGCTCGCGCTGATCTCTGCTGCGATGGTTTGGGAGGCTGCGCGTCTGGGCAACGCTCCGAGTGGTCTGCTGCGGGATTGGGTGCTGCCTTTTGCAGGTGGACTATCTGTCGTTGTGGCGCAATGGGTTGGTGTACCACTTGGATTTGGTGTGATTGCTATTGTGGCGGCTGGCGTTTTTCTCTTGGCAGCTCAGTTGCGCCAACGGCTCGCTTTTTACGCCTTTTTTGCGATGGTCGCAGCACTCTGCTTGTTTTTCATCCGTGAGGTATATGGCCTAGCCGTCCTGTTATGGCTGATTGGTATCGTGATTGCCTCCGATGTGATGGGATATTTTGCTGGGCGGGTCTTTGGAGGCCCGAAGTTTTGGCCTTCGGTCAGTCCAAAGAAAACATGGTCAGGTACCATCGCAGGTTGGGCCGGTGCTGCTATTGTTGGTTGGTTGTTGAGCGATATTCTGATCGCCGCTTCAAAGGGCGGTTTACCACTGTCTATTCCGGTATTTTCGGTGCTCTTGGCCTTTGCCGCGCAGATGGGTGATATCGTGGAGAGCGCTTTGAAACGTCAGGCAGGGATTAAAGATAGCTCTAGTCTTATCCCCGGGCATGGCGGTGTGCTTGACCGCTTTGACGGTATGATCGGTGCGGCCCTTCTGTTCCTTCCTGTGGTTTTCGTGGCAGAGGTATTCGCGTGAGCCTTCGACGCGTTTCTGTTTTTGGGGCGACTGGGTCGATTGGGCAGTCCACTCTCGATTTGATCGGCCGAGCGCCTGATCACTATAATGTTGTTGCGCTGACGGCGGGACGCAATGTGGCTCAGCTTGCCGAAGATGCGCGCCGCTTTAAGGCCGAGGTTGCTGTCATATCTGACGAATCCTTGTTGCCTGAGTTGCGCTTGGCACTCCAGGGGTGCAGCACGGAAGCAGCGGCAGGAGTGTTGGCACTTAATGAAGCGGCGTCCCGCCCTGTAGATTGGGTGATGAGCGCGATAGTTGGAGCGGCAGGGCTTGAGCCGGGCCTCAAGGCGCTGGAGCAGGGCGCGACACTCGCGCTGGCCAACAAAGAGTCGCTTGTGACAGCGGGAAAGCTCTTGCTGAAGACGGCTGCTGAGAACGGGGCCCGCGTATTGCCTGTCGACAGTGAGCACTCTGCTGTTTTTCAAGCTTTGGTGGGGGAGGACATTTCGGCTGTCGAGCGGGTGATTATCACAGCTTCAGGCGGTGCCTTTCGGGATTGGCCCGTTGAGCGGCTCAAGCAGGCCACGGTCGCTCAGGCCAGTAGCCATCCTAATTGGGATATGGGGCAAAGGATTACGATTGATAGTGCTTCTATGTTCAACAAGGCTCTTGAAGTGATTGAAACACATGAGTATTTTGGTTTCCTTCCTGACCAAATTGAAGTGCTCATACACCCTCAATCGTTGGTACATGCGCTCGTCGGGTTCCAAGATGGCGGCCTGATGGCTCACCTTGGTGCGCCTGATATGCGGCACGCGATTGGCTATGCGCTGCACTACCCCAAGCGCGAAAAGCTGCCGGTTGCGCGGCTGAATCTAGCCGAAATAGGCCAGCTTGATTTTGCTGCACCAGATATTGAGCGCTATCCTGCTTTGGCGCTGGCCAATACAGTCATGGAGCGGGGAGGGCTTAGTGGTGCGGTGTTTAACGTTGCGAAAGACGCAGCGCTTGATGCTTTCATTGCAGGTCAAATAGGCTTCACACAAATGTCGGAGGTTGTTGAAGAGGTTTTGGACCTGCTCTTGCCAGACAATGGTCTTATCGATGCCCCAATGAACCTTGATAATTTACGTCATGCTACCCAACTAGGCCAAAGCACCACGGCGCAGGTAATGCGCGCGACTAAAGCAATCTAAAACGATAAAACAGGTAGAGCTTGTGAACCTAATGACCCTACTGCCAGAGTTTGGCAACGTTATCCTGACCCTTATTTCTTTTGTTGTAGCCCTCTCTATTATCGTGGGCGTGCATGAATATGGGCACTATATTGTGGGGCGCTGGTCAGGGATCAAAGCGGAAGTTTTCTCTATTGGATTTGGCCCGATCTTGTTTGCGCGCCATGACAAGCATGGCACGAGGTGGCAAATCGCGGCCATTCCCTTTGGCGGCTATGTTAAATTTCTTGGGGATGCCAATGCGGCGAGTGGCAAAGATGGTGACGCTATGGAGGCCATGCCAGTGACTGAGCTGCGGCATACAATGCATGGTGCACCTTTGTGGGCGCGCTCTGCAACGGTTTTGGCGGGGCCGGTATTTAACTTTATTTTTTCCATCTTCGTCTTTGCCGGGCTGCTGCTCGCTGTTGGCGTGATGGCCAACCCACCCAAAATTGCGTCAATTTATCCTTTGCCCTACGAGGGGATCACAATTGAGGAGGGGGATCAGATCGTTGCTATCGAGGGCGTGACTTTTCCGAGTGAGCCAGATCGAGAGTACTTTGATGCTTTGCCTGAAACGCTGCTTCTGACCTATACGGTGCAACGCGAAGGGCAGGAGATCTCTGTTAAAGGGCCACAGTATAGTCCTGCACGAATTGGCTTCGTTCAGCCACGCTCGGCCGGCGAAGCGGCTGGATTGCTCGAAGGCGACATTATTCTGAGCGCGGATGGTGAAGCGCTAGAAAGCTTTAGAGAGCTAATTGGAATTGTTAAGGCTGCGCAGGGAGGACCAGTGAGGCTTGTCGTCTGGCGGCTTGGAGAAGAAAAAGAGTTCGTCATTCAACCTGAGTTGCGAGATGTGCCGACAGCGGATAACGGATTTGAGAAGCGCTTTCTTATTGGCATTTCAAGCTCCAGTTTCTTTGAGCCTGTAACTGAGAGACCTAGTGCTTTTGAAGCCCTCGGGCTTGGCATTGAGCAGACTTATTCGGTGGTCACGCGCTCTATTTCGGGTCTTTATCACTTGGCAGCTGGTAAGATCAGCTCTTGCAATATGTCAGGTGCCATCGGGATTGCGCGTGCATCAAAAGATCAGGCAGAAGCCGGATTTGTTGAATTTATCGGCTTTTTGGCATTGTTGTCGACGGCCGTAGGCTTCTTGAACCTGTTGCCAATTCCTATGTTGGATGGAGGGCATTTGGTATTCTATGGTTATGAAGCGATCATGCGCCGCAAACCGAGTGACAAGGTCATGAATGTGCTTATGAGCTTAGGCATGGCGCTCGTTTTGAGCGTTATGTTATTTGCCCTCTGGAACGATATTTTCTGCTAAGTCTTGCGTGCCAAGAAAATGCCATATTTGCGCCCAGCTTCCTTCACAAAGCTATTTTAGGCTTAAACGGAGTAAGAGGGAGTGTAGTAGATGAGTACGATTGAAAGCGGGTATAGAGGTCTGCATCTTCTTTGGGATCTTAACTGGGATCGTATGCTCTATTTGGCAACCATCACGGCGGCTCTCTTTGTGGGTGGTTGGTTTGGTAGTTGGATGATGTGATGTCGCCCAACTGGCATGGCGCTCACGATTTCTGCCAACAAACTGTCATTTAAACCAGCGCGTCCTATTGGGCGCGCTTCTCGTTTTGACATCATTCCCTATTGCCTTTACTCAGTCTGTAACGCGTTTCTGACTGGAATAGATAACATGACAAGTACTGTCGCAGGGGCGAAAGCTTCAACAGGCCGTAAGCACAGCATCTGCAACCCACCAAAGACGCTTCTTTTTGCAGCGTTTTCAGCGGCTTTTCTGCTGGCGCCAAGTTTTGCCGAAGCTCAAAACTATCAGTTCGGTTCGGTCTCTATCGAGGGCAATAAGCGCATCGAGTCCGGCACGATCCTGACATATGCGGGAATCGCCCGTGGTGAGAGCGTATCGGCTGGTGAACTTAACGAGGCTTATCAGCGAATTCTGGCGTCTGGGCTGTTTGAAACTGTCGAAATAGTCCCGCAAGGCGGAACACTCGTCATTAAGGTAGCCGAGTTTCCAACGATCAACCGCATCAGCTTTGAAGGTAACCAGCGCCTGAAAGATGAGGAGCTTGCGAGCTTTATAAAGCTAAAGCCGCGTCTTGTTTTTAGCCCAACACAAGCTGAACGTGACACTGCAACTTTGACAGCAGCTTATGCCGAGAACGGCCGGCTGACGGCTAAGATTACACCGCGTATCATTCGCCGAAGTGACAACCGTGTTGATCTCGTATTCGAGGTCTTCGAAGGTGGCATGACGGAAGTCTCACGGATTGGGTTTGTTGGAAACCAGGTTTACTCGGACCGTCGTTTGCGCCGTGTTCTTGAAAGTAAGCAAGCAGGTATTTTGAGGGCATTTGTGCGCAAAGATACTTTTGTGGAAGACCGCTTGCAGTTTGACCAGCAAGTTCTTCGTGATTTTTACCTGTCACGCGGTTACGTTGACTTCCGTACCACATCTGTGAACGCGGAGATTGCACGTGAGCGGGATGGTTATTTTGTGACCTTTAATGTTGAAGAGGGCCAACAGTTTTCTTTTGGTGCTGTAACAACAGTGAGCGAGATTGCTGAAGTTGACGCTGAGGTCTTCCAAGATATTCTTAAGATACGTGAAGGCGATGTATACTCCCCATCCGTTGTGGAAAATGCGATCGCACGTATGGAGCGCCTGGCCATACGCGAGGGCCAGCCTTTTCTGCGTGTTGAGCCCCGTATCACCCGAAATGACCGTGATCTGACGCTCGATGTCGAGTTTGTTCTGGCAAGAGGGGAGCGCATTTTTGTCGAGCGGATTGATATTGAAGGTAACGCGACAACGCTTGATCGTGTTGTGCGTGGCCAATTTCGGGTAGCAGAGGGCGACCCGTTCAATCCTCGTGAAATCCGAGAGAGTGCCGAGCGTATTCGTGCTCTGGGCTTTTTCACGGATGCTCAAGTTAATGCACGTGAAGGTTCATCGCCGAATACCGTCATTGTCGATGTGGATGTCGAAGAAAAGCCAACGGGCTCTCTGAATTTTGGCGGCACATTCTCGACAGATAACGGCTTCGGAATCGTGGCACAGTACACGGAAACAAACTTTCTCGGGCGTGGTCAGACAGTTCGCTTCCGTGCGTCTGGTGCGACGGACAACACAGATTATGGGCTCTATTTTGAGGAGCCCGCTTTCTTGGGGCGCGATGTTAAGTTCTTTTTTGATGTGAGTTTGCGTGAGACCGAGAGCGATAACGCAAATTACAACACAAGCCGCGGCCTTTTCGCGACCGGGTTGGAGTTTCCACTCGGTGAGCGCGCGCGCCTTGGCTTGAACTATAAGTTTGATGCAACAGAAATGTCCGTGGATTCAGGAACAACTTTGGGAACGGTTTTGACGACTGAGATTGGCCTAGAGCGCCGGTCACACAGCTCGGTTGGCTATTCCTATGAGTGGGATTCGCGCCGCATTTCGTTGGACAACGACGAAGGGCTGCGCTTTCTTTTCAGCCAAGACTTTGGCGGTATCGGTGGAGACGATACCTTTGTGAAGACGAAAGCCAAACTTGTTGCACAAACGCGTGTCTTCAACGAAGAAATTACACTGCGTGCGACACTTGCAGGCGGCGCAGTAAACTTCTCAAACTCAGGGCCAGGGAGCCGCGCGACCGACCGTTGGCTCTTTGAAGATGATATCGTTCGTGGTTTCGCCGCGGATGGCATTGGCCCGCGAGACTATGATACCGCCAACGGGATCAATGATGCGCTTGGCGGCAACATGTTTGCTACGGCTAAATTTGAAGCACTTTTCCCACTCGGCTTGCCCGAGGAATATGGCGTAACGGGCGGTTTGTTCTACGATATAGGGAACGTCTGGGGACTTGATAACATAGGTGCCAACACTCTTTACGAAAGTGGCTCCTTCAGACATACAGCTGGCGTTTCAATTTTTTGGACCACTCCTGTCGGGCCGATGCGCTTGAACTGGAGCAAAGCGCTTGAAAAGGAAGAGTTTGACGAAGAGCAGACCTTCGAGTTCACGATCTCAACCGAGTTCTAAGATGCCATTTGGGCAGATGAAGCATACAGTTACACTCGCCCTCAGCTTTTTACTCTGGGCGAGTTTAGCATTGGCACAGGATGCGAGCACGCCAGCGGCAGAAGTCGTTGTGGTCGATCCAAATAGGTTGTTTGCTGAGACTTTGTTTGGCCAGACAATATCGCAGCAGCTTGAGGCCGAGGCCGAGATACTCGCATCCAAAAACAGAGAAATTGAAGAAAGCCTTCGGGCAGAAGAGCGTCAGCTCACTGAGCAACGATCTAATATGAGCCCAGAAAACTTTCGGGATACTGCGGAAGCGTTTGATCAGAAAGTTCAAGCCATTCGGCGTGAGCGCACTGAGCTTGCCAGAGAGCTTGAAGACAAGCGCGCGAGTGCTGAGGCTCGTTTTCTTGCGACAGCGCAGGGGGTGTTAGTTGAGTTGATGAACGAGCGTGGTGCAAATATCTTGTTGGATATGCGTTCAATTATTTTGCGCGATAATGCCGTGGACATCACAAATGCCGCAGTGCGTAAAATCGATGAAGCGATCGGGCGGGGCTATCCGACGGATGCGCCTGATATTAAGGACTAAGGGCGCCCATCTTGTCTTGAGCTGGGGGCATTGCTACTGAGGTGGCTGATAGACCAAAAGGAAATACAATGACATCTGATGTTCTTCGCGCCGATATAGGGCTTATTCAGCGGATTATCCCGCATCGCTACCCATTTTTGTTGGTGGATCGGGTGGAAGACATTGTTGGCACGCAATCAGCCCGTGGGATCAAAAACGTGTCAATGAACGAGCCCCATTTTCAGGGGCATTTTCCTGGTAAGCCGATTATGCCGGGCGTAACCATTGTTGAAGCAATGGCGCAAACAGCTGCTGTTATGGTTGGCGTGGCGCTGGATATGGCCGACAAAGAACTGCTGGTTTATTTTATGGCAATTGAGAAGTGCAAGTTCCGTCGTATGGTCGTTCCCGGGGATGTTTTGGAAATGAACCTGACGACCTTGAGAGGCAAGCCTGGTGCCAAGGTCTGGCGTTTTGGGGGAGTGGCTACTGTGGATGGTGAAATGGCCTGTGAAGTAGAATTTACAGCGATGATGGATCTTCCGAAGGATGCTGTAGCGTGAGCAGCGATATTCACCCAAGCGCAATTATTGAAGATGGCGCGCAGATTGGCGCTGGCTGTAAGATAGGGCCTTTCTGTATTATTGGTTCTGGTGTTGTTTTGAGAGACAACGTCCAAATCAAGAGCCATGTCGTCGTGTCGGGGCAGACTGAAATTGGAGATGGTACGGTTATATTTCCATTCTCGGTGATTGGTGAAGTACCACAAGATCTCAAATTCAAAGGTGAGAAGACTGCGCTGAAGATTGGCGCCAGAAACCGTATTCGTGAACATGTGACAATAAATTGTGGAACCGAAGGTGGCGGAGGGATCACAGTCATCGGTGATGACGGGTTGTTTATGGCGGGGTGTCATATTGCTCATGACGCTCGCATTGGAAACAGAGTGATCGTTGTCAACAGTTCTGCAGTGGCTGGGCATTGTGTGATTGATGATGATGTTATCATTGGCGGGCTGTGCGGCATTCATCAGTTTGTTCGCATTGGGCAAGGAGCCATTATTGGCGCTCTGAGCATGGTGACAAACGATGTTATTCCGCATGGTCTTGTCCAAGGGCCACGTGGAGAGCTTGATGGGCTTAACCTTGTCGGCTTGAAGCGGCGTGGCGTTGCTCGAGGAGATATTACCGCACTCCGTGCCGCGTTTCAGATGCTGGCACAAGGAGAAGGGACGTTTCAGGAGCGCGCGCGTCGTCTGGGGGACGAAAGTGAGAGCGACTACGTGCAGCAGATCGTTAGCTTCGTGACTGGCGCAAGCGATCGCTCTTTTTTGACGCCGGGCAGCTGAAGGTGCTGGCGCTGATTTCTGGGCGGGGTGCTTTGCCAAGCGCAGTCGCTGCCGCGCAGAAGGTACCCCCTTTGATCTGTGCAATGGAAGGTTTTGAGCCTGATGGCCTCAGACCTGATTTGACCTTTCGATTGGAAACGCTTGGTACACTGCTCGTTAAATTAACGGAGCAAGGTATCACAGAGGTTTGCTTGTGTGGGGTGATCACTCGACCTGAGGTGGACCCGAACAAGCTTGATATCGAAACGCTTCCGTTGGTTCCAAAATTTATGGAAGCTCTTCAAAAAGGCGATGATGGCGCATTGCGTGCTGTGATGAAGATATTTGAGGAAAAAGGTTTTGCCGTTCTTGCGGCGCAAGAGCTTCTGCCTGAGCTAACCAGCCCCAAAGGCATACCGACTTTGGTAAAACCTGAGGCATGTCACGAGATGGACGCTCTTGTCGGAGAAAGTGTCTTGGCCGAAATGGGGAAGGCAGATCTGGGACAGGCCTGTGTTATCCGGCAGGGTGAAGTGCTTGCACGTGAACAGCTTGCAGGTACTGACGCGATGCTGACAGCTTTTGCTGAACACTATTCTCCAAATTTGAGCGGTCAGGAGTCTTTTGATTGGCTTTCTGAACCGGCCAGTAGGATTGCTGACGCGATCAATGGGTGGATCGAAGGCTCGTCTGAGGCGAGAGTGTCTACTGGTGCAGTTTTGTTTAAAGCCCCAAAGCCAGGTCAGGATCGTCGTGCGGATTTACCTACGATAGGGCCAAAAACCGCGATGATGGCTGCTGAGGCTGGGCTTGATGGGATTATCATTGAGGCGGAGGGTGTGATCGTTCTGCAGGAAGAGCTGGTGCTTCGAATCCTTGACTCAATGGGCATGTTTTTGTGGGTGAGGTAACACGTATCTTTGTTGTTGCTGGGGAAGCCTCAGGTGACAAACTGGGCCAAGCCGTTATGCGTGGGGTAAAGTCACTTCGGGGGCAGGTGCTCTTCGCTGGTGTTGGTGGGCCATTGATGGAAGCAGAAGGCCTGAGCTCTCTGTTTCCGATGTCTGAACTCAGTGTGATGGGACTGTCGGAGGTCTTGCCTAAGTATCGGAGCTTGGTCCGTCGTAAAGATGAGACTGTAGCGGCTGTTTTAGACTTTCAGCCAGACATTTTGCTAACAATTGACAGCCCTGATTTTTGTAAAAGAGTTGCACAGCAGGTACGCTCGGCCAACCGAGCCACTCGCATAGTTCATTATGTTGCACCTTCTGTATGGGCATGGCGCCCCAAACGAGCTGAGAAACTAGCTAAATTCACAGATAAAGTTTTGACTTTGCTTCCCTTTGAGCCTGATTTGATGAGATCTGCTGGTATGGAGGCCGAGTTTGTTGGGCATCCCGTTGTTTCTGAGATCAGGCCGACGGAGGCGGATATATCCACTTTCCGCCAAGCGCATGGGCTAGGGAGCGCAGCTTTGCTTCTTTTACTCCCCGGCTCGCGGCAGGGAGAGGTAAAACGCCTCTCACAGCGTTTTGGTTCCGCGGCTCAAGCGATCCTAAAGGTTCAACCGTCGATGCGTGCCGTTGTCGTTGTCGCTGATGCCGCTGATGAGTTCTTGTCTGCCAACACTCAGCTTTTTCCTCCTGACACACTTTTTCTGCGCCCGTCTGGTGAAGATGAAAAGAGAGCAGCTTTTGCTGCGTCAGAAGTGGCTTTGGCTGCTTCTGGGACGGTGTCTCTGGAGTTGGCGGCCGCGGAAACGCCTATGGTTATTGGCTATGATATGGCGTGTTTAAGTCGCGTCATCATGGGGCGTATGCTTTTGATAGACACGGTGACGCTTGTGAACCTAGTGAGTGAGACGCGGGCGGTTCCTGAATATATTGGTCGAAATTGTACGTCAGAGAACTTAGCCAGAGCTGTCTTGGATGTGTTGTCAGAACCCGATGCTCAGACCGCTGCAATGCACGTGACCATGGAGCGGCTAGGAGCTGGCGGAGAAGCCCCGGGTGTACGGGCTGCGAAAGCACTCTTAGCTGATTGAAATAAACTCAACCTGTTCGCCAGCGGCTCTAGCCTGATCGTTTGGTGGTCGGATAAGAAGTGCGTCGGATTGAGACAGTATTGTCAGCAGAGCCGAATCTTGGCGCTCCGCAGCTTTGATATAGCCGTCTTTTTGAGATGCGCGCATGTAGTGTTCTCTGGGTCCATTTGAGGGAAGTGAATGGGACAATGTTGCGCTGAGGCGCTTGGCTGGCTCTTTGGGCAATCCAAGCATGGCGCGAAGTACTGGCAGCAAAAAGATATGACCACAGACCATGGCGGAAACAGGGTTGCCCGGAAGCCCGACCATGAGAGAAGTTCCCATTCGGCCGGCCATGAGGGGCTTACCGGGGCGCATAGCGACTTTGTAGAAGCTTTGCTCCAGCCCAAGTGAAGCGGCCACATCTGCAACGATGTCATGCTCGCCAACGGACGCACCGCCAATCGTTATAATAAGGTCAGCACCGTCCGCTAGACTAAATATGGTTTCAAGGCTCGCGCGGTTGTCGCGCGCTATGGGAAGAATGCGCGTCTCCGCTCCATTGGCTTCCATCAATGCTTTCAGACCATAGGTGTTTGACGCAATAATCTGGTCTGGTGTCGGGCTTTCGCCAGGCTGAACAAGCTCGTCACCTGTGGATATGATCGCAACAACAGGTTTCTTGAAAACAGGTAGATTGGCGTGATTCATAGACGCCGCCAGAGCGATATCAGAGGGGGCTAGAACGCGCGGTGCTGGCATGATGTCACCAGTGCAAAAATCCTGACCAGCCGGGCGGATATTAGAGTTGCCATCTTTCTCTGTCAAAAGGGTGATGAGCTTTCCGCGCCGTTCGACATCTTCTTGAATGACCACAAGATCAGCGCCCTCAGGTACAGGCGCGCCGGTGAAAATACGCACAGCTTGGCCGGCTCCGAGTTTGCCCTCAAACCTGTGACCTGCCGCAGACTCGCCAACGACGACGAATTGTGCATGCAGGTCAGCCTCTATTGAGTTGATCGCGTAGCCATCCATTGAAGATGCTGCAAATGGCGGCTGCGTAAGTTTGGCGGCGATAGGCGTTGCAAGAACACGCCCTGCGGACAAAGACAGGGGACACATTTCGGTCTCTTGCACTCTGACGAGTGTAAAGAGCATGCTCAGCGCTTCGGATACAGAGATCATGAGGCTTGATATCGCCCTGATTTGCCGCCGTCCTTGAGGACAACACGCACCGAGCCAATTTCCATGGCTTTATCCACGGCTTTCACCATATCGTAAACCGTAAGTGCTGCAGTTGAGACGGCTGTAAGCGCTTCCATTTCGACTCCAGTTTGGCCCGTTGTTTTGACTGTGGCCGTTATCTGAATTCCCGGGAGAGTGTCATCGACATCAAGATCCAGAGCGACTTTAGTGATTGGAAGGGGGTGGCAAAGCGGGATCAAGCGCGCAGTCTCTTTTGCGCCCATAATGCCTGCGAGCTGTGCGACGGCGAGGACATCGCCTTTCTTTGCGCGTTGCTCCTTGATCATCGTGAGTGTCTCGGGCGCCATCTGTACGTGGCCTTTTGCCGTTGCAATGCGCGAGGTTACAGCTTTTTCAGAAACATCGACCATGTGGGCGTTACCCGATGAGTCAAAGTGCGTAAGGTCAGACATTTACATGCCTCCGGCTGTAAACGGGTTCGCCAACAGGCTCCGTGTCGCCAGTTCAACATTCTCTTGGCGCATGAGGCTTTCACCAATCAGAAAACTGCGTGCTCCGTAGCGAGCTATGTCCGCGAGATCTTCAGGCGTAGATAGGCCACTTTCACAGACGATCATACGATCAACAGGAACTTGTTTTGACAGCGTCCGGGTCACATCAAGAGAGGTCTCAAACGTGTTAAGATTGCGATTGTTTATCCCGATCATGCGTGAGCTCAGTGCGCTTGCGCGAGTGAGTTCGTTGGCATCATGAACTTCGAGTAGCGCATCCATGCCCCATTCTGTCGCGGCCGCTTCCAACTCTTGAGCTTGGGTATCAGAAACACTGGCCATGATTATAAGGATACAATCGGCACCCAAAGCCCGCGCTTCTGCGACCTGGTACGTATCATACATGAAGTCTTTACGGAGTGCAGGCAGATCACAAGCCGCACGTGCTTCGGATAGGTATTTTTTGTCTCCCTGAAAACTTGGTGTGTCTGTCAATACTGAGAGACAGGTAGCGCCACCTGCTTGATATGCCTGCGCCAAACTTGCAGGGTGGAAATCATCGCGAATAAGGCCTTTAGAGGGGCTAGCCTTTTTGATCTCGGCAATCAGGCCATAGCCGGTCTTGCTTGCTTCGAAAAGCGCTTCTGCAAAGGGTCGGACGGCGGGCGCAGCCTGCGCTTCGGCCTCAACGGCTTCGAGAGGTTTTTTCGCTTTATCTGCTGCAATTTCTTCAAGTTTATAGGATTTAATCTTGTCCAGTATGGTCGGGCTCATAGTGCCTCCGATGTGAATTTGGCAAGGTCTGAGACCTTTTTGGCTGCTGCACCGCTGTCGATACTCTCACGCGCGATTTCGACGCCTGTTTGTAGTGTATCAGCTTTGCCAGCAACGTGAAGGGCGGCTGCAGAATTGAGCAAAACTGCGTCACGATAGGCAGACGGTGCGCTTGCAAGTAAAGCGCGAAATGCGAGAGCATTTTCCTTTGGAGAGCCGCCGATGATCGCCTCAAACGGGTGCACAGGCAGCCCAGCATCCTCAGGGTGTGTTTCATGCTCGGTGACAGTGCCATCTTCATTCAGGGCAGCAACCCAAGAGACGCCAGTAATTGTCAACTCATCAGTCCCATCTGACCCATGTACCAGCCAAGCCCTCTCTGAACCTAACTTGCCTAGTGTTTCGGCCATTGGGTGAATAAGCTCTCGTGAAAACGCACCTGTGAGCTGGCGTTTTACGCCGGCCGGGTTTGTCAGCGGACCGAGAATGTTGAAGATGGTCCGCGTGCCAAGCTCTGCTCGTGCTGGCCCTACATGTGCCATCGCTGGGTGGTGCATAGGGGCCATCATAAAGCAGATGCCAAAATTCTCCAGCGCGCGCTCAACAACCTGAGCGTTAACCATAACGTTGATCCCAAGCTCACCTAATGCATCCGCAGCGCCTGATTTTGAACTCAGGTTACGGTTGCCATGCTTCGCTACAGGAACGCCTGCGCCAGCAACGACAAAGGCTGTGGCTGTTGATATATTAAGTGTACCTTTGCCATCCCCGCCTGTGCCGACGATGTCCATCGCTCCTATGGGCGCTTTGACAGCATGGCACTTGGCGCGCATTACGGCTGCGGCTGCTGTGAACTCTTCTACGGTTTCACCGCGTGTCCGGAGGGCCATAAGAAAGCCCCCGATTTGGGCTGGGGTTGCCTCTCCGTTGAATAATTCCGTGAAGGCTTCTTCAGCTTCAAGCTGTGTAAGCGTTCTTTCTGCGGCCGCGCCGATTAGAGGTTTAAGGGTCTGGCTCATGCGGGCTCCTTTGACATCTCAAGGAATGTTTTCAACATTTTGTGGCCGTGCTCTGAACGGATCGATTCGGGGTGAAACTGGACGCCGTGTACTGGTAAGTCGCGGTGTGTGAGCCCCATGATTGTGCCGTCCTCAAGCTCTGCTGTGACTTCAAGGCAGTCTGGCAGGCTTTTTCGCTCTACAACAAGCGAGTGGTAACGCGTGGCTTCAAAAGGGGTGGGGAGGTCAGCGAAGATACTCTTGCCCGTGTGGTGGATTGCGCCCATCTTCCCATGCACAATCTCATGGCAACGGACCACCTTGCCGCCAAACGCCTGACCGATGGTCTGGTGGCCCAGGCAAACACCTAAAAGAGGGATGTGAGCTTGAGCGGCCGCTAACGTGAGTTCCAGACAGATGCCCGCATCTGAGGGCGCTTTGGGGCCAGGTGACACAAGGATTGCAGAGGGACCCATGGCCAGCGCTTCCGTAACAGTGAGGGCGTCATTGCGCTTTACGACAACTTCTGCACCCAATTCACCGCAATAGTGAACAAGATTGTATGTGAAACTGTCGTAATTATCTATCAGTAGCAGCATCTTACTCTTCGCTCTCAGGAAAGGGCTGGAGGCTCGGCCCAAGGTCGCGGTATACATGGTCAGGGTTCGACGGAACCGTCAAGAGGCAGAGGCCTTTCGGGGCAGATAAATCAGAGGTGATCGAGTGGCACGCGGATTTCTGAGCGGTGTTTTAGTTGGAACAGTTATAGCAGGAGTGGGGGCCACAGTCCTGTCTCTCTCGGGAGAGGTTGAGCGGCCTGTAGGAAAAGCGCTCGCACCTAAAGTTGGAGAAGCACCAGCCAGTGTAGCGGTTGTTTCCTCAACAGATACTGAGCCGGCGGACACCGTCGGTGTCGCTGCCCCAGAACCTGACAGCATAACCGCTGCCCTTGCGGCACCTGAAACAGGGGATGCGCCTAAGATCGGTAGTGTTGTCGATACACCATTGGAAACACAAGACATTGGTGTACCTCTCGCAGTGCCCGGAGACGAAAGCCAGCCCGAGGTTGTTGCCGCTCCTTCACAGCCAGAAGTTGCTGCTGTTGAACCCCTCCCAGACGATGAGCGCGAAGAAATCACACTGACAGTGCCGCGCTTGCCCGATCAAGACACTGTGCAGCCGTCGGTTGCTTTGGGCGGTGAAGCGCAGGAACCGTCGACCCGTGTGAGCATTGGTACTCCTGCTCGCACGCTGGTTGGGGGCTCCTCTAGTCGCTTACCTACTCTTGCGAGCCCATCTACATCTGAGGCAGTGGAAACCGCAGTTATGGGGACAGTTGATATAAGTGATCTCCCACCCATTGAACGTTTTGCCGCGCCATTTGTCGGGCAGGATGGGACTCCCAAAATGGCAATCGTCTTGATTGATGATGGTACGAGCGACATTGGCGTTGAAGCGCTGAGCACGTTTCCTTATCCACTCAGCTTTGCAATTGATACGTCTTGGAGCGGTGCCTCCGAGGCGATGAGTGTTTATCGTGCGTCTGGTTTTGAAGTTCTGGCGATGATTGACCTTCCATCAGGCGCGCGCGCCAGTGATGTAGAAGTTTCGATGCCTTTACTTCTGGAGAAAGTCCCTGAAGCTATTGCGATTATAGAGACACCAGATGCAGGGTTGCAAAGCAGTCGCGATGTGATTGCACAAGTGACTGATTATGTAGGTGCAAGCGGTCATGGGCTTTTGCTTTTCCCCAAAGGATTGAACACTGCACAGAAGCTTGCCGCGAAAGAGGGCGTCCCCTCGGCAACAGTCTTTCGGGATTTTGATAGCAATGGTCAAAACGCCAGCACAATTAAGCGCTTTCTCAACCACGCAGGGATGAAGGCCGGTTCAGAAGGCGGTGTTGTGATGATTGGCCGGTTGCGTGCTGACACAATCTCAGCTTTGTTGCTCTGGGGACTGCAAGAGCGAGGGGATCGCCTCGAACTGGCGCCTCTGAGTGTCCTTTTGAAAACCCAGTCAGAGTAAGCTTAGAGCTTAATCATCTTCCAATTGCCTTGAGAAATCCCTTGGAGGGTGTGAGGTCCGATGCTTGTCCGAATAAGGCGCAATGTAGGATGTCCTACATGGGCAGTCATACGTCTCACCTGACGGTTCCTGCCTTCTTTCAAAGTAAGTTCGATCCAAGTGTCAGGAATAGCTTTGCGCACACGAATAGGCGGTGTGCGTGGCCAAAGCCATAAAGGCTCTGAGACGCACCTCGCCCGAGCTGGTTGTGTGGGTCCGTCATTCAGGGTGACACCCTCCGCCAGAGCTCTCAGCGCGAGTTCATCTGGTGTTCCTTCAACTTGAACGAGGTATGTTTTTGGCTCTTTAAACTTCGGGTTGGAAAGTCTGGCTTGCAAACGGCCATCGTCTGTTAGCAAAAGCAGTCCTTCGCTGTCACGGTCAAGTCTGCCCGCAGGGTAAACCCCTTTTTCGTCTATAAAGTTTGATAAAGTTGGACGTGAACTTCCATCGCTGCCTTTGTCTGTAAACTGACTGAGCACACCGAAAGGTTTGTTAAAGAGTATGAGGCGACTCATACGGCGACATAGTTTAAAGTCGTGGAACCCGAAAAACAGAATGTGGGACTAGCCATTGCCGTTTCCCGTAAAGCGGGCTGCATCTGCGGCAGCTCTACGAATAGCGCCAGACTTATGCAGTGTCTCCATATACTCCGCTTCAGGGTCACTATCATAGACCACACCGCCGCCAGCTTGAATATAGAGTGTTTCATCTTTTATGAGCGCCGTGCGAAGTGCAATGCAAACGTCCATATCGCCATTTGCAGCGAAATAACCTACGCCGCCGCCATATATTCCCCGCTTCTCAGGCTCTAGTTCATCGATAATTTCCATTGCACGTACCTTTGGCGCCCCGGAGACCGTGCCTGCCGGTAAGCCTGAAAGCAGTGCAGACAGCGCGTCATGGTCCTCTGAGAGTTCGCCAACAACATTGGAAACAATGTGCATAACGTGACTATAGCGTTCTATGATAAATTCCTCGGTGGGGCGAACTGTTCCAACCTTTGATACACGCGCTGTGTCATTTCGACCTAAATCCAGCAACATCAGATGCTCTGCCAGTTCCTTCTCATCTGCCAAAAGGTCTGCTTCGAGTGCACGATCTTCTTCAGGTGTTGCACCTCGTGGTCGCGTTCCAGCGATGGGGCGAATTGTAACTTCGTTGCCAAACACGCGCACCAGAATTTCGGGACTTGCTCCCACAACCTGAAAATCACCAAAGTTGAAATAGAACATAAAAGGTGAGGGGTTTGTACGGCGCAAAGAGCGGTAAAGCGCGAACGGAGGTTGACGGAAGGGTTGTGACCAGCGCTGGCTTGGCACAACCTGAAAAATGTCACCCGCGCGAATGTAGTCTTTTGCTTTTTCGACGGCTGTTTTATAGCCTTCACGAGTGAAGTTGCTAACCGGTTCATCGGTATTTGTGGCAGTACCCAGATCTCTCGACTGTTGGGGCAGGGCGCGCTCCAAATCGCGGACAGCATCCATGACGCGCTCCGCAGCTTGTGCGTAAGCGGCTCGAGCGGATTGACCTTCTAAGGCCCATGCTGGCGCGACAACGATAACTTCGCCTTTGACGCCATCAAGAACAGCCGTGACTGTTGGGCGCAACAGTGTAGCATCGGGGAGCCCAAGCGTATCCTCTGGCATATCTGGAAGGTGTTCTACCAAGCGGATCATGTCATAGCCTAGGTAGCCAAACAGACCTGCTGATGCCGCTGGAAGCCCTTCTGGCGTGTCAATTTTGCTCTCGGCGAGAAGTGCCCGTAGGTTGGTGAGAGGATCCCCTGACTGGACTTCAAAGGCACCATCATCAAAACGTGCGTGGCGATTTATTTGGCTTTTGGTGCCATAGCACTGCCAGACCAGATCGGGTTTCATTCCGATAATGGAATAGCGACCTCTGACCTCGCCGCCAGTTACGGACTCTAGCATAAACGCGTTTTTTGCAGCGCCCGTTAATTTGAGCATAAGAGACACTGGAGTATCAAGATCAGCCGCCAAACGGGTATATACGAGCTGATTTTGGCCTGCAGAAAAGCCCGGTTCGAAGTCCTCAAATGACGGTGTTAGCTCCATTGTCAGGCTACCTTGTTTAGAACTGAGCGTTAACCGCGTTGATCGCGGTTTCGTCCAAGATGATTGGCGTGCGGGCCTGAATGTCGGTGATGAACATGTTGTACATGTCTTGAGCGATGTCGTTGCGATACTGGTCTTCCAGAAGCTGGCGAGTGCTCTCAAGGCTCTCATCATTAGGGTTAGGTGAGATGATTGTTTCGAGTTGAGCTAAGGTAACGGTTGATCCGCCTTGTGAAACAGTTGTTTCACCTGGTGACTTGAGCGCAAAAAGATCGACCATAAACCCAGCTGGTGCCTCAGGTAGAAAATCAGTCCGAGTCATGTCTGTTTCACGGCGTACAGAAACTCCAAGTGTATCAAAGTCGTTGCCCTCAGCGATCTGATCCGAGAGGTCGCGTGCCTTGGCGGACAGGGCCTGAATAAGGCGGCTTTGGCGTTCGTCTGCGATCACGCGTTCACGTACTTCTTCGAGGGGTTGAGCAACTGATGGAACCTCGCCATCAAGACGCAAGGCGATCAGGCCGCCATCATCTAGTTCTAGGAGTTCGGGGAAGTCCTCTGTCGTTATACGGTCGGCGGCCTCACGAAAGGCTGCATAACCCGCGGGTCCCGCCTCTGACCGACTGTGCCATTCTATTTGACCGAGCTCCATGATCGTTTCTGACGCGAGCTCTTCAAGTGTGGCACCGCTTGCTAGCAGATCATCAAACGCATCACGCTCGTTATCAATCAGGCGGCGAGCACGCCCCTGAGCGAACTCGTCTCTCAGCTCGTCCCGGACGTCTGCAAATTCGGTGGTGACCGCGGCCAAAACGCCGTTCACACGAAAGAGGGCGGGGCCAAGGCTTGTTTGAAGTGGGCCTACGATGTCACCCGTTTGGGCGGCGAAAACTGCTTCGCCTGCGTCTCCAAGGTCTTGGAGCGTTACATCGCCCATATCGATATCACCGAGTTCCAAGCCACGTTCTTTGACAAGGTTTTCAAAGGAAGTCTCTCGGTTGTTGAGCGCAGTTGCCGCCGCTTCAGCTTCTTTCTCGTCGCTAATAATAAGTCTTTCCACGAGCCTGCGCTCTGGTCGGTTTAGTTCTGTGGCGCGTTCTTCATAGAGTTGGCGCAGAGTGTTTTCATCTACCTCCACCTGTTCGATCATTTGCTCGGGTGTCAATATAGCATAGGTTATATTGCGTAAATCGGGTGTCATGTAGCGAGACTGGTTCTGACTATAAAAAGCTTCTAGCTCTTCGGTCGAGGGATCGGACAATGGTTCGGCTAGCGCATTCTCATCAATGATTGCCCATTTGAAATCGCGCTTTTCTCCAATGAACTGGACAATTGTTTCGGCATAGCTTGGGGTCGGTTCAATATTGCTGAACATGGCTGTTTGAACAATGCCACGGGCGATTTCTTCGCGCACGATTTCTTCATATTCGCGCTCGGTCAAGCCGATCTGTTGTAGGCGAAATCGATAGTCGTCGCGGTTAAACTCGCCGTTAACTCCGCGGAACGCGTCTGTACTCAGGATTTGAGCTGCTAACCGTTCGTCCCCGACAGACAAACCGAGCTGGGCTGCTTCACTGTCAAGTGAGCGAGCTGCAATAAGTTGGGATAGTACAAGACGGTCGAGCTGCTGTGACTGTGCTTCTGCAAAGCTCATCGCCCCCCCAGATGCAGAGACTTGTCCGCGCAACATCTGCTGAAGGGCGCGAGAGTAGCTCTGTGTTGTGATGGGTTTGTCACCTACTGAACCAATGGTGCGAACTGACCCACCCAGATTGGTCACACCAAAGCCCCCGAGGCCCAAAATAAGCATGCCCATCAGGATCCAGACCAGTGTTTTGGTTGTCTTGCCGCTCGCGTTCATCACGCTCTCCTCACGCCCAATTCTTGAGGGCAATGTCTACGGCTTTGCGCGCCTAGGAGCAAGAGTGGAGAGCTTTTATCCGCACATCATTTCGAGCCGCTTAAACAGTGTCTTTATCCCGTCGGAATCAATGTTTGCAAATGCGATGCGCAGTTCGCCATGGGCCGCTGGATCGCCATTTGGCCGGAACATGGTGCCAGGCAAACAAAGGATGCTCTGTTCGGCGACCATACGTTTTGCAAGAGCGTCGGACTTATCCGGAAAAGGGTGTTTCAGGTATGCGAAATATGCACCAAGCCCCAAGAGCTTCCATCCGCGTGCTGCAAGTTGCGAAAATTCTGTTTCAATTGCGGAACGGCGTATGAGGATCTCTTTGCGCTCACTAGCCAGCCACTGTCCGAGGTTTTGCATGCCCCAGAGAGCGCCCCTTTGGCCAATTTGGCTGGGACAGATTGTGACTGTGTCCAGAAACTTTTCAACCTCAGCCAAGCGGGCTTGTGATGTGACTATTGCACCAACGCGATGTCCCGTCAGGCGGTAGGCTTTGGAGAATGAATAGAGTTGGATCAATGTATCTTGCCAGTTGGAACGGCTAAACAGATCGTGGGGGGCGCCAAGTCGACTATCGAAATCTCGATACGTTTCATCTACAATGAGGGCGATACCGTGTTCCTGAGCAAGCTCAAAAAAAGCACCAACCAGATCTGAGGGATACTCAACGCCAGCGGGATTGTTCGGGGTCACCAACACGATTGCACGCGTGCGCGGAGTGATAAATGCGCGAGCTTTTTCAGGGTCTGGCAAGAGACTGGAGTCTGTGGGCAGAGAAACGCTTTGCACGCCAGACATGTCCAGCCACATTTTATGATTGAAATACCATGGGGTTGGGAGAATAACTTCATCCCCTGCAGAACAGAGCGATGTAATGGCTGCGGCAAAGGCCTGATTGCAGCCCGAGGTTATTGCAACCTCTCCTTTAGCAATATCTGCACCATAGCTCGTGCTCCACTGCGCTGCGACTTCGGTGCGAAGTGCTTCCAATCCCAAGGTTGGCCCGTAAAGGTGAGATGCTGGCTCTGATACTAAAATTTCAGCCATAGCCTCTCGCATTGCCAGGGGCGGGGCTGTTGCAGGAGCTGCTTGGCTTACGTTGATCAACGCGCGGTCTACTGGAAACTGAATGCCATCGAGCCAACGCCTTGCTTCCTGAACTGGTGGCGCAAAAGTTGATTGAGTGCGAGATAAAGCCATCTTGGGTTAGTCCCTTTTGCTAAAGTCTTGAAGGCTTAGTCTTTACCGCGGTAAGGCTCCACATATTGAAGCGCCATGTCCCAAGGAAAGAAAATCCAAGTATCTTGGCTAACACCTGTTATGAAGGTATCTGCCTGCTTTTCACCCGCTGGCTTGGCATAGACACACGCAAAATGAGCGTTGGGATAAAGAGATCTCACCAGTTCGAGTGTCTTGCCGCTATCGACAAGGTCATCGACAACAAGAATTCCTGTTCCGTCCCCCATGATTTTAGCATCTGGAGATTTTAGCACTTCGGCTTCGCGACGCTGGTCTGCTTTGCCGCCGCCTGAGTGATAGGATTTAACGGAGATGGTATCAACTGTACGGATATCCAGCTCGCGTGCAACGATCATGGCAGGTGCCATTCCACCGCGTGTTACAGCAACAACTGCGCGCCACTGGCCATCATCTGGCCCATTCCCGTCAAGACGCCAGGCTAGCGCGCGACTGTCACGGTGTATTTGGTCCCAAGATATGTGAAACCCTTTTTCATGTGGGAGACGTTCTGTCATGGCGGCAATCCTATGTGAGTTATTTTGAGAAAATGAGGCGAAGACCAAGAGCGCCAAGCAAGAGTGCAGCGGCCCGGTCGAAGATTGGTTTTAGGCGCAAGTAGCCATTGCGTGCTGGGCCTGTTGAAAGCGCCATAGCAAAAACAGCATACACAACCCATTCCACGGCAAGGTGGTTCAGTGCTATGAACATCTTGTCGGCTATGCTCATGTTTTGTGGAAAGATTACCAATAAAACAGACGCCGAGAATACCACGGACTTGGGGTTTCCGATATTTACACCAAATCCTGTAAAAAAGGCGCGTCTTAGGCCAGGCGTCTTTTCTGAGCTCTCATCAAGCGACTGTGAGGCCTCTTTCCACATCTTGTATGCGATGAAAGCAAGGTAGGCCGCGCCTAGCGATTTTAGTGCAACATAGGCCCAAGGGAAAAGAGCAAAGATGCCTTCGAGGCCCAAGAGCGCCAGCCCAGTCCATAGTGCGGCGGCAGTACCTAGTCCCAGCCCCGTTGCCATTCCTGCTATGCGTCCAGAAGTCAGGGTTGTCTTGAGAGCCAAAAGAAGTGCAGGCCCCGGGCTCGCCATTGCAGCAAGAAGTGTCGCGTTGAATGCAATGATGTGCGCGAGGTCCACAGCCTTAGTCCTTGCGACCTGTGACAACATCAATATCGGGTGCATCAACTGCTTTCATGCCGACAACGTGGTATCCTGCGTCTACGTGGAGGTTTTCACCGGTCACACCAGAACCCAGATCTGAAAGCAGGTAAAGAGCGGACTTGCCGACATCGTCGATAGTTACATTGCGGCGTAGAGGCGAGTTTAGCTCGTTCCATTTGAGAATGTAGCGGAAATCACCGATACCAGATGCGGCGAGGGTCTTAATAGGGCCCGCTGAGATTGCGTTGACGCGTATTCCATCTTTACCGAGGTCTTCGGCGAGATACTTTACCGAGGCCTCCAATGCAGCTTTGGCGACGCCCATAACGTTGTAGTGAGGCATAACTTGTTCGGCACCATAATATGTCAGCGTAAGGGCCGATCCACCTTCAGGCATCATTTTTTCAGCGCGTTGCATGATTGCGGTGAAGGAATAAACCGAAATATCCATGGTCATTGTGAAGTTGTCACGGCTCGTTTCGACATAGCGTCCGCGCAACTCGTTCTTGTCTGAGAAGCCAATAGCGTGAACAACAAAATCAAGCTGGCCCCATTCTGCCTTCAGTGCTTCAAAAAGAGCATCCATTGATGCTTCATCGGAAACGTCGCATGGAACAACAAGTTTCGAGCCAAGCTGATCAGCAAGGGGCGTTACCCGTTTAAGCAGGGCATCGCCCTGATAAGAAAAGGCTAGGTCGGCACCAGCGTCTGCGCAAGCTTTTGCGATGCCCCAGGCGATAGATTTATCGTTGGCAAGGCCCATTATGAGGCCACGTTTGCCTGCCAATAGTTGATTGGACATTTCTGATCTCCGCCTGTGTTAAGGAATTAAAGGGTTGTTGACGTCTTTAGGCGATTGCATAGGGTGCTTCAAGTCTGAGGATAAAAGCAGAAAAGGAAAAACCATGGTTGACCGTACGGGCATTTTCGCAGGCGACGACCCTTTTGCGATAGCGCGAAGCTGGCTTGCAGCTGCTGAAGAAAGCGAGGCCAACGATCCGAATGCTATCGCTTTAAGCACCGTTGATAGCGATGGCCTGCCGAATGCACGCATGGTCTTGCTGAAAGAAATAGAAGCAGACGCCTTTGTGTTTTATACAAATTATGGGTCTACCAAGGCTAAGGAGCTAGATTCCGCAGGGAAGGCGGCTTTTGTGATGCACTGGAAGTCATTGCGCCGGCAGGTTCGTGTTCGTGGCGTCGTAAGCCGCGAAGAGGGCCCGCAAGCTGACGCCTATTACAAATCGCGTTCATTGAAGAGCCGCTTGGGGGCGTGGGCTTCTGAACAATCTCAGCCTCTCTCTTCCAGAACCAGTTTGATGGCGAAAGTTGCTAAGATTACAGCAGAGAAAGGAACAAATCCTGATCGACCTCCGTTTTGGGGCGGCTTTCGGATTGTACCTGTTGAAATCGAGTTTTGGGCCGATGGCGCGTTTCGACTGCACGACCGTTTTAGGTGGTCGCGTACAAGCGTAAGTGAGCCCTGGAAGGTGGTGCGTCTCAACCCTTAGTAATCGTATCTGCGTGTTGCGATCTCGTGACCCCAAACGATAGTTAATGATCTCTTAAGATACACCTCTTGAGCTTTAAGTCGCCTTGAGTTCGTGGGCTATTTCCCGTCAGAAAGCTGTAGTGCACTTGGTGCAGCAACAAACAGATTTAGAGGTCAACGTGGATAACGAAATGTTAGTCTACGGCAGCGTAAAATGGTTCGATCCCGTAAAGGGATTTGGGTTTGTCGTTGCCGACGAAGGTGGTGCAGATATTCTGCTTCACTCAAATGTATTGCGAAATTATGGTCAGAACTCGGTGGCAGATGGTGCGCGCTTGCGCATCAAAGTTCAGTCAACCGAGCGTGGTGTTCAGGCCCTTGAGGTCCTTGAAATAGAGCCTCCCCAGAGTTTTGATCAGGTGGCGTTGGCAGATTTTGAGGATATCGATCCGGAAATCATTGCGGCAGCACCTGTAGAGGCAGCACGGGTAAAGTGGTTCGACAAGGCAAAAGGCTTCGGATTTGCTAACGTATACGGCAGTTCAGATGATGTTTTTGTTCACATTGAAGTGTTGAGACGGTCAGGTTTTGCTGATTTACAGCCGGGTGAAGCAGTTGCTATTAGGGTAATTGATGGAAAACGAGGTCGTATGGCCACGGAGGTTCGCTCTTGGGAGAGCGCTGTAAAGCACTAAGAACGGTTATGCTGGCGGCACTTTTTAGTGTCGCCGCTGGCACGGCGCTTCTGGCGAACTGTAGAGTTAACGAAATTGATCTGCGGGGGCCTTGGGGCCAAGCGAAATTCTCTGTTGAGATTGCTGATGACGAGCGCGAACGTGCTATTGGCCTGATGCACAGACAAAGCCTTGCAAAGGGCTCTGGTATGCTTTTCGCTTATAAAACTCCCACACAGTTAAGCTTTTGGATGCGGAATACTCTGATTCCACTAGATTTGATTTTCATTGACAAATCTGGGCGTGTGACAAGAATTCACCACAATGCACAGCCTCTTGATGAAACACAAATTCCCAGCAACGGGAAAGTCCTTGCTGTGCTTGAAATCAATGGCGGGCTTTCTCAGCGGTATGGCATTTCGTTAGGGAGTGAAGTGCGACACGCACTCTTTGATCCTGCCGAGGCCACTTGGCCTTGTGATTGATGATCGGTGCTAAACCGAAAGCACTTGGATGTGCTGGCCAGACTGACGAAAAGGGTGGCGCCCCAGTCAAATAAAGTACCACCCCAAGAGTAAAGTAAGTTAGCCTCTACGACGGCCACCGGTGCGGCCTGCGCGCCCACGATGTTCTTGGCCAGCCTTAGGTGCGACACGGTTGAAATTGATCCACGCCGCACCGCCGTCGTCATTGTTGGTGAGGAAGTTGGCTGCGCGGATAGCCTCCATCTCCTTACCTGCGCGAGCTTTTGTGGATCCGATGCCGAAGAGCTGACAGAAGGCTTCATCGTCCATATCTGCGGGCAAGATGATGCCTGCGGCCTCTGCTTCAGCACGCTTTTCTGCAATCTTTATAGGACCTGTCGCAAGAGCAACTGGGTTCATGATAGCTGATGTCATGCCAGCAGTGATGGCCATTGGTAGGAATGCGTTGTTGATGCCGTGGCGGTTGGGCAGCCCGAAGCTAATATTTGAGGCTCCACATGTTGTGTTGACGCCAAGTTCTTCGCGCAAACGGCGCACAAGTGTGAACACCTGTAGGCCTGCTGTGCCCATTGCTCCGATTGGCATGACGAGCGGATCAACCACGATGTCATGGGCCGGAATGCCAAAGTCGGCGGCGCGCTCGACGATCTTTTTTGCAACGGCAAAGCGCACGTCGGGGTCTTCCGAGATGCCCGTGTCGTCGTTGGAGATCGCCACGACTGGCACGTTATATTTTTTAACCAACGGCAGGACCTGCTCGAGGCGCTCCTCTTCTCCAGTGACAGAATTTAGTAGCGGGCGGCCTTCTGCGGTCGCCAGGCCGTTCTCAAGTGCGCCTGGAACTGAGCTGTCTATGCAGAGAGGAGAATCTGTTACGGCCTGCACATGCTCGATAAGTTGCTTCATCAAAGTTGGTTCGACGAAATTATTGTCTGCATAACGGGGGTCTTCGGCCATTTTGTTTGAGAAGACAGCGCCGGAGTTGATATCGAGGATCGTCGCGCCAGCGGCAACTTGCGCGAGTGCATCGGCCTGCACGCGGGAAAAATCGCCACGCTCAAGCTCTTCATTGAGGACTTTGCGCCCTGTCGGATTGATGCGCTCGCCGATCACTGTGAAAGGCTGGTCAAAGCCTATGATGGCAGTCTTTGTTTTTGATTCAACAATCGTTCTTGTCATGTCAGTGCTTTCTTATGCTTGCTTTGCTTGGGCACTGGCAGGAATGCCTGCAGCGCCGCCGTTTTCTGTGGCCCATGTGGCGTTTGTTTTGATTCCACCGAGCGGAAAAAAATGGACCTGCTCAATGTTGAAATCAGGGTTGGCGGCTTTATGGGCGGCCAGCTCTGTAAGAACGTCTGTCGGTTCGTAGGGCAATAGCAGCTTGGTGACATCCATTGCGCGCTTTTGAAGCACTTTGAGAGAAGGGCCAACTCCGCATGCAATTGCGAATTTGATCAGCGTTTGTAGCTTGGCAGGCCCGGCAATGCCGATGTGAACAGGAATATCTACGCCTGCTGCTTTTAAGCTGTTGGCCCATTCGATAATGGGACCTGCCTCAAAAGCAAATTGCGTGGCCAGCGCCATTCTCGCGTCGGTGCGGTTGGAGAATTTTTGTTTCCATTGAAGAGCTTCGTCGACGTTTTTGGTGCTGCCGTCTGTGTCGATGTCTCTGTTGCCCTCAGGGTGTCCTGCAACGTGCAGGCGCGTAAAGCCTGCTTTATCAAAAAGGCTCGTTTCTAGGAGCTGCATGGAAGAGTGAAAGTCGCCGTGTGGCTTGTCGACGCCACCTGCGAGCAGGAGCGCTTGTTTAACGTTGGCTTCACCTTGATACATTGCGATCCAATTGGCGAGCGTGGCTTCGTCTTTGATGATGCGCGCAGGGAAGTGCGGCATGACATCAAAGCCCTCTGAATTGATGCGTTTTGCGGTTTCAACCATTTCCTTGATTGGTGTGCCCTCGATGTGGGCGATGTAGACTCTCGTACCGGCTGGAAGGATCTCCCGGAAGTCTTCGACCTTGGACGCGGTACGAGGCATCACCTCGATGGAATAGCTTTGCAGAAAAGCCTCCATTTGAGCGGGGTTGGCCGTTATTGTTTCCGTGCTAGTTGATTTTTTGCGGAAATTAAGCAGTGCCATCATTGCCTCCCTAATGTTCATGAGCCTTCAGGCCCAACCTTCGTTGGCGATCAGCGCTTTAATGCGCTCCTTGTCATACTCTGCGTCAATGCGCGCGGCTTGTTCAGCGGCGATCTCGTCGGCATCACCTTCAACAAGAAAAGGCTCGGCTTTACGCCACTCGGCCATGTAGGCGTCACTATCTTCGGCCCCGATTTTCATAGCTGCCCGGTCAATAGCTTGTTCAAAGCGCTCGGGTAGGGGGGCTTTAGATCCACGACGGCCTTTGCCAACGATGATCTGAGCTGGAATGTCGCGCCAGTAAACGATTGTGACGTCGGGCATGGTTGATTCCTTTATACTTGTTATAGATACGTCTAGAGGACGCGGCCTGCGCTTCAGCGCCCATTTTCGACTTCGCGGCGCGTTTGAGCGACCTTGCGCAGAAATGAAAGCAAAATTGAACAGGAGCACCGCTAGGACTTCCCTGAAAAATTCTCATCACTTTGATGAGGCGGTACTTTCGCCGATGATACCGACGTCTTCACGCGGGCTTGGACTATACACATTGGTGCGATCATCGCTTGCGGTTAGGCTCTAAGGCACGCCTTTCGGTGTTGGTCGGAGTGTTGCAAAGTTCAGGCGCGTTTGGGTTAACTCGGATCAATTCGGAGGGGCATTGTGATTGCGCCAATTTCGGACAGCGCCAGACGTGTGTGAATGCCGATTGTGGCCCTGCCCATGCCTGCGGCTGTTTCAGACAATTTGAGCTATACATCTGCATCTGGGTCGCGGAGCTTGGCAGTATAGACAGTGCCTCTATCAATCAAATCATCGGTAATAAGTTTGGGGATTTAGGCATAGGCGGAAAGAAGGCGGTGGAGGAACTCGGTGCGCTTGTCATCGCGTAACAAACGTTTTCGTGCTTCATCCGCATCAGTGCGCTGCGCTTTTTTGATTTTAGTGCGTGGATTATTTGGGGCGATGTTTGACAACATAGCCTTCGCGGTTAGGCGTCTTTGTGAGCAAGCTTACGTCAAAGCGAGAGTAGACCTTGGTCTACTTACAACCTCAGTTCTTGGATGATTTGCCGTGTCGGGTAATCTCTGATGTGATTTTTGCGCTTCTTAGGCCAAAAGAAGTAGACGTTGTAAATTTTTTCGCAGGCAAGATGAGGGTCAGTGGCGTCTGGCCGTTGCGGGAAAAGTGGATCCTAAAAGAGCTGTAACTGATACGATTTCTAGAATGTCACCAACGCACCGGCGAAAAACTACACGTCTAATTCACTGGCCGAACTCATGTAGGGAGGGTGCAGATTCAAGAATGCATTAAACGCGTCGAATGAAACTTCGTTTTGCATTGGTGTGTTGGCTCCTGCAGATTTCGCCACGGTTCGCGCCGAAATTTAGGTGTAGTTATCTTCGGGTGGTATCGTGGCCAAAAACGAAGTCTCTGCTACGCTCGCATGAAAGGTGAAAGCCCTTGCAGAGTGCGGGTGCGCAGCATAGTTTGAAAGCAACTCAGAATGGAGGGCGTGAGTATGACGCCCATGCGTCCCAAAGGTGCGGGCGCTATCCCGAAATCGGTTGAGAGCTCCGCGCCGAAACCGCTTGAGACTGGCGCGCTTTATGCGGCGCTGGACTTGGGCACTAACAGTTGCCGCATGCTGATTGCCCAACCAAAGGGCAGTCAGTTTCATGTGGTTGATAGCTATTCAAAGTCGGTACAACTCGGCCTTGGGTTAGAGGGATCCGGTAAGCTGTCGCGCAGTTCGATGCAGCGCACAGTTCAGGCCCTGAAGACCTGTCAGCAGAAGCTCAAACGGCACAAAGTTCGAAATATGCGCCTTGTCGCTACAGAAGCCTGTCGTCGTGCGACGAACGCAGGTGAATTCATGGCCAAGATTAAGCGTGAAACAGGGCTAGTTCTTGAAATTATTCCTGCCGAAGAGGAGGCGCGCCTAGCGGTTATCTCTTGTGCTCCGTTGGTGAGTGCAAAGACGGAGCAACTACTTGTCGTCGATATAGGGGGCGGATCGACAGAACTAGTCTGGATTGACCTGTCAGATGTTCCCAAGAAACAACGCGCTCGAGCAATCATGAGGATGCACCGTGGGTTTGGGTATGTGCATCAAGGTGAACCAACGGCAAAAGTTGTTGACTGGATATCCGTACCGCTTGGTGTCGCCACTCTTAAAGATCAGTTTGCTGATGTAGAAGACGATGCAGCGCGTTTTGCTTTGATGAGTTGGTATTTTGAGGAAAACTTGGCTGATTTTAAGCCTTATCAAAATGTACAAATGCGAGAGCATTTCCAGATCGTTGGTACATCTGGGACTGTAACCACAGTCGCTGCGAGCCATTTGGGCCTTAAACGCTATGACCGGACTAAGGTGGATGGGCTTCGTATGAGCTCAGAAGAGATTGATGCCGTTATCCGTGACTATCTTACGCTTGGCCCTGAGGGGCGAAGACGCGACCCCCGTATCGGGCAAGACAGGCAAGCACTGATTATGTCTGGAAGTGCTATTTTACAGGCGCTATTGAGATCTTGGCCAACAGACCGATTGAGTGTAGCCGATAGAGGGCTTCGTGAGGGGCTTCTTTATGCGCAGATGAGTGCGGATGGTGTGTTGGAGGATGGACCTTTTTAGGTTAGAGCAAAACCATGGCAAAAAAACCAGACGGCAAAAACACATCGGGTCGCGGACAGCGCGAGCTAAAGGTCAAAGTTAAGACAGCCAGGGGGAGGCGTAGTTCGTCGACGCGCTGGCTTCAGCGTCAGCTAAATGATCCTTACGTAAAACGCGCTCAAGCAGAAGGATATCGCGGGCGCGCCGCGTTTAAGATCATGGAGTTGGATGATAAATTTGGCTTCCTTTCACAAGGCGCTTGCATTGTTGACCTTGGGTGCGCACCGGGAGGTTGGCTGCAAGTGGCAGTGCCACGCGTAAATGCGCTCGGTGATAAACCAGGGCCAAAAGGAACTATTTTAGGCATCGACTTACAAGTGGTTGAGCCCGTGACCGGCTGCGAAATACATCAGCTCGATTTTATGGACGAAGGCGCGGATGAAAAGGTTAAAGACTGGCTGGGGCGTAAGGCTGACGTAGTGATGTCGGATATGGCCGCGTCCAGTTCTGGCCATAAGCAGACGGATCACTTACGCATCATCTCGCTGTGCGAAGCGGCCGCGTATTTTGCGTTTGATGTTCTGGAAGAGGGCGGCACTTTTGTGGCTAAGGTGCTCGCTGGTGGCGCGGAAGGTGAATTACAAAAACTACTGAAACAGAAGTTTACCAAAGTGGTCAACGTAAAGCCTCCTAGCTCTCGTAGTGACAGTTCCGAGAAGTTTGTGATTGCAACAGGGTTTAGGGGCTAATAGCCATTTTTGTAAAACGCTTTTGCGTATGCCGGATGTTGCGATTTTCAACGACTTAATGCCGCGTTAATGCTTCCATGCGCATCTAGATTCACAGGTTCAGACTTTGTTAAAAAGTGTCGAATGTAACTTTTACCTTTGGTGATCATCAGGTCTTGTGCTTGCGGCGTTTAGGGGTCTGACCACAGCCTCTTATTTCGGCCGGTGTTGCCCGAGATTGCAATATCTTTAGGGTAACAGTGCCCTTTAAAGCGTATGTCAGTTGGAGGCTGCTTTGGTTAACTGGCGCGCCAAAACGCTCGACAGTTAATACGGATCTGCCACTTGATCCTACAGTCGATGTGTTTTCTGTACTAAACTCACACACAAAGCAGGTTCGGTTAACTCAAGTAATCTTTGGTAGCTGTTGCAGAGCAGGTAGCTCGGTTCTCTCAGCGCGGTTAGATCAGTCTTTTGGCGATTGGTAGGCCCGGTAGGACTCGAACCTACGACCAAAGCGTTATGAGCGCTCTGCTCTAACCAACTGAGCTACAGGCCCGCCATGGGTGCTTGGTTACCAGACCGCGCGCGCGCGTCAAGTCTTACCGTTGCTATGAGACATATGATGATTTAGGAGAAGTACCAAGTTAGATAATGGGGGCTCGATTGTGGCTGGCAAGAATGGAATAACCTACGCTGATGCGGGTGTGGATATCGACGCAGGCAATGCGCTCGTTGAACGGATAAAGCCTGCTGCCAAGCGCACTGTACGCCCCGGGGTTATGTCGGGGCTTGGCGGCTTTGGGGCTTTGTTCGATTTGAAAGCCGCAGGTTACTCAGACCCTGTTTTGGTTGCGGCGACAGATGGTGTTGGTACGAAACTTCGCATCGCAATTGATACTGGAGAAGTTGATGGCGTCGGGGTGGATCTGGTTGCCATGTGTGTGAACGACCTTGTTTGCCAAGGCGCTGAACCTCTGTTCTTCCTCGACTACTTCGCAACAGGCCGCTTGGAAACAGAGAAAGCGGCGCGGATCATTGAGGGAATTGCGAAGGGCTGTGAGCTATCGGGGTGTGCTTTGATTGGCGGAGAGACTGCCGAGATGCCAGGTATGTATCCTGATGGCGACTTTGATCTTGCAGGCTTTGCGGTTGGTGCGATCGAACGAGGGTGTGATCTGCCGAGCGGTGTTGCGGCGGGAGACGTTTTACTTGGTCTAGCCTCGGATGGCGTACACTCTAATGGCTACTCTCTTGTTCGAAAGCTAGTTGATATATCGGGCCTAGGCTGGGATTCTCCTTGCCCATGGGGGGAGGGTACGCTTGGTGCTGCTTTGCTGACCCCAACTAGACTTTACGTAAAGCAAGCTTTGTCTGCTGTTAGAAGTGGTGGCGTGCACGCGCTTGCACACATCACAGGTGGAGGTCTCACTGAGAATCTACCACGCGTGCTCCCGGACGGTCTCGGCGTTGACATTGACCTCAACGCTTGGGAGCTTCCCGATGTATTTAAGTGGCTGGCAACTACTGGCGACATGGCTGATGCGGAAATGCTCAAGACGTTCAACTCCGGCATAGGTATGATTCTTGTTGTGGGCGCTGCAGAGGCAGATCGTGTGCAATCAGTTTTGAGTGCCCACGGTGAGAAAGTCTTTGTTTTGGGCCATGTTCGCGAGGGAGAGGGAGTGCACTATGAGGGCTGTCTCGTTTGAAGCGTGTTGCAATATTTATATCTGGTGGCGGTTCCAATATGCTTTCTCTGGTGCGAAGTATGACAGGGAGCCATCCAGCTCGTCCGTGCCTCGTTTTAAGCAACCGAGCTGATGCTGGCGGACTACAAAAGGCGTCAAAATTGGGGATCTCGACAGAAGTGGTAGACCACCGTCCCTATGGGGATGACCGTTCGGCGTTCGAAACGGAACTGCAAGACGTTGTCACACGTTACTCACCAGATATAATTTGCCTAGCGGGATTTATGCGCGTTTTAACAGAGGGCTTTACCAGCCAATGGGAGGGACGCATGCTGAATATTCATCCGTCGCTCTTGCCAAAGTATAAAGGCTTAAAAACACACCAACGTGCCCTGGATGCTGGCGATAAAGAGGCCGGCTGTACAGTGCATGAAGTCACTGCAAAACTTGACGATGGTCCAATTCTTGGGCAAGCGCGCATTGCAGTAGAACCTGAAGACACAGCTGAGACATTGGCTTCACGAGTGCTCGTTCAAGAACATTCTCTTTATCCTGCTGTTTTGAAGCGCTTCGCACTTGGTGATAACCGGCCGCTGTATCTGGCCTGATACTTTTAATTTCTCATCGGCTCGCGTATAGGCAAGCCCATATCTAGAAAAAGCAGACGCCTTAATGAGAACCATCACAACGACCTCAGAGCTGGCAGAGTACTGTCAAGAAGCTTCAACACATGACTACGTCACGGTAGATACAGAATTTCTACGAGAGAGAACGTATTATTCGAAGCTTTGCTTAGTGCAACTTGCAATGCCAGGTAAGACTGATGAAAATGCTGTCCTTGTGGACCCACTGGCTCATGGCATTTCGCTTCAGCCTTTATATGACTTAATGGCGGATGAAACGACCATCAAAGTTTTTCATGCGGCGCGGCAAGATCTTGAGATATTCTTTCATGATGGGAATGTTATCCCGTCGCCATTATTTGACACGCAAGTGGCTGCGATGGTGTGTGGTTTTGGCGAGCAGGTGGGTTACGAAACACTGGTCCGCAAAATCGCCAAGGAAAGCGTTGATAAAACAAGTCGTTTTACGGATTGGTCTCGTCGTCCTTTATCTGACGCTCAAAGAAGTTACGCGCTCGCGGACGTGACGCATTTGCGGCAGGTTTATGAGTATCTGCGAGATCAGCTTGCAAAAAACCATCGTGCTAAGTGGGTGAGCGAAGAGCTTTCTGTCCTAACATCTCCTGCCACATACTTGATGGATCCTGAAAACGCTTGGGAGCGTGTAAAAGTCAGAACCAGTTCAGGAAAGTTCTTGGCCATCGTACGCGAGCTGGCGAAATTTCGAGAAGCTTATGCTCAGGAACGCAACGTGCCCCGTAGCCGCGTTTACAAAGATGATGCACTGACCGAGATTGCGTCTACGAAACCGAAAGACATGAATGATTTGTCACGTTCTCGCTTGCTACTAAGAGAAGCGCGCAAAGGAGAGATTGCTGAAGGTATTCTAAAAGCGGTTGCCGATGGGATTGCATGCCCAACGGAAAGTATGCCGCAAGGTGATAAAATCCGGGAAAAGCTCAATGTTAACCCTGCTTTGGCGGACCTTCTTCGTGTCTTACTCAAGGCTAAAACCGAAGAGATGGGCGTAGCTTCCAAGTTGATCGCATCTGCGAGTGATCTTGACCTTATTGCTGCGGGTGAAAGGGATGTACCGGCACTGAGTGGCTGGCGAAACGAGGCTTTCGGCGAAGATGCAATAAGGCTTTGCAACGGGGAAATTGGTCTCGCTGTAAAGGGAAGAAGCGTTAAAGTAATTTCACTCTAGCCGGCTACATCAACGTCGGACGGAGAGGGTGTTTTGTGCGCCATTTACGCGAATTTCACTGACACCAAGAAGTGCATCATCTGATATAAATACAGCCGCATTTAGCTCTCGCGATGTATTTGGTGCATTTGGTCGTGAACGATCAGAATATAACGCTTTAAGCGTATACTCTAAGGTGGGTAGTGGGGCAGAAGTCACATCGCTTTCAAAAGCTGGCACAAGGCGAACGTTGTAAGCACCAAGCGTTTTGCTAAGGCCCTTTACATTGAGAATTGCTCCGCCTGCAGTTTGCTCAATGCTTAAGTCGAGAAGTCTCTCAACTGTTTGCCCCTGATATTCGTCAGGCGCACGTTTGAGTGCTGAACGTTGTGGAATAAGTGGGTTTGCCGCGGTTTGTTCTGCGGTTTCGCCAGTACTTTTTCCAAACCAATTCAGGGGATTGTAAGACGAGCCACCAACACTCCCTCCACACCCAGCCAAAGTAAGTGAGGAAACAAAGGCGATTGTGAGTGCGATGCGCATAATTCATTCCAAAAATTGCTCTATCCGTTCGTACCTCAACAGCGAAGATTTGAAAAGATGGGAAAGCATATGGACCTTTAGGCTATGCAAGCCTATTTCTTCTGAAAGAAGAGGATAATATCTATGGCTACATCCGCATTTGAAGAGCTTGTTGAGGACTTTGAATTTTTAGATGACTGGGAAGACAGATACGCCCTTGTGATCGAACTTGGTAAGGATATGCCGCCTCTTGATGAAGCATTTAAAGTGCCTGCGACTAAGGTTGAGGGGTGTGCCAGCCAAGTTTGGTTGCACGCATCAGTTACCGATGGGACCTTTTCCTTTGAAGGTGAGAGTGATGCGGTGATCGTGAGAGGCTTGGTCGCAGTATTGCAGCGCTTGTACAATGGGTTGAACGTTGATGCGGTCGCGCTCGTTGACGCACAACAGGAACTTGGTCGCCTGGGGCTTCAAGAGCATCTTTCCGCACAACGTTCAAACGGCGTCCGCTCTATGATTGAGAAAATAAACTCTGTTGCCGACGGGGCTTCAAGAGGCTGAGATTGTTGACTGATCAACGCTTTGCTTGAGTTCTCAGAGCTGTTTCCAAATCACCATAGCCAGTGAACCTGTATTCATAAGCTAGCCCCAGCTTTTTCGCACAGTCTTGAGCTTTAATCTGCAGAGCTTTATCTAGTGTTTGAGCCTGATAAACGAGCGTTGTGTAGTTTCCGAATATCATATCCCGCAGCTCGGGATGTCTATCCAGCCCCATAGGCCGCCAGACGAAAGCGTCGAATTGTTTTACGAGAAAGTCCGTAAGGTAGAAGGCTGTTATCTCTTCGCTATGTGCCTGAAAGCGTTCGTTTCCTTCGAAAAAAGAATAGCAGTGCGGGCCGGAAACCATTTCTACGCCAAGTTCGTCGCACTTGGCCTTTAGCAGTCCACCGGTGCCGCAGTCGGCATAAACGATGAAAATACTCTCATAAGCCGTTCTGTGTTTTATAACGGCTGCCTCTACCGCTTCGGTGATTTGTTCGGGGTATAGGTGTAGGTTGGCTGGCAGGCATGTTAGATCCATGTGGGCCCAACTATTTTGCTTCTTTAACGCCAAAATCTCTCGCGCAAGAGCCCCACAAGCAATCAGTAGAACTCTACCTTGCTCTAGTGCCTCAAAGCCATGTTTTGCTAAGGCCGTGTCATCAGGTAGCATTCTTTCTCTCCAATATCAAAAAGGGTCCGAACGGCATGCACCGGCGGACCCCTTGAGAAAAAGCTTAAAGGTTCAGCCCGCGGCTGCTTGGTTGTGCTTACGTAGAACAAACTCTTTAGCGGTTTCAACAGCCACAGCTGCGTCACGACAGTATGCATCGGCTCCGATTGCTTTACCGAATTCTTCGTTTAGGGGCGCGCCACCGACCAAAACGATGTAGTCATCGCGAATGCCTTGCTCAACCATCGTATCAATGACGACTTTCATGTAAGGCATCGTGGTTGTGAGAAGGGCAGACATTCCGAGAATTTCTGGTTTATGTTCCTCTAGCGCTGCAAGATAGTTTTCGACTGGGTTGTTAATTCCGATGTCCTCAACTTCAAATCCTGCGCCTTCCATCATCATGGCGACAAGGTTCTTTCCAATGTCGTGGATATCGCCCTTTACAGTGCCAATAACCATTCCGCCGACACGTGGTGCCCCCGTCTCTGCGAGCAGAGGCTTAAGAATGCTCATGCCGCCTTTCATAGCGTTCGCAGCCAGCAGCACTTCGGGCACGAACAGGATGCCATCACGGAAGTCTTGACCAACGATCGTCATGCCTCCGACCAGTGCTTCCGTAAGAACACGGTATGGAGGCCAGTCGCGACCTAGGAGGATGTTCACGCCCTCTATGATTTCCTCTTTCAGGCCATCGTAGAGGTCGTCGAACATCTGCTGAACAAGTTCGTCGTCGTCTAGTTCGGCAAGGATGATGTCTTGTTCTTCGTCCGACATGGCGGATTCCTTTGCTGTATTCGTTGCTTCAGCTTTTGCTAAAATCTATGATTCAGACTGGCTCGATTGCGACACACGCGGTACTGTTGCCGACTATGTGCCCGATTGTGGCAGTTGAAGGTCTGAAAAGAGCATCTACGTTACGTTTATCTAGGTGTAGAGCTTACTCAACACTAGTTGCGGCGGCGCCGGTTTGTTCTAGTCGCCGTCGGCTCAGCATCACCTAGCCCATCGCTTGGTGAGGAAAATGCGCCGAGGCGCTTCGCTATCTCTTCAAGTGTTGGCTTATCGGCTTTTGGCCTTGTTTCTAACGCATTCCGCATCTCTCTAAGATGCTCGGGCATTGTCCCACAGCAACCGCCGATAATGCGAGCCCCACTGTCTCGGGCGAGCACAGCATAGTCTGCCATTAAGTCGGGAGTACCATCATAGTGAATGTGGCCGTCTACGTACTTTGGTATGCCGGCATTTCCTTTGGCAATAATCGGACGCTCGACTCCTTGTGCAGCGAAGCCCTGGACCGTTCGCAAAAGATCTGAGGAGCCTACGCCACAGTTTGCCCCATATGCGAGTGGGGGGTGGGAAAGTTTTTCGACCATTGCCACCATGGCTGCGCTGGTAACGCCCATCATTGTACGTCCTGCGGTATCAAAGCTCATTGTGCCGCACCATGGCATATCTGCGAGAGCGAAGGCTTCAGCTGCTGCGATATACTCCTCTGGTGCAGATATCGTTTCAAGCCAAAGTACGTCTGCGCCACCTTCTTTCAGGCCTTCGGCTTGCTCGTGGAAAATTTCCACTGCCAGTGCATGCGTTAGCTGGCCCAAAGGCGCCATTATCTCACCTGTAGGGCCAACAGATCCTGCAACTATGACTTGGTGATCTGCCTTGTCGGCAACATTGCGTCCTATCTCCGCAGAAATGCGAGAGAGTTCACGGGCACGATTTGCAGCAGAATGGAGCTTAAGGCGCGCAGCATTTCCACCAAATGAGTTTGTCAGAAAGATATCGGACCCCGCATCAACTGCCGACTGGTATAGTGCAGTGATTTTTGCCGGTTCAGAAACGTTCCATAGTTCTGGAGCATCACCTGAGCTCAACCCCATATTAAACAGGTTTGTTCCTGTCGCCCCGTCGGCTAGCAGCCAATCTCGTGTTTCCAGGAGCGTTTGAAGCGGAGAGGTCATTGTCTACTATCCTTTTGAAGTTGCTTTGATTTTACACTGAAGCTGCCGTGAAGCAAACTCATAAAAGTCATTAAGTTTATGAGCTTGGCTTTGGCTTTCTAGCAGCTGCGCCTTGATTATCTTTTGGTGCGGTATCTGCGAGGTGGCCGGAGAGCTATTAAGCTTGTGGGTAACTTTTGGGATAGGAGCCCACGAAAAAAATACGCCGCCCTAGGCAGGGGCGGCGTAATGCATTGATTAAAAATCTAGTTTATTTGATTTCTGTCATGATCTGATCTTTTGCGATGGCTGAAAGCTCGGCGCGCTTACTGCGAATTGTGCTAGCATCAGCGATTTGACCGAGGTCCGCTGCAACTTTGCGAACAACGTCTTCATGCCCTGCTTCTTCAAAATCAGCTTTCACAACCTCGGCGGCGTACATATTTGCGTCTTCGCCTGATTTTCCAAGAAGCTCGGCTGCCCAAAGACCAAGAAGTTTGTTCGTCCGAGCTTCGGCCTTGAATTTCATTTCTTCATCGTGTGCGTACTTGTTTTCAAACGCTTTCTCGCGGTCGTCAAAAGAGGACATGTGCAACGCTCCCAATCATATTTTACTCAGTCCAAGTTATGCAATTCGCTGTGACGAAGCACAAGCCCTGATGGTGCATCTTGCGAGAATGAGCCCTTTGACATAAGACAGCATTACCCGTGCAGACTCACCTGCCGTGACGAGATTGGAGCCCAGATGGCACGTCGTAAGAAAATATATGAGGGCAAAGCCAAAGATTTGTTTGAAGGCCCGGAGCCTGGCACCATTGTCCAGTATTTCAAAGACGACGCCACGGCTTTCAATGCAGAGAAGCGCGATGTGATTGAGGGCAAAGGCGTCCTAAACAATATGCTCTCCGAATATTTCATGAACGGGCTCACACAGATTGGTGTCCCTAATCACTTCATTCGACGTCTTAACATGCGTGAACAATTGGTTCGGGCGTGTGAGATTGTCCCTCTGGAAGTGATTGTGAGGAACTTTGCAGCGGGTTCAATGGCGAAGCGTCTTGGGATAGAAGAGGGCACCGCACTGCCACGCCCGATTGTCGAATATTGCTATAAAGACGATAGTCTTGGTGACCCGCTTGTGTCGGAAGAGCACATTGCTGCTTTTGGTTGGGCTAGCCAGCAGGATATGGAGGATATTCTTAGCCTTGCCCTGAGGGTGAATGACTTCTTGTCTGGAGTAATGTTTGGCGTTGGCATTAAGCTTGTCGATTTCAAGATAGAAATTGGACGCGTTTTTGAGGGAGACTATCAGCGCTTGATCGTTGCTGACGAGATCAGTCCTGATAGCTGCCGGTTATGGGATATGGAGACAGGTCAAAAGCTGGACAAAGACGTCTTTCGGCGTGATCTTGGCAGCCTGACGGACGCGTACAGTGAAGTGGCGAGAAGGCTCGGTGTGATGCCAAAGGGGGCGACGCCGATGAAGCCTACACTGATTAATTAAACGTTCGACAAACTCTTATCTGGCTTATGCCGGTGGATACCCAAAAAATACGGAGATGGTTATGAAAGCGCGTGTTCATGTAATGCTAAAGAATGGGGTTTTGGACCCGCAGGGCGAAGCTGTACGCCACGCGCTTGGAGCGCTTGGTTTTGATGGTGTTTCAGGTGTGCGCCAAGGAAAAGTGATTGAGCTCGATTTGGCAGCCGAAACCACTGAAGCGACAATCATCCAAATGTGTGAAAAACTTCTCGCAAACACAGTGATCGAGAGCTACACGATCGAGCTCGGCTGATGATTGCGGCACAAATTACAAGTTGGCGAGCGCCACTTGAAATTGTGAATCTAGCGGATCCAACACCTTGTGAAGGCGGCGTCGTTCTTAAAGTTCTGGCTTGCGGCGTTTGCCGCTCTGACTGGCATGCTTGGACTGGATCTGATCCAGATGTTGCACTGCCCCATGTTCCTGGACATGAGTACTGCGGCGAGGTTGTAGCTGTGGGGGCAAATGTAACCCGGTGGGCGGTTGGGGACAGGGTCATAGCGCCGTTTATACTGGCTTGCGGTCGCTGCGGCGATTGCGCTTCTGGAAACCAGACGATCTGCTCTTCTCAGGCTTTACCAGGCTTTACTCAGGCCGGAGCGTTTGCTGAATACATCGATGTTCCCTTTGCTGATGCGAACTTAAGCGCTTTGCCAGAAACCATCTCTCCTGAATTGGCCGCAGGTCTAGGATGCCGGGTAACGACCGCTTGGCACGCGCTCACTGGCAGAGTTGCATTGCGCGCGGGGGAGTGGCTTGCTGTTTTCGGTGCGGGTGGAGTCGGGCTGTCTGCACTCATGCTGGGGCGCGCCCTCGGGGCTCGTGTCGCGGTTGTCGATATTGTCCCCGATAAGCTTGAATACGCGAAGAGGCTAGGCGCTGACGTCGTGATCAATGCTGAAACTTGCAATGCCTCTGAGGCAGTCCGTGAGGTTACAAGTGGTGGCGCTGATGTCGCGATTGAAGCACTTGGTACGGCCACAACAACGATTGGGGCACTGAAGTCTCTGAGAAAAATGGGACGAATGGTGCAAGTGGGTATGCCCACAGGTGATCATTCGACGATGCCGATACCTATGGATGCAGTCTATTCAGGGCAACTTGCGATCTTCGGTACACGAGGAATGCCGGCACACAGATATCCGAGCCTTTTGAACCTGATGGCTTCTGGTCAGGTTGATCTCTCGCCTCTTGTAACGCGCTGCATTAACTTGTCTGAAGCTTCACTCGAACTCGCGGCGTTTGATGGTGTGGCGCCCGCAGGTGTCGCTGTTATAACAAATTTCAAGAATTGAAACACGAAGGAAAGTGCTATGAAAGCTGCTGTGATTGTTTTCCCTGGGTCAAACTGTGACCGTGATCTCGCCGTTGCGCTGGAGAAAACGGGGGCTGATGTGGAGATGGTTTGGCACAAAGATACGGCATTGCCAAAAGGGATCGATCTTGTGGCTGTTCCTGGTGGCTTTTCATTTGGTGACTATCTGCGCTGCGGGGCAATTGCGGCCAATTCACCGATTTGTGGTGAGCTGAAAGCCCATGTCGAGCGGGGGGGGTATGCACTCGGCATATGCAACGGATTTCAGGTTCTTACCGAGACTGGCCTGTTGCCCGGAGCTCTGCGGAGGAATGCTGGTCTTAAGTACATTTGTAAGCCAATAGACCTTCGAGTCGAAACCACAGATACGGCTTACACAGCGGATTATAGTGAAGGGCAGGTCATAACTGTACCGATCGCTCACCATGACGGGAATTATTATGTGGATGAGACAAAACTAGCAGAAATCTCTGGAGAGGGACGCATTGCGTTTCGTTACGTAGATAATCCAAATGGCTCTGTGGCGGATATAGCTGGTGTCGTGAGCCGTAACCGTAGAGTGCTTGGAATGATGCCGCACCCAGAAAGAATGTCGGAACCTAGTCATGGCGGAACTGATGGAAAGGCGATGTTCACAAGCCTCATGAGCCAGATGGCGCTTGTGTGAAATTCGTGTGCTTGTGAGGTAGCCTATTGCTGGCTAAGTTCACAGCATGAGTTTAATTTTTAGCCTATCATCTGGTACACGTCCACGCACAACGAGTTGGCGCGTAAGGTTTCTTTTTGTTGGGCTTTTGATTTTAGCGGTCGTAACGATTGCAGTTACAAACCGATTGCTGACTGAACGTTTTACCGAGAATACACGCAACCGTGCTGAGTTGCGGCTCACACTCTATTCGGGCAACTTGATGTCTGAATTGAAGCGTAACTCGATTGTTCCGCAGTTGCTGAGTAGAGACCCTGCTTTGATCGGGGCATTGAATTCGGGTGACTTTAGTCAGTCGACGCAAAGATTAATTTCGTTCGTCGAGGAAATAGGGGCGGCCTCTCTGATATTGTTGGATGCAAGCGGTCGCACGGTGGCTGCAACGGATCGGGCACGTTTAGGTGAGCAGCATAGGCAGCAAAGCTATTTTGTTGATACGCTGAGGTCTCCCAATACGATTTTTGCGACAGTCCCACGTGAAAGTGGAGGGTATCGTTTTGTATATGCAAGAAGGGTTACAAGCCAAAGTGAGACGATTGGCGTAGTACTTGTCGAGGTTGATCTTGCAAAGTTTGAGCGCGCCTGGGCAGGCATATCTGATGCTGTGTTGGTGACCGACAGCGAGGGTACAATCATCTTGGCTACAGAACCGCGGTGGCGCGGGCAACAAGAAGAGGTCGCCCTCAACCAAGATCCTGCTGATAGTGCGATAGAGCGTGCAATTCGAGCAACGCAAAATTGGACTAACTTACCGCCAGATGCCTATGTTCAGGGTGAAGCGGTCATGCGTAAAGAGGCGCGTGTTCCCTTCCGCGGCTGGAAGATGACATCCTTTACAACCTATTCAAGCGTTCGAGAGCGGGTAAATGGGGTCCTCGCTTTGGAGATCATGGTCTTTGCCATGATGCTATCGTTTGTTTTCTACCTGTTAAGCCGAAAGTCAGCGCTTAGGATGGCCCTGTTTCAAAGAGAGTCGGCGGAGCTTCGCCAGTTAAACGCGCGGCTGCAGCGGGAAGTTGCCGAGCGTGAGAAGGTGCAGGGTGCCTTGAAAACGGCAGAACAGAGTCTGGCTCAAAGTTCAAAACTCGCGGCTCTTGGTGAAATGTCGGCTGCGGTTAGTCATGAGCTGAACCAACCATTGGCTGCCATGAAAACATATCTTGCTGGGTCGCGGTTGTTGCTTCAACGTAACCGGCCAGAAGAGGCGCTATCATCGTTCCATAGGATTGATGATCTCATCGAGAGAATGGGCGCGATAACGAAACAACTCAAGAGTTATGCGCGCAAAGGCCAAGACGTATTGAGCCCTGTAAATATGGGCGATGCGCTCACATCTGCTCTCTCGATGATGGAACCACAACTCAAGTTAAGACATGTGAAAATCGACCGTGTTCTGCCTAAGTGGGCTGTTATTGTAATGGGGGATCGTGTGCGTATTGAACAGGTTATGGTTAACCTAATCCGCAATGCACTTGATGCAACCAAATTACAGAGTGATCCAGAGATTGAGCTTATCCTTGCCGCTGGTGAAACGGCCACATTAACCGTGCGTGACAACGGTCCCGGTATCGAAAATCTCGATGCTTTGTTTGAGCCTTTTTATACAACGAAGCAGCCGGGGGAGGGGGTAGGGCTTGGGCTTGCCATTTCTTCTGGTATCGTGAACGACCTAGGCGGTCGTCTAACCGCGCGGAACTCGATTTCTGGTGGTGCTGTATTTGAAATGCAATTGCCTATCTTGGAAGGCGGCAGCTCAGAGGCTGCGGAATGAATTGAGAGAAATGAACCAATGGCTAAAGCAATGAAAATCGCGATTGTGGATGATGAGCAGGACATGCGCCAGTCGATCAGTCAATGGCTCGCTCTTTCTGGCTATGATACCCAAACGTTTCCAAGCGCTGAGGAAGCACTCAAAGAACTTGGCGCGGACTATCCGGGTATTGTGATTTCAGACATCAAGATGCCTGGCATGGACGGGATGCAGTTTCTTAAGAAGCTGATGGGGGCGGACAGTGCTCTGCCTGTTATCATGATTACAGGTCATGGCGATGTACCTATGGCTGTGGAAGCGATGCGGGTTGGTGCCTATGATTTTCTCGAGAAGCCATTCAACCCAGATCGTATGACAGAGCTCGCGAAGAAGGCTGCAAATGCTCGTCGGCTCACACTTGATAATCGAGCGTTACGCAAAGAGCTGTCTGAGGGCGGTCAGTTGATGAAGAAATTGATTGGCGCAAGCCCAATTATGGAGCGGTTGAAAGAAGATATTCTTGATCTTGGTCAAGCTGATGGACATGTGCTCATCGACGGTGAAACAGGCACTGGTAAAACACTTGTTGCGCATGCGCTTCATGCCGTTGGTGCCCGTGCGGGCAAGAAATTTGTCTTAGTGAGTTGCTCAGCGCTTGAAGAGGATGCCCTGACCAAACGCCTTTTTGGTCCGATGTTGCCAGAAGATACGCGCTTGCCTGCTGTAGAGGAGGCGCGGGGTGGTACGCTGGTATTGGAAGATATCGAGACGTTACCTGATTCTGTTCAAGCACGTCTGCTAAGTTTCATGAATGATGAGGGCAATCCGCCTGAAACGCGGATAGTTGGAATTTCTAATCTTCAGGAGCAGAATCGAACTGTGGAGAATGCGCTTCGGTCTGACCTATTTTACCGTTTGGCTGCTTTGCGGATTACGGTGCCTCCATTACGTCAGCGAGGCGAAGATATTCTCACTCTCTTTACGAGGCTTTCTGGCGAGTTTGCTGGAGAATATGGCTGTGAGGCTCCGAAAGTCAGTGCACAAGAGGCCGCTCAACTTTTGCAGGCGCCTTGGCCAGGCAATGTCAGACAGCTGATCAATACAGCAGAGCGCGCTGTGCTTCAGTCCCGGAGGGGCGCAGGGTCAATTACGTCGCTCTTGATGAGTGATCATGATGAAATGCAGCCAGTTATGACCACAGAGGGTAAGCCGCTGAAAGAGTATGTGGAGGCGTTTGAAAGAATGCTGATCGATAATACAATGCGCCGTCACAAAGGTTCGATTGCTGCAGTCATGGATGAGCTTTGTTTGCCGCGCCGAACTTTGAACGAAAAGATGGCTAAATATGCTCTGCAGAGATCAGACTATTTGAACTAGGAGCAACCCATTTAGGGTAGGTTCTCTGATGATTTTCACGGTCCTTTCCTGTGAATAGGTGGATGAAAGGGCAGTGTGTATTGCCTGTTGTGTTCAATTAGGCATTGTATTTTGAGATGGTCTGCTCTTAAGTAGAGATTATAGGTGTATGTTTGCATCTTAAGGAATTTATCTGCTTCGGATTTCGCGTTGTATGCAATCCCCAGCAGGATGAATTGGCCCAGAAATGTGGCCGAACGGACCGGCAAGACTAACAGCTTGTCAATGAATGGGCACTTATACGGCGATTTGCGGTAGAGTGTCGGAGAAGAAACGCGATGAAGCGCGCAAAATATTTGAGTTTGAGAGCAGAGGGCCGCCGCGCCCCCTCCAAACGCGTGTCTCCCATCGCCATAAATAGTCACACAACAGGTACCGATTGGCTGCTAAGGCTTAGTGGTGTGTGTGTGTGCAAATGGATATCATGGCTAAGAAAATGCTTATCGACGCCACCCACGCTGAGGAAACTCGCGTTGTTGTGGTTGATGGAAATAAGGTTGAGGAATTTGATTTCGAAACCGAAAACCGGCGCCAGCTTGCTGGTAACATCTATCTAGCGAAAATTACTCGGGTTGAGCCATCTCTACAGGCGGCTTTCGTTGACTATGGCGGCAACCGTCATGGATTTTTGGCGTTTAACGAGATTCATCCGGATTATTATCAAATTCCGATCGCGGATCGAGAGGCTCTCATGGAAGAGGAGCGGGCTTTTGTAGAAGCTCAGCGCGCGCGCGACGAAGACGAGGACGAAAAGCCAAAGCGTCGCCGTTCATCTCGTTCAAAAGCTTCACGCAGCAATTCCGACGATGTGATTGAAACCCGCGAGATTGAAGATGATGTTTCCGGTATGGAGACAATCGATCTGAACGCTGGAGGCGAAATCATCCCAGAGGGGCAGTCGCCAATGGAGTTGGTGGCTGAAACGCCTGTGGAGGAGCCCGTAGACGAGGCCAATGCTTCTGATGTACCTCAGCAAGATCAACCTGCAGGTACAGATATTGCAGAAGATGACGGCGCTACTAAAAAAGAGAATGACCGGCGTTCGAAGAAAGATGCCAGCGCAAAAGACGAAAGTATTGAAAGCGTTGCGGATGATGATGAGGAGGAGGACATACGACCTCCGCGCAAGCCCCGTCCCCGACGTTACAAAATCCAGGAAGTTGTAAAAGTTCGCCAGATTATGCTGGTTCAGGTTGTTAAGGAAGAGCGCGGGAACAAAGGTGCGGCTCTTACGACATACCTTAGCCTAGCGGGGCGTTACTGCGTGTTGATGCCGAATACTGCTCGAGGCGGTGGGATTTCACGTAAAATTACAAACCCAGTTGATCGTAAGAAGCTTAAAGAAATTGCGCACGAGATTGAGGTGCCCAAAGGTGCGGGTCTCATTGTCAGAACAGCTGGTGCCAAGCGCACAAAAACCGAGATCAAGCGGGACTATGAGTACCTACAGCGGCTGTGGGAGCAAATTCGTGAGCTGACCCTGAAGTCGACGGCACCCTCGAAGATTTATGAAGAGGGTGACCTTATCAAACGATCCATCCGCGACCTTTACAGCCGTGAGATTGATGAGGTGTTGGTTGAGGGCGAGCGCGGGTATCGTATTGCCAAAGACTTTATGAAGATGATCATGCCGTCGCATTCGAAAAATGTGCAACGCTATGAAGATAGTTTGCCATTGTTTGCGCGCTACCAAGTCGAAAGCTACCTCTCGGGGATGTTTAACCCGACAGTCCAGCTTAAATCGGGAGGCTACATCGTATTTGGTGTGACCGAAGCTTTGGTGGCTGTCGACGTCAACTCTGGACGTGCTACAAAAGAAAGCAGTATTGAAGAAACTGCCTTGAAGACCAATTTGGAAGCCGCAGAAGAGGTTGCCCGTCAGCTTCGTTTGCGTGATTTGGCTGGTTTGATTGTTATTGACTTCATCGATATGGATGAACGCCGCAATAATGCCGCCGTCGAAAAGCGAATGAAAGACAAGTTGAAGTCTGATCGCGCTCGCATCCAAGTGGGTCGAATTTCGGGCTTCGGCCTTATGGAGATGTCTCGCCAACGCTTGCGCCCAGGTATGCTCGAAGCAACAACACAGCCGTGCCCGAGTTGCCATGGAACTGGGTTGATCAGATCGGATGATAACCTCGCACTGAGTGTTCTTCGTCAGATCGAGGAAGAGGGTACGCGCAGGCGGTCTCGCGAGGTTTTGGTTACCTGCCCCGTTGGAATAGCAAATTTCCTGATGAACCAGAAGCGTGAACATATCGCTCATATTGAGGCGCGCTATGGTATGTCAGTGCGTATTGAAGGTGATCCGGCGCTCATTAGCCCAGACTTCACGCTGGAAAAGTTTAAGACAGCCACACGGGCAGTGAAAGAAGTCGAGCCAACGGTTATCTCCGCTTCCGCTGCTTTAATGGATGACATAGACGGTGAAGATACCGACGTGCTCGTTTCTGAAGTGATTACGGATGATACTGCGCAATCAGATGCTGTCGAGGAAGCTGGGGAAGACAAACCTAAGAAACGTCGTCGTCGTCGTCGTCGTCGCGGCAAAGGCAACGGTGCTGATAGTGCTGCAGATATTGCAGTTGAAGGTGACGAGGGCAATGCGGATATGGGCGGTTCTGATGGAGCCGTTGTCGTATTAGATGAAGCTGCGGAGCTTAGCGACAGTGAGGGGGCGGAAGCCGGTGTTGCCGTCGTAGAAGAAGAAAAACCCAAAAAGAAAACTGTGACACGTTCTCGTAAGAAAAAAGATGATTCAACCTCATCGGGTGATGACTCAGTAGCCGCAGTTCCTGCTGAGGCTGAGGCAGAAGAAAAGCCAAAAAAGGTAACTCGTAAACCTTCTACGCGTGTTAAAAAGGCAAAGGTGGATGAAACTACAGAAGCAGTTGATGCTGTAGAGGAGCCAAAGCCAAAGGCTAGACGGTCTCGCGCAAGAAAGAAGCCTGTAGAGGCGGAAGCGTCAAATGCTGAAGTTACAGATACTTCCGAAATTGTTGTTGAAGTGCCTGTGGCAGTAAAGGTGGCTGATCCGGTAGAGCAAGCAGAGACAGTGTCTGAGCCAGCGCCTGAGCAGCAAGAGGACAAAGCTTCGAAGCCTAAGAAAAAAGGCTGGTGGTCGCTCGGAGGCTAAAATAGAAAAGCCGCGCTTAAGGGCGCGGCTTTTTCCTCAAGCACCTTTACGAACAAGAAAGTGCTTTGCCCCGCTTTCTTCGCAAATACTTATGAGAGTGTGCCCGGCTTCGGAGCAGAAGTGTGGCACATCTATGACCGCTGCGGGATCATCAGAAATGAGAACTATAACGTCGCCTGTGGCAAGCAGGCGAATTCTTTTGCGCAATCGCAATACCGGGAGGGGACAGAGAAGTCCTTTAGCGTCGATAGTTTCGTTCATAAACTGCATCTATGGCTTATATTTCAAACTGTCCACAACCTTGTGACAGAATGTGCCGATGACTGTGAGGTTAGGATAAGATAAGGGTATCAGATGTTTGGAATCGAGATCATAGATGCAGGCCTGTTGCCTGCCTTATTCGTTGCTCTGGCTGCTGGAGTTATCTCCTTTCTGAGCCCCTGTGTTTTACCTATTGTGCCACCCTATTTGGCTTACATGTCAGGCGTCACCGTGAGTGAACTTAACCGCGACACAGGACCTCGCAGCGCCTTCATGCCCTCGGTGTTCTTTGTGATGGGGCTTTCTACTGTATTTTTACTGCTGGGTTTTGCCGCTTCAGCACTTGGTAAGGTTCTCTTGAGTTACAGTGATGTTTTTTCAACGGTATCCGGCATTGTCGTGATGATCTTTGGAGCTCACTTTGTTGGAGTTTACAGAATAGGGATCTTGGATCGTGAAGCACGATTGGATGTTGGAGATCAAGGCGGTAGCTCTGTGGGGGCGTATGTCCTTGGAGTGGCTTTCGCATTTGGATGGACACCGTGTATCGGACCACAACTCGGCGCAATTCTATCGATCGCTGCAAGCGAAGCGAGTGTCGCCAAGGGGTTGGTGCTACTAGGAACCTACGCCATTGGCTTAGGGATTCCGTTTATTCTTGTCGCTCTCTACCTTCCAAAACTCGGTGGTGTAATGGGCTGGATGAAGGCCCATATGAGCCAGATTGAGCGTATTATGGGGCTTTTGCTTTGGACTGTTGGCTTACTTATGCTCACTGGAGGTTTTT
>NZ_CBFHTG010000018.1:0-61170 GCF_965658795.1 Lentibacter sp. | reverse complement strand
TGATCGAGCTGGAGTGATCCAGCGCTCTGCTTTGGGGCAATTCGCAAGTTTGCCCCAAAGCAGACGCTCTCCGCACCACACTCAAAAGGCGGCAGTGCGGACAAAGTTACTGTTCATCCGCATTGCCCCAATGTCTGCACCTTGCATTTTCGAGCAACCTCAAATTGACCGACCAGGTCCAATGACTGCGCGAACTAAGAGAGCGATCAAGACACCCGCAGCAACAAAAACCGCCGTCCTTTGACCCAACATCAGCCAACCGTAAGCGGTTAGAATTCCATCGACCTCACGTATCTTGTCGCCCCCTCCAAGCTGGGAAGAGGAATTGGGGTTCATTGACTGCATCAAGCCATAAAGGCGACCAATGACGGTACTGAAAAGTGCGATTAGAAAAGTGATTGCACCACCCCAAACCGCTGCGCGTGCCCATGTTATTTTGTTATGCATAACACGCTTAAGAATGGGTGCCGAAACGAGCCAACTGGCTCCAAATGCGATAGGCAACCCGATTGCGGCTGCCCAAACCATTAGACCCAAAAAGTTTAACAAAGAGCCGTTGCTGATACCCCAAGTGATCGGCGCGGACACAAACAACCAACCCAGTACACCCGAGAGGTTTACAGCGCGAACCCAGTCCCTATGCGAATACGCGTCGGTCTCTTCCATTTTGACGTCCTTTTGTCGGCCTTGCCATCACGCTACGCGACATAGCAGACTTTTGTGTCCCTTGCAGCATCGGTCAATGTGGGCTCACTGCCGACTTTCGCTGCATTGTCGCCCAATGACCGCTTTGGCGCAACGGTCAAACTTTGCAAAGCCCGCTTCCTGCGCAAGGCGGATACTCGGTTCTGCGTTCAAACGACACGAGCGCATCAGAGGTAGACTGGGAAACTTGCGTCAGGTGCAGGCCGCTAGAAGGGCGCTTTGGCGAAGACGCGTATGCCTTTGCCGCCGTCGGGGTGGCGCGGGTGTTTCAGCGACTGTTTGTTGACTTTGACCCAGCTGCTCAACCAGACGGTTGGTAAGCGAGGTGCCCGCTGCCCCCGCGCCTGTCAGGCGCAGGGGGAGCGGTTTCATTAAGCGCTCTTTATGACCGCGTCACAATGCAGGGCCCTAACCGATCGGGTCCTGATCGCTCGCGGCGATGGTGCGTTCGTCTTCTTTTAATTCAAGCCACATTGCATTCATCACGGCAAAAATGGCAGCCAGCGGGAGGCCGAGTATCCAGGCAAAATACCACATAGGGTGTCCTTTCTTCAGTAAACGGAGTGCGAATTTTCAGAAACGTCGGCTTCGGTGACCTTACCCCAGAGCACTTTGTAAACCCAAGCGGTGTAGATCATGATCAGCGGCATGAAGATCAGGGTGGCGACCAACATGACGAATAGTGTCAGATGCGACGAAGAGCTGTTCCAAACAGTCAGCGATGACTGAGGGTCGCTTGATGACGGCATGATGAACGGGAACATTGTCAGCCCGACAGAAGAGATCACTCCGAAGATCGACAGCTTGGAGAACAAGAGCGTCGAGACTTCCCGGCCTGCGCGTAGGCCCAGGAACGTTAGCCCGCCGCCAAGGAAGCCCATGATCGGCGCGATCATGATCCACGGACGGTCGGAGTAGGCTGTCAGCCAGCTCGCGCTGCGCTCGACGTCAAAGTGCAGCGGGTTTGATGGCCCGTTTGTTACGTAGTCGCCCACAATGCGGAAGCCGTCGATGCCGACAGCGAGCCAGATGCCAGCCAAGGCGTAAGCGCCCATGGCAACCAGTGCGGCGACCGACCCGTAGGCACGGGCGCGTGTTTGCACCTCGCCTTCGGCCTTGAGGGTGAGCCACGCTGCGCCGTGCATAAGCAGCATCGCGAGAGACACCACACCAGCCAAGATCGAGAACGGATCAAGCAGGCCGATAAACTTCATATACCAAGCGCCCTCATAGATGGTGTGCAAGTCGTCAGTGAAGTGGAAGGGCACGCCTTGAATGACGTTGCCGACAGCCACACCGAAGAGCAGCGCAGGCACGGCCCCGCTGATGCAGAGCGACCAGTCCCATGCCGCGCGCCAGCGCGCGTCATCCCGCTTGGAGCGATATTTGAACGCCACGGGCCGCACGATAAACGCTGCCAAAATGACAAACATCGCAAGGTAAAAGCCTGAAAAGCTGACCGCGTAGAGCGGCGGCCATGCGGCAAAGATCGCACCGCCGCCAAGGATAAACCAGACTTGGTTGCCTTCCCAGACAGGGCCGACCGTGTTGATCGCCACGCGGCGCTCGATGTCGGTTTTGGCGACGAAAGGCAGCAAGGCCCCAACGCCCATGTCAAACCCGTCGGTCAGCGCAAATCCGATCAGCAGGATGCCAAGCAGCCCCCACCAGATTACACGCAGCAGTTCGTAATTCATAAGTTCATGCAAGATCATGTGCTTTACTCCGCAGGTGTTGCGATGAGGTCGGCATGAGGCCGGCCTGCCAATCGGTCTTGGTGATGTTTGTTCCACGCGTCGGTTTCTTCGACGTCCTGATATGGACCTTTGCGGATGTACTTCAGCATCAGCCCCATCTCGACGATGAACAGGATTGTGTAGAAGAGCACAAAGCCTGCGAGCGTCATGGCAACTTCAGTCATCGACAGCGCCGAGACAGACATGGCCGTTGGCAACACGCCATCGACTGTCCAGGGTTGGCGGCCAAATTCGGCGACAAACCAGCCCAGCTCAGCGGCGATCCATGGTGCCGGAATCATCCAGACAGCCAAGTGGAGTGCGGGGCGCGGGAAGTTCATCCCCTTGAAGGAGGCGCGATAGAAGAAGTAACCCATCGTCGCGATGAAGCCAAACCCGAGGCCCACCATGATGCGGAACGCCCAGAACAGTGGCCAGACCGTTGGCACCGTGTCGTTTGCGGCGGCTTTTATGTGCTCTTCGCTGGCGTCGAGCGGGTTGTCGACGTATTTTTTCAAGAGGTATGCAAACCCAAGATCGGCCGAATGCGCTTCAAACTGCGCGCTCATGGCAGGGTCTACGGCCTCGCGTTTTTCACGCACTTCCAGCAGCGCTTCATAGGCTATCATACCCGACCGGATACGCTTTTCGGCATCTGCCACAAGGTCGTTGATCCCGGGGATTTCCGTTGTCAGCGAGCGCGTCCCGATGAGGCCCATCGCCCATGGAATTTCGATAGCGTAATGCGTCTCGCGCGCCTCCTGATCGGGGAAGCCGACAAGGTTGAACGGAGCGGGAGCGTCGTGGGTTTCCCACATCGCTTCAATCGCGGCGAGCTTCATTTTTTGGCTGTGGGTTGCAGAGTAGCCAGACTCATCGCCCAGCAGCACGACCGAAAAGGCAGAGGCCAGACCAAAAGCCGCGGCCACAGTCATAGACCGGCGCGCCAGCTCAACGTGGCGGTTGCGCAGCAGATACCAAGCCGAAACGCCCAGCACAAAGACCGAGGCTGTCACGTAGCCCGCCGAAACGGTGTGGACGAATTTGGCTTGCGCCACTTCGTTGAAAATCACTGCGAAGAAATCGGTCATCTCCATGCGCATCGTCATCGGGTTAAATTCGGCCCCGACTGGGTTTTGCATCCAGCCGTTGGCGATCAGGATCCAGAGGGCAGAAAAGTTGGAGCCGATGGCAACCAGCCACGCCACAGCCAAGTGCGCAACTTTGCTCAGCTTGTCCCATCCGAAGAAGAACAGGCCAACAAATGTCGCCTCAAGGAAGAAGGCCATCAGCCCTTCAAGCGCAAGGGGTGCCCCGAAAATGTCACCCACATAGTGACTGTAGTAGCTCCAGTTCATGCCGAACTGGAATTCCATCGTGATGCCCGTCGCGACGCCAAGGGCAAAGTTGATGCCAAACAGCATCCCCCAAAACTTGGTCATTTGCCGCCAGATCGGGCGGTTGGTCATAACATAGACCGTCTCCATGATTGCCACGAGGACCGAAAGGCCCAAAGTCAGCGGTACAAAGAGGAAGTGATACATGGCTGTCGTCGCAAATTGCAGGCGCGACAGCTCGACGATACCGAATTCCATATCAACAGCTCCATTTTTCGAAGGTGCGAATCCCTTCGAGTTAAATTCCGATACTGGAATGTAACGAGCCGGGTGGTGTTTAGAATTGATCCAAATCAATAAGACATATCTTTGATATATCTTATTGAAGAGATATCGTTCGGTTGGCAAATTCGATTTCTACGGCTTGGTGGGCCGCGATCAGGATGGCTGACTCGGGTAGAAAGCGTCGAATAGCTTGCAGGGCTTTCCCAGCAGTTTCAGCGTCGAGCCCTTCTGTTGGCTCGTCTAGCAGCAAAACCTTGGGGCGCTTGAGGAGCGCGCGCGCCAGAGTGAGCCTGCGAGCTTCACCGCCTGACAGGGCCTGGCCGCGTGGGCCAAGCTGTGTCTCCAGGCCGTCGCGCGCCTTGAGGGTGGCGGCGAGTTGCACCACCTCCAACACCTGCCATAGAGCCGTGTCGTCGCATTCGGGCGCCACAAGGCGCAAGGCCTCGCGCACTGTCCCTGACATCAAGGCACTGCGCTGCGGGAGCAGCGTGACGATCTGGCGCAGCGCTTGCTCGTCCCACGCATCTATAGGTTGCCCCCCTAAGAGGATGTGCCCGTCAGCCACAGGGTGCAGCTGGGCAATGGCCAGCAAAAGCGTCGACTTGCCTGCACCACTTGGCCCTGTCAGGGCAACAGTTTCGCCCGCGGCCAAGCTGAAGCTCAGGCCCGAGACGATCTGCATGTCAGATTGGGGACGGTGCAGTGCCACCTTGTCACACACCAGAGGCAGCACGGGTTGCTCAGCAGGCGTGCCAGCACTCGTAGCGACGTCAACGAGGTCGCGCGACACGCGCCGTGCGGCTTCGGTCATGCGACCGATCTCACTTGCGGCACGTTGCATAGGGGCGATGGTTTCTGCCAGAGCCAGAGTTGCAAAAAAGCCCAAGGCTGCAAAGGCGGGCTCGATCGTCCCGTCCTGTGCCATTTGGATGCCAAGCCACAAGCTCCCCCCCGCAACAACGTAGCCAAGCATCTGGATGGCCGCGCCGGCGAGGCGCTCGGCGTGCTCTTGTTGACGTCGCAACTCTGTTCGGCGGGTGTCTGCCGCGATGGTTGCCGCAGCTTGTGCCGTCAGTTGGCCATAGACTGCCAAGTCAGAACGGGCGCGAATGAGATCAATAAGGCGCGCGCGAAACGCCTGTGCAGCCACTTCTGCGCGACGTGACAGGGGAGCAGCCCTGCGCATGGTGCGCCAAAAAATGAGGGTCATTCCAACCGAATAGCCCAGCAAAACCCAGAGCGCGACAGGCAGGCCGACAAGCGCCCAAAGCGCGAAAAAGGACACCGCCTGCGTCGTCATCCCGGCCAGAACCGGCAACACCAAGCGCAAGGGCACACCGTCAAGCGCATCGACGTCGGCCGTCAAGCGGTTCAATGCCTGCGCGCCCCTGAGGTGCACCATGCGCGTGTAGGGGGCCGAGAGCAAACCGCTCAGAAGGCGCGTCCGCAAGACCTCTAGCGCCCTGAGTGTTGCATCGTGTGTCAAAACCCGTTCGCCATAGCGCGCCGCCGCGCGGCCAAGGGCGAGAAACCGCACCATGGCTGAAGGGCGGAAAACGTCAAAGACCGTTCCCAATCCTGCAAGGCCAGCTGCTGCAGCGGCGGTGATAAACCACCCTGACAGGCCGAGCAAAGCCACGCCCATGATGAGAACAATGGCGCTTAACAAGGCGCCGCGCCAGAAGGCCACGGGATGCTCGCGTTGGATCATCAAGAAAATCTGCCAGAGCGGTTTCATGCGAGATCTCCGATCTTGATGATCCGATCCATACGAGCGGCAAGGCCACTGTCATGTGTCGCAACAACGAGGGTTGCGCCGCGTCTGGCCTGCGACACGAGGCCGTTGATCACGGCTTGCGCTGTGATGTCATCCAAGTCGGCCGTTGGTTCGTCTGCGAGGATGACACTGGGTGCGCCGTATATGGCACGCGCCAGTGTGAGCCGCCGCGCCTCGCCCCCCGACAATCCACCTCCGGTTTCGCCTAAACGCGTGTTGAGCCCCTGCGGCAGAGCCGCCACAACGTCGGAAATTGCGGCGTGGTGTAAGGCTGTCTCGATGTCGCCTTGGCGGCCAAGTGTCAGATTCTTGCGCAGGCTGGCGTTGAGAAAATGCGGAGCCTGCGGCATCCAGCCAACGCGCGCGCGCCAAGCATCTGCGGTTTGCTCAGACAGCGGCGTACCAGCGACTGTCACCACGCCAGAAGCTGGCGGTGCAAGCCCGGCCATAAAGCGCAAAGCTGTCGTTTTGCCCGCACCGCTTGGGCCGACCAAGGCAACGGTTTCACCTTCCTTGATTTCGATGTCGGGAAGCCTCAGCCCACTGGGAAGAAAGCAGCCCTTCAGGCTGATCATAGCGGGCCCTTGCAAGGCCGTTGCTGGCCCTCCGTCTCCGAGTAGTGACGGTGTGTCGCCAGCCTCCCATTCGGAAAGTTCTTTGGCCACCGCATCGGCAGAGGCCTTGTCGTGCCAAGCGCCGGACAGGTCGCGAAGCGGCTGGTAGTATTCTGGTGCCAGCAAGAGCAAAAAGATGCCTGCGCGAGGTGACAGGGCCTCGCCCCATGTGCCAAACTCGAGCACGCCGAGCAAAGAAAACCCGACATAGACAGCCACCATTGCAACCCCGATTGCGGCGAACAGCTCAAGCACGGTTGACGACAGAAAGGCGACGCGCAGAACAGCCATGGTGCGTTGCCGAAGATCACCTGCCTGGCTTGAAAACTCTGACATCACAGTGGTGTTTGCACCCAAAAGGCGAATATCAACAAGCGCCGACAACCGTTCAACCAGCATGTCGTTCAGGCTCCCAATCTCTGACATCTGTTTCTCACTGGCCTCTTTTGCAGCATATCCCACGAGCGCCATGAACACCGGTATAAGGGGGCCAGATATCAGCAGCACAATCGCAACGGCCCACGATTGCCAGAGCGCCAAAGCAAAGATGAAGAGGGGCAAGACCATCACCCGGGCCTGCGCAGGCGCGTAGCGGGTCACGTAAGGCCCGAGCATATCAAGCTTTTCGCTGGCCAGGGCAGAGATGCTGCCCGCACCCCCAAACGGGCTGTCAGAGGCGCGTTGTGCCTCGGCGTGCACGAGACGTGCGCGGGCCGAGGTTATGGCGACTTCGGCGGCTGCGTCAGCGTGGATGTCTGCGCGCAGACCCAGAAGCGCGCGCAGGGCGCCCAATAGAATGAAACCCGCGCCTGCCAAGCTCGCGGACACAACGGCCCCGTTCAAAAGGCCGTCTAGCGCATAGGCGACGATTGCCGCCTGCGCAGGCCATATCAAGCTTGCAAGCACAGACAGTGCACTGGCACGCCGAGGCTCTGTTGCTGTCCATTTGTTCAAAGCGCTTATAGCCGTGCGCGGGGCCTGTTTTTTGAGTGTCGGCACCAGAACCTCTTAATGTGAATCTAAAATACCTATTATATCGTTCAGGCGCGGCTCAAGCTGATCTGGATCAAATTGCGTAACAATCTTTTGGGCACATTTCCGCGAGGGCAGCGCTTGGGGGGCAGTCACCCTTCAGGTCTGGTCACTGTAGGTTTTCCCGATGGTCTGCGCTGTGGTTTGCAGCTGCGCCAAGTGATCTTTGACCACCGCTTCCAAACAGTGGTTGTTGGCGTTCCAGACCAGATTGATGGCACCAACCGGCGCGCCCTCTGCAATAATGGGAACGGCTATGGCCGCGGGGAGCGCCCCGTAGTCGACGGCCCGCCCCCAGTGGCCCGGCGAGCGGACAGCATAGCCGCGTGCGCCAATGGTGCTGAGGATATCCGGCAGTTGGGGCAAGGCTTTGGTCTCGTCGCGCGGCAACTGGTCAACGAGCTCTTGCAGGGCTATCGCGCGTTTTGCGGCGGTCATTGCATAGAGATAAGCCGCGCCTAAAGCAGACAGGATGGGCGAGGGGCGGAACCCGACAACATCAGGATATATTGCGTGAACTTTGAAAACGCGGGATGTATCGACGATCTCGACACGCCCGCCGCCTGTTTCGGCGGCCAGGTCGCTGGCCAAACCTGTTTCTTGGCTCAGCTTTACGATCTCGCCCTTTCCGATCGCGACAAGTTTGTCGACGCGGTTCGGCTTTCCTGCGCCATGGGGAAAGGCCGAGCCAAGCTGATAGCAGCCGTCGCTGCTTTGGCGAAACAACCACCTGCGTTGCTCAAGTGTTTTGCAGATGCGCAATACGGTCGGCTTTGGCAAGCCTGTGCGCGCAGCCAGCGCACCAAGCGGTATTCTGCCGCAAGTGTGGACAACTTCAAGAACGGACATCCCCCGCTCGATGGATCGGTTTAGTTTTGTCATTGCATAATTCCACCTGGTGAAATCCTTATTCGACATGGGAACGGCTGTCCAATAGCCTCTGAGAGGCCCACACACCTCGACGGGAGATCGAGGCGTACTGGAAACGGGGGCAAGGGAGGACGCCGTGACTATTCTGAACAAATCCGCGCTTGCGGACAAAGCCGTGTTGATCTTGTCGCTGATTGTGATTGGCGTCGTGCTGTATGTGTCTGTGTTTGGCGTGTTTTCTGATTCCTACCTGCGGGTCGGAATGCTGTTGGTTGGCGGTTTGCTGATCATTCTATCAGGCTCCCGAAAATCGCGCAGCTTGTGGGACAGCATGTTGCTTTTGGGTGTAACTGTGGCGCTTGGCCTGAGTGTCTATCAGTATTTTCGCGCGGCTGAAGAGATCGAGACGGGTCTTTATTTCCTGACGTCGACGGATATCTGGATGGGCCTGCTCGGCCTTTTCGCCGTTGTCGAGCTGACGCGCAGATCGGTCGGGATGGTTATGGCGTCGGTTGCAGGGATCGTGTTGGCCTATGGGGCCTTCGGGCATCTGGCCCCCGGCTTTCTTCGCCATGCCGGAATTTCGACTGAAGAGTTGATGACTGTACTGTGGTTCTCTTTTGACGGTGTCTTTGGCCGACCGATGGCCACTGTCGTATCAACCATCCTGATTTTCATCCTGTTCGGCTCTCTGCTTGAGCTGCTTGCGATCGACTTTGTGCTCGTGCGCCTTGCTTTGGCCGCCACGGGCCGCCTGAGATCGGGCCCGGCTGCTGCTGCGACTGTGGCCAGCGGACTCTTTGGCACGATCTCCGGATCAGCTGTGGCGAATGTGGTTGGAACAGGTGTCATCACCATTCCGCTGATCAAGCGACGGGGCTTCTCTCCGCGGTTTGCGGCGGCGGTGGAATCTGCCGCCTCAAGCGGGGGTCAGATCACTCCGCCGATCATGGGGGCGGTCGCTTTCATTATGGCTGATGTGACGAACGTGCCATATCTGACAATTTGCGCTGCAGCCGCTGTGCCTGCGATGCTTTACTACGGCGGTCTTTTCGTTGCGATCTCCAGTGCGGCGCGCAACATGGATCTGGATGAGGAAAAACAACCGCCCATTTCGTTCAACTGGCGCGAACTTGTTCAGATGGCGGTTTTTGTTATTTCGCTTACGGGCATCGTCGTCACCATGGTTGGGGGCGCTTCTGCCGCCTATGCAGGCTTTGTCGGCGTCAGCCTTGCAACGGTTCTGGGGTTTGCCATTCGGCCTGATCTCATTCTCGATGGCCAAGCTTGGCTCAAATTTATCCGCTCGACAGGTCTGATCTCGGCGCAGCTGGTGGTGATTGTGGGCGCAGTTGGTATTGTTATCGGCGTTCTCAACCTGACGGGTGTTGGCCTACGCTTTGCCTCGCTTCTGTCTAGCCTCGCCGAAGACCAGCTGATCCTGTCGCTGATCCTGATGGCTATCGCCTGCCTGTTGCTAGGCATGGGCATGCCAACGGTGCCGGCCTATCTGATCATTGTTCTGGTCATGGGGCCTTCGTTGCAAAAGCTGGGCGTGCCGATTGTTCATACACATATGTTCGTTCTTTATTTCGGGGTTCTATCCGCGATCACACCACCTGTCGCGCTGGCGGCTTTTGCGGCGGCTCCTATCGCGGGGTCGTCTCCTATGGGGACGGCTCTTGAGGCATCAAGGCTTGCGCTTCCGGGCTTTGTGATCCCCTTTGCGTTCATTTTCAATCCGGCGCTTTTGCTCGGAACAGGCTTTCCTTTGGCTGAGTCAGCACAGGCAATCTTTTTTGTGCTGCTCGCGACAATTCTGATCTCGCGTGCCTGCTACCCGCGCCGTGGCAAAGGCTACATGGTGCCTTTGGGGCTGGGTTTGGCGGCGGCGCTTATCTTCTTCGGGACGCTCGTGTCGTGGCTCGCAGCGATTGCGGCCATGGGCCTGATGCTTTTTGACCGACTGGAACTGAAAACGAAAACTTCATGATAATAGGGAGGACCAATACATGAAGACGACCAACCTCAACCGCCGCTCGGTGCTGGCAAGCGCTGTTGCCGCTTCAGCACTCGCAGTGTTGCCGCGTGCTGCTATGGCAAAAGAACTGATGCGGATGTCAACTCTTGGGCCGGGCACCACACCAAACCTTGTGATGACGACCTTCGCCAATATCATCAACCGCGAGTTGCCTGACTATGAAATTCAGGTCAACGCAACAGGGGCAGCCACACGCCACGTCTTGGAAGTGGCACAGGGAAAAACCGCGTTTTGCATGACGTCGCCTGCGTTGCAGGCCTTGATGTCCAATCAAAAGGCGATGTTTGCAAAGATGGATCAAGCGCCCGAGCTGGCCAAGAAACTGCGCGCTGTGCTGAACTTCCCGATGGGTGTTTACCACATCGCAACCTACGAATCTTCGGGCATCAGCTCGATAGAGGATGTGCGCGGCAAGCGGGTTTTCCTCGGCCCTCCCGGTGGTGCGGCTTACTCCACGATGGCGCGGCTCTTCAAAGCTGTGGCTGGTCTGGAAGCAGGTACAGACTATGAGGCCGTTAAGCTCGGCTGGGACGCTGCGGCGGCCTCCTTTCAGGATGGCAACCTTGATGTCTATTGCAACCCGACAAACGCCCCAAGCCCCGTTCTGACGCAGATCGCCGTGACCAATGAAGTTCGCTTCCTCGGAATTCCCGAGGACAAGCTAGCCTCTGAAGGCGTTCAGGCGTTGGTGAACCGTCCCGGATTTGGGTTGGGTGTTTTGCCAGCTGGTGTTTACGGCGACAACCAGAAGAACGAAAGTGACACGACAACACTTCGCGTCACGGTCGGCATCGTGACCAATGAGACAGCGGACGAGGCGATGGTCTATGAAATGACCAAGGCCTTCTTTGCGGGTGTTGCCGAGATGGGCGACAGCGCACCGTGGCTCAAGGCTGTCAATCCGGAAGCAGCTGTCGCTGACATCAACATGCCTCTGCATCCAGGCGCCTTGCGTGCGCTTGAAGAGCTGGGCGTGTCGATCCCTGACGCCGCTCGCATGTAAATGAAACGGGTCGGGGTGGCAGCACCCTGACCATCTCTTCAGGTGAATCTCCCAATGTCCAAGAACGTTCTTTTCATAATGTGTGATCAACTCCGCTGGGACTATCTGTCCTGTACAGGACACCCGCATCTGCACACGCCGCATATCGATGCGCTGGCAAAGCGCGGCGTCTTGTTTGACCGCGCCTATGTGCAATCCCCGATCTGCGGCCCCTCGCGTATGTCTTTTTACACGGGGCGCTACGCCAGTTCACATGGCTCCACTTGGAACAATATCCCGCTGAAGGTGGGTGAAATGACGCTGGGAGACCATTTGCGCCCCCTCGGAGTGCGCACAGCGCTCTGTGGCAAAACCCACATGACAGCCGATGTTGAAGGCATGCGCCGCCTCGGGCTGGCGCCAGATAGCGAGATCGGCATCTTGGTCTCTGAATGCGGCTTCGAGCCCTATGAGCGCGATGATGGCCTGCACCCTGATGGCCCCCGCTATGCGCGCAACGATGCCTATGATGACCACATGAAAGAGCGTGGCTGGCCAGACGACAACCCTTGGCAAAGCGTCGCGAACAGCGCGGAAGACGATGACGGAAATATCCTGAGCGGCTGGTTTCTCGACAATGCCGATAAACCCGCGCGTGCCGCCGATGAGGAGAGCGAAACGCCCTACATCACAGGCCGTGCGATGGATTTCATCCGCGATGCCGGAGATAAGCCTTGGTGTCTGCACCTGAGTTATATCAAGCCGCACTGGCCCTATATTGTGCCAGCTCCCTATCACGACATGTATGGCCCGGAGACCCACCTCTCTCCTGTGCGCACTGCTGCAGAAAAAGCCGACCCCCACCCTGTTTACGGTGCCTTTATGGAAGAGCGGGTGTCGCGCGCCTTTAGCGACGACACGGCTCGCACCCGTGTTCTGACGGCCTACATGGGGCTGATTAAGCAGCTTGATGACCAAATTGGCCGCCTCATGGCCTTTGTGGATGAACAGGGTATTTCCGATGAGACGATGATTGTCTTCACCTCTGACCATGGCGATTATCTCGGTGATCACTGGATGGGCGAAAAGGAGTTGTTCCACGATGCGTCGTCGCGCATCCCGCTGATCGTTGTTGACCCTCGCCCTGAAGCGGATGCAACGCGCGGGCAGACATCTTCGGCTTTGGTTGAGGCGATTGATGTCACCCCGACGATACTCGACTTTTTCGGCGGTGCTGAGGTGCCCCATATTATTGAAGGCAGATCGCTGCGGCCATTGCTGCACGCAGAGCAGAGCAAGGTGCGGGACTTTGCTGTATCTGAGTATGATTATTCGATGCGCGATGTGCGCAAACGGCTTGGCGTTGAGGTTAAGGATGCCAAGCTGACGATGTTGTTTGACGGGCAGTGGAAATACATCTTTGCCGAAGGGTTCCGCCCCATGCTCTTTGACTTGAAGGCAGACCCTGACGAACTCAGAGATCTGGGCGCAGACCCTGCGCATAGTGGCGAGGTGGCGCGGCTTGAACGGCTCTTCTTTGACTGGGCGCGGCGGACATCACAACGCACAACCATTTCGGATGCCACAATCGCCGCGCGAGATCCTGTTTTGGGGGAAGCCAAAGCAGGTATCCTGATCGGCTATCGCAACGAGAGCGAGCTGCGCGAGGTTCTGGACCAAGCCAAAGAGACCACGAGACCACCGCAGAAGCCGCTCTGAAAGCACGCTTGATGAAAAATTGCCGTTGCGCGCTGGGTCGCACAATGGCTTGCTTGAGAGCCTTGCGGTTTTCGCGACGAGGCCGCTGGCTTCAACGTCGTCTCTGGTGGCACAAACCATCAGGATGCGGGGTTTTCTGTTTTCGAAAGACGCCTGTGGAAGGACACGGTGCAGCCATTGAGCGATAGTGTGCAGCATCATGTGCTTTGGGCTCAAAGCAGACATCAACTTCCGGAATGTGGACACCCCAGCCTTTAGCCTCACCAAGGTGAAGGTTGGCTTGATCCGGGGGGCTCTACAAAGATACCTCGCCGGGGAGCCGACTGACGTTGGCGGGATCATGCGAAGGGTTTGTGGTGAACGGGGCTCGCAAGAGCAGACCGCTTATAGCTGCAAAGCGATCCGTGGTTTGCGCCCCGAATGGCGCGATGCCTCAGAATTGTCGTGGTTTAATCTTGCGAATTTCAAATTATCGCAAGTTTTGGCCTTTATACCATCAAGGGTAGGTATTGTTTTCGAATGGGTCGTATCCTTGCATGGATGTTTTTTCATAGCCAGTTCGCGCGTTGCGCAGACCGTCCAGTCTTGGGCGGGCCTGTGCCCAATGTGCACAGGCTGACGTGCTGAGGCTTCGGCCCTCGGACGTTCTGTCGACTTTAGCAAAAACACCCCCGCCAAGACCGACAAAACACCCATTGCCTGCCTGTTTGCGGCCACATCTGCTGCGATCTGCGCATTGGGTCTCCCAAAGAAAACAGCCACTTGGGCCAGCGTCCCGGCCAATACTGTCGCGTCTTTGATCCATGCATGCGTTGCAAAGACAACATTGTCACTGGCGCTTGATCATGAGGAATAGCCCGCCATGACAACCTACACCGTCACAGCTGCCAACTACAACAGTTCTGCATTCTGGTCCGCTATCAGCGAATCCACATCGGGACATGTTCTTGACTTAACTGGCCTGCCCTCGTCATTCGTAGTGTCAGTCCAGCAGGATATTAACGAGATATGGATCGCGGACGGCAGCTTCGTGTACAAGATTGGCGAAGCAGGTTCGGGGGCAAATTTCACGCTCGGCGCGCCAACCGATATGGATTTCTTCTCCGAAGTTCGGGTCGGCGACTCGCCAGCATGGCTTTTGGGATCCTCTGAAAATGAAACGCTGCTCAGCGGTGCGGGCAATGACACAATTGAAGGCGGCGATGGCGCCGACGATATCAATGGCGGCGCGGGTGACGATACGCTCGACGGGGGGGGCGGAGACGATACGCTCAGGGGCGACGCGGGCGACAACCTTATCTCTGGCGGCGATGGCAACGACAGGATTGTCAGCCGATCGAACTTTCGCGATACAATCGAAGGCGGCGCGGGTGACGATTACATCACCACCGGCAACCTTGAGCAATATGTCGATGGCGGGGCTGGCAGCGACACAATCATCGACTCCGACATTGCTGGCACCTCGGAAACTGACACGCTGCTTGGGGGGATGGGAGCGATACCATCGTGTCCAACTTTTCGGGTACAGGGAACCTCGAAAACGGGGATCTGATCGATGGTGGCGCTGGCTCTGACAGTCTGACGGGGGGCAGTGCCGACGACACGATCATCGGCGGTCAGGCCCGCGATACCATCAATGCGGGTGCGGGCGACGATGTCGTATATGATGATAATATCGACTTCTCGACTGGTTCGATTGCATCCGAGGATGTGGTCGACCTCGGGGCTGGCGATGACGTGTTCATCGGGACAGGCCGCGGCTTGGGGGACCAGGACACGATCTTTGGGGGTGCCGGAAACGATACAATCAATGTGCGTCAGTCTTTTGGCACAGTCTTTGGCGGCGATGGCGACGATGTCATTACAAGCGAAGACGAAGATCCGACCTTTGGTGATTTCCTGAGCGGTGGTGCTGGCAATGACACCATCACCGGCGCCAATACCGACGATACAATCGTCGGTGGCGATGGTGACGATCTGTTGTCGGGACGTGAGAATACCGACACGCTTGAAGGGGGCGCGGGCAACGACACCCTTGAAGGCGGGGCCGATGACGACCTGCTAACGGGCGGTGAAGGTGACGACACCTTCATCCACGCCGCAGGAGACGGCAACGATACGATCACCGATTTCAACACCGGCAACAGCGGCACGCTCAGCGACGGCATCAGCACCAACAACGATTCCATCGACCTGTCGGCTTTCTATGACTACGTCTGGGAACTGCACGCAGACCAAGCTGACGACGGTGTTCTGAACCAGTCCAACGACGGGGTCGACGGCGTTGATTATGCCAATAACGCGAGCTTTGGCAGTGGCAGCCTGACCTTCACTGGCGCGTCTGCAGACAACACCAGCTTCACGAACGAGAACACTGGCGTGGTCTGCTTCGCCTCGGGCACTGCCATCCGAACCCCCGCGGGGGAGGTCTTGGTCGAGACCCTTCGAGCGGGCGATCTGGTAACGGCGCATGATCACGGGCCGTCGAAGGTCCTCTGGATCGGCTGCACCGAAGTTGTCCTGCAGGAAGGTCAGGTTGACCCCGGTCGCACGCCTGTGCGCATCAAGCCTGATGCCGCCTCGGGCGAGCGGGCGCTTCTGGTCTCACCGCAGCATTGCCTGATGATGACGGACGCGACTGGCCAAAACGTCTTGGTCCGCGCGCGTCATCTGGCTGAAGAGACCCAGCTGGCCGCCTTTGCACGGGGCCGCAGCATGGTGACCTATTGGCACGTGCTTTTGGAACAGCACAGCGTCCTGATCTCGCAGGGGCGTCCCAGCGAAAGCTCCTATCCCGGCCCGCATGAGATGGCCATGATGGCCGCGACCGAGCGCACCCGCTTGCTCAGCGCGCTGCCCGCGCTCCGAACCGCTCCGGTTGAGGCGGCCTACGGTCCGCGAACGTTGAAAGTTCTCACCCGTTCTGAAGTGCGCAGCAGCGCACAGGCCGGCGCATTTGCCTTCGCCTCTCCACATGAGCCTGTCCTGCCCGAGCCGACTGAATACCGAAGCCAGTTCGTCGCCTGATCACACGTGTTTTGAAGGCATAACCCCGGATCAACGCTAGGCCGCTTGCGTCAGGTGTGGGTCGCTAGAAGGGCGCTTTGGCGAAGAAGCGCATGCCTTTGCCGCCGTCGGGGTGGCGCAGGCGCAGCTCTTCGGCGTGGAGCATGAGGCGGGGGTGGGCGAGGGCTTCGCCGCTCGCGTAAAACGGGTCGCCCAAAATGGGATGACCGAGCGCCAGCATATGCACGCGGAGCTGGTGGCTGCGGCCTGTTTTGGGAAAGAGGCGCACGCGGGTTTCTGCGTCAGAGGCTTTCAGCACTTTCCAATCGGTCTGGGCTTGCTTGCCTGTCTCGTGGCAGACCATTTGCAGCGGCCTGTTGGGCCAGTCCACAATCAGCGGTAGATCAACCGTGCCTTCTTTTGGCTCAAGCCGCCCGAAGACGCGGGCGATGTAGGCTTTCTTTGTCTGACGCTTTTCAAACTGGAGCCCGAGGTGGCGCTGTGCGTGGGGTGTCGCGGCAAAGATCATGACGCCCGATGTGTCACGGTCCAGCCGATGCACCAGCAGCGCTGTCGGGAAGGCCTCTTGCACCCGCGCGATGAGGCAATCTGCCAGATGCTCGCCCTTGCCCGGAACCGAGAGCAGCCCCGAGGGCTTGTTCACGCAAATCAGCTCGTGATCCGCGTGAAGGATATCAAGCGGATCACTGGGCGGGTTATACGCGCTCGACACGGGGCTCACCCCTGTAGGCTCGTCACTCCGAAGTCGCCCTCGCTGCGGGCTTTCATGGCCATGGCGGCAGAGTGTGCGCCTGAGGCTGTGGTGAAATAGGGGATACGGTCGTAGAGCGCGACAGAGCGGATTTCGCGGCTGTCTTCGACGGCGGCGGCCCCTTCTGTTGTGTTCATCACAAGCTGGATGTCGCCGTCTTTGAGCATATCGACGATGTTTGGACGGCCTTCATAGACTTTCTTGACGGTCTCGCAGGCGATGCCGTTGTCTTCAAGGAAGCTCGCTGTGCCACCTGTTGCGACGATGGCGAAGCCAAGGTCCACAAGCGTCTGGGCGGTTTCGACAAGCTGCTTTGTCTTGTCGGCATCCTTGATGGAGAAGAACACGCGGCCTTCAAAGGGCAGCACGGTGCCCGCGCCCATCTGGGCTTTGAGGAAGGCCAGCGCAAAGCTGCGGTCCCAGCCCATGACCTCTCCTGTGGAGCGCATTTCCGGCCCCAAGAGCGTGTCAACGCCGGGGAAGCGGGCAAAGGGCAGCACCACTTCCTTGACCGAGAACCAAGGCATGTTCGGGTCGGCCAGTGTCATCGGGTCGGTGTTTTTGATTTCGCCGGGTTTGGCGTCTTTCGGGTAGGGGCCACGGTGCTTGAAGTCATCCAGCGTTTCGCCTGCCATAAGGCGCGCGGCGATAGAGGCGATGGCTGAGTCTGTGGCTTTGGCCACGAAGGGCACCGTGCGGGATGCGCGCGGGTTGACCTCGATCAGGAAGATCTCGCCGTTCTGGACCGCAAACTGGATGTTGCAGAGGCCGCGCACTTTGAGCGCGAGGGCAAGCTGCACGGTCTGCTTTTCGATCTCTTTGATGATGTCGGCGGGCAGCGAGTGGGGCGGCAGGGAGGAGGCCGAGTCCCCCGAGTGGACGCCCGCTTCTTCGATGTGCTCCATCACACCTGCGATGTGGACTTTCTCCCCGTCGCAGAGCGCATCAACGTCAAGTTCGATGGCACCTGCAAGGTAGCTGTCGAGCAGCACGGGGCTGTCGCCCGAGACAACAACCGCCTCGGAGATATAGCGCTCAAGGTGGTTCATATCGCGCACGATTTCCATGGCGCGGCCCCCCAGAACATAGGAGGGGCGAATGACCAGCGGGAAGCCGATCTCTTCGGCGATGGCCAGCGCCTGTGCGTCGGTTGAGGCGATGCCGTTTTTGGGCTGCTTGAGGCCAAGCTGGTTGACCAGCTCCTGAAAGCGCTCGCGGTCTTCGGCAAGGTCGATCGCGTCAGGCGTGGTGCCGAGGATCGGGATGCCTTCGTCTTGCAGCGCTTGGGCGATCTTCAGCGGCGTCTGGCCGCCGAACTGGACGATTACACCGTGCAACGTGCCGTTTTCCTGCTCAACACGCAGGATTTCCATCACGTGTTCAAATGTCAGCGGCTCAAAGTAGAGGCGGTCTGAGGTGTCATAGTCGGTGGAAACGGTCTCGGGGTTGCAGTTGACCATGATGGTTTCATAGCCCACATCGGCCAGCGCAAAGCAGGCATGGCAGCAGCAATAATCAAACTCGATGCCTTGGCCGATGCGGTTTGGCCCGCCCCCGAGGATGACAACCTTTTTGCGCTCCGAGGGGCGCGCCTCGCACTCGACGTCGCCCATCATCGGGGCTTCGTAGGTGGAGTACATGTAAGGCGTTTGAGCCTCGAACTCGGCGGCGCAGGTGTCGATCCGTTTGAACACGGCTTTGACGCCTTGCGCCAAACGCGCGTCGCGCACCTGCTTCTCGGTCTGGCCGATCAGCGTGGCAAGGCGGGCGTCGGTGAAGCCCAGCATCTTGAGGTCGCGCAGACCCTTTTCATCGGTCGGGAGGCCGTTTTCGCGCACGGCTTCTTCAGCGTCGACGATCTCGCGGATGCGGTCAAGGAACCACGGGTCAAACATGGTGACGCCGTGAATCTCGTCGTTGCTTAGGCCATGGCGCATGGCTTGGGCGATGGTGCGCATACGGTCGGGCGTTTGTGCGCTGATCGCTTTGGTGAGGGCGGCCTTTTCGGGCGCGCCTTCGATCTCGACTTCGTCAAAGCCTGTGAGGCCTGATTCCATCGAGGCCAGAGCCTTTTGCATCGATTCGTGGATCGTGCGGCCAATGGCCATGACCTCGCCCACAGATTTCATCGCTGTGGTCAGGTAAGGCTCGGATCCGGGGAACTTTTCGAAGGCGAACTTCGGGATTTTGGTCACGACATAGTCAATGCTCGGCTCAAAGCTCGCGGGCGTTACTTTTGTGATGTCGTTGTCGAGCTCATCGAGCGTGTAGCCCACAGCGAGCTTGGCCGCGATCTTGGCGATGGGGAAGCCCGTGGCCTTGGAGGCCAGCGCCGAGGAGCGCGACACGCGCGGGTTCATCTCGATCACAACCATGCGGCCATCGGCGGGGTTTACGGCCCACTGCACGTTGGAACCGCCCGTCTCAACCCCGATCTCGCGCAGAACCGCGATCGATTGGTTGCGCATGATCTGGTATTCTTTGTCTGTCAGCGTGAGGGCCGGGGCCACTGTGATGCTGTCACCCGTGTGAACCCCCATCGGGTCGATGTTTTCAATCGAGCAGACGATGATGGCGTTGTCGGCTTTGTCGCGGACAACTTCCATTTCGTACTCTTTCCAGCCCAGAAGCGACTCGTCCACAAGGATCTGGTTTACGGGGCTGGCGTCCATGCCTGTGCGGCAGAAGTGGATATAGTCTTCGCGGTTATAGGCCACGCCGCCGCCTGTGCCGCCCATGGTAAAGGCAGGGCGGATGATCGCGGGCAGGCCGATCTCTTCCAGCTCGGCCAGCGCCATTTGCACGCCTGCGTCAAGGTCGGCTGAGCCGTTGTCTTTCTTGGGCGCGGTGATGATTGTGGCCTTCGGGTTTTCGATCCCCAAGCGGTCCATCGCTTCGCGGAAGAGCTTGCGGTCTTCGGCCATTTCGATGGCATCGCGGCTTGCGCCGATCATTTCGACACCGAATTTCTCCAGCACGCCCATTTCCTCAAGCGCGAGCGAGGTGTTGAGCCCTGTCTGGCCGCCCATTGTGGGCAGGAGCGCGTCGGGGCGCTCTTTTTCGATGATCTTGGCGACAACCTCGGGAGTGATCGGCTCGATATAGGTGGCATCGGCCAGCTCGGGGTCTGTCATGATGGTGGCGGGGTTCGAGTTCACGAGGATGACTCGGTAGCCCTCTTCTTTGAGCGCTTTACAGGCCTGTGTGCCCGAGTAGTCAAATTCGCAAGCCTGCCCGATAATAATAGGGCCTGCTCCGATGATCATGATCGATTTGATATCGTCTCTCTTCGGCATTGGGGCCCCCATATGTTTGCAGCAGATTGGTCGCGCAGGCAGGTGCGCGCAAATTGTCGTGGGTTATAGCTATGGGGGCCGCGGGTGCAAGCCTAAAGCGCCCTGTTTTGAGAGCTATCTGCGAGATAGAGAGTGATCGGCGCGCAATCGGACCTTAGCGGAAGTGAAGCGGCACATCCGGCTCAAAGCGCACAGCCCGAAACACCGACAGCACAAGCGCAAGAAGCAGCCCGCCAAAGCAGAGAACGCCCATAAGCGTTGTCACATAAAGCGCCTCGCTCATTTCAAAGTAGATCAGATAGGCGGGGAAGCTCTGCAAAAGCCCCAGTGCGATGATCCAGCGCCACGCGGTGAGGCGCGGCAGGATGTGAAACAGCGTGGGCAGCAAGAGCGTGGGCAGCACAAAGTAAAAGCCCCATGAGGCTGGCCCAAACAGCGCTGTTGCCAGCGCAAAGCCCATGAGCAGCACCGGCACAGCCGTCCCCGGGATGAGGCGGGGGCGCATCAGGATGAGCGCGGCAAGTGCGGCCAGCATCAGTGCGGCCATGAGCGTGCTGAGCCAGAAAGGCTCGGCCACCGTGAGGGTTTCGCTCAGGCTCCAGCCTGTGGCTTGGCCGCTGGCCAAGGCTTGCAGCTGGTAGAGCAAGACTTCGGGGGCGTAGTTTGTGGTATCAAGGATGATCTGGTTGTCGATAAAGCTGACCCGCTCCAGAAAGCGCGCGTGCAGCGCCCAGCCCGCCAGCGCAACGCTCATCGCCGCCAGCGCGGCCCCCGTGGCCATAAAGGCCCCTGCCGCGCGCCAGTTGCGCTCGAGCAGAAAGATCAGCACGAGAAACAGCGGCGCCAGCTTGAAGGCCGCCGCGACAGCAAGGATCACCCCTGCCATGGCAAAGCTCTGGGCGCGGTAGCGCTCAAAGGCGAGCAGCACCAGAAACAGCGAGATGATTTGGGGCTGGTTGGCGCCAAGCGCCTGAAAGACAGGGGCCGAAACCGCAAGCATGGCAAAGCTCACCAGCACAAAATGCGCCAGCTCCATGTGCGGTGGGCGCACCACCTTCCACGCCAGTCCGACAGAGACAGCCAGCATGACCACTTGCAGCACAAGCAGCGTGTTGGCAAAGGCCTCAAAGCTGACAGCCTGTGTGACAGGTGCGATGAGCCAAGCCCATATCGGCGGGTAAAGGAAGGGCGCGCGCGCCGCATCGTTCAGCCCGTCAAGGGGCAGGGCATAGAGCGCATCGGGCAGCCCCGCGCTCACCGCTGTGCCGGCCATATAAAGCGCCATCAGGTCGCCCGAGGGCGCGCCAAAAAACATCACACTGAAAACACCCGAAAAGATCAGGGCGCAGATTGGGTAGACAAGACGCTGCATTTGAAAGGGACCGCTCATTATTTTGCGTGAAAATGACATATCTGCCCCCGCTTGGATAGAAACCCTCTGAAAAGGGCTTCCAGACAGAGTCTTCTAGGCCACATGGCTTGACTTTTGCCCGTGGGCCATGTGTATCGGCGCGAGTTTAACGCACATATCAGAAGCCCTGAAAAGGATAGACACATGCACGCCTACCGCAGCCAAACTTGCGCTGAGTTGACCAAAGCCAATGTCGGCGAAACCGTTCGCCTCTCGGGCTGGGTGCATCGTATCCGTGATCACGGCGGCGTGCTCTTCATCGATTTGCGCGATACCTACGGTATGACGCAGCTTATCTGTGACCCTGACAGCCCTGCTTTTGCCGATGTCGAGAAGGTGCGCTCCGAGTGGTGTATCCGCATTGATGGCGTGGTCAAGGCGCGCGACGAGAGCCTTGTGAACCCCAAGTTGCCAACCGGCGAAGTTGAAGTGTTTGTGCGCGAGATCGAAGTGCTGGGCGCGGCGGCAGAGCTGCCCCTCATGGTGTTTGGCGAGCAGGAATACCCCGAAGAAACGCGCCTGCGCTATCGCTACCTCGACCTGCGCCGCGACAAGATGCAGGCCAATATGCACCTGCGCTCCGATATGGTCTCAAGCATCCGCCGCCGCATGTGGGACAAGGGCTTCCGCGAATATCAAACGCCGATCATCACAGCGTCAAGCCCTGAAGGCGCGCGCGACTTCCTCGTGCCCTCACGCCTGCACCCGGGCAAATTCTACGCGCTGCCCCAAGCGCCGCAGCAGTTCAAACAGCTGATCATGGTCTCGGGCTTTGACAAATATTTCCAGATCGCGCCGTGCTTCCGCGACGAAGACCCGCGCGCCGACCGGTCGCCCACCGACTTCTACCAGCTTGACCTCGAGATGAGCTTTGTGGAGCAGCAAGACGTCTTTGACACGATCCAGCCTGTCATGCAGGGCGTGTTTGAAGAGTTCGGCGGCGGCAAGAAAGTTGACACCGAGTGGCCCCAGATCTCCTACCGCGATGCGGCGCTCTGGTATGGCTCTGACAAGCCCGACCTTCGCAACCCGATCAAGATGCAGGATTGCTCCGAGCACTTCAAAGGCTCCGGCTTTGCGATCTTTGCCAAGCTCCTTGAGCAAGAGGGCACAGAGATCCGCGCTATCCCCGCGCCCACAGGCGGCAGCCGCAAGTTCTGCGACCGTATGAACGCCTTCGCGCAAAAAGAAGGCCTGCCCGGCATGGGCTATATCTTCTGGCGCGATCAGGGCGAAGGCATGGAAGCCGCTGGTCCCTTGGCCAAAAACATCGGCCCCGAGCGCACAGAAGCCATCCGCCAACAGCTTGGCCTTGGTGTGGGCGATGCGGCCTTCTTCCTTGGCGGCAAGCCCAAGCAGTTTGAAACTGTCGCAGGCAAGGCCCGCAACGTCATCGGCGAAGAGCTGGGCCTCACAGACAAAGACCGCTTTGCCTTCTGCTGGATCGTGGATTTCCCGATCTACGAGAAAGACGCAGAGTCAGGCAAGATCGACTTTGAGCACAACCCGTTCTCCATGCCCCAAGGCGGCATGGACGCGCTCATGGGCGATCCGCTCGAGGTGCTTGGCTACCAATATGACCTCGCCTGCAACGGCTACGAGCTTGTCTCGGGCGCGATCCGGAACCACAAACCCGAGATCATGTTCAAAGCCTTTGAAATCGCCGGCTACGGCAAAGACGAAGTCGAAAAGCGCTTCGGCGGTATGGTCAACGCCTTCCAATACGGCGCACCGCCCCACGGTGGCTGCGCAGCAGGCATTGACCGTATGGTCATGCTCTTGGCCGAAGAGCAGAACATCCGCGAAGTCATCATGTTCCCGATGAACCAGCGCGCGGAAGACCTGATGATGAACGCGCCAAGCGAGCCAATGGCCGAGCAGCTCATGGAGCTGAACCTGCGGGTTATCCCGCAAGACTGACCGGCTCTTTCTTTTTGCCTTAAATATCCCAGGGGGTCTGGGGGACTGGTCCCCCAGTTAAACCTGTGGTCTGGGGGACTGGTCCCCCAGTTAAACCTGCGGTCTGGGGGGACTGGTCCCCCCCCGGGCGGTCGGATTGCGCGCAGCGCAATTCGACACCCTCAAGCGCGCCTCCGCCGATGGCTTAACTCTGCGCCATGAAAAGCTCGCGCGGTTTTTCCACTGTGTTAGTCTGGCCCCGAGTTTGGAGCTGTATCTGTTTTGTTTACCCGTGAAATCGCCGAAATCCGCTTTGGAACTGGTCTGTCGCCGCGTTTGCGTGGCCCGCGTGATGTGGACGATATGATGCGTCGTCTGGCGGGCGAGGATGCGATGGCCAAGCGCTTCAAGATAGAGTCGTTTGATATCTTTGCGGCGCGGATTGCGCGGGTGACGGCGCTTTGGAAGGTCCGCCGCTCCAACCGTGGCACAGAGCTGGCCGATGATGCCACGCGCAAGATCAGCGGTCAGAAGCGTCAGGCGCGCAAGGCCCAGCAAGTCTGGCTTTGGCAGGCGCTGCGGCGGCGCGCCCATACGCAAGACGGGCTGCGCGAGCGGCTGGCGTTTTTCTGGGGTGATCACTTCACCGCGCGCGGCAAGGTCTCGATCATGCGCCGCGCCACTTCACCCTATGTCGAGAGCGCGATCCGGCCCCATGTCGCAGGGTATTTCGCCGATATGCTCAAGGCCGTCACAGCGCAGCCCGCATTTTTGCAGTATCTTGACCAAAAGACCTCAACAGGCCCCAACAGCCCCGAAGGGCTGCGCGCCAAAAAGTCCTCGGGTCTCAATGAAAACCTCGCGCGCGAGCTTCTGGAGCTGCACACGCTGGGGGTTGAGGCGGCCTATAGCCAGCAGGATGTGACCGAGCTGGCCGAGCTTCTCACAGGGCTGACCTATGACCAGCAGGGCGTTTTCGGCTTTCGCGCCGACTACGCCGAGCCGGGGGCCGAGACGGTTTTGGGCAAGTCTTATGGCGGCAGTGGCGCGGCCACGCTGGCTGATGTGCATGCCGCGCTGGCGGACCTTGCGCAGCACCCTGCTACGGCGCGGCATCTGGCGCGCAAGATGGCGGTGCACTTTATTTCAGACACACCCGACCCGGCGCTCGTTGCAGCCATGGAGGCGCGCTACCGCGATACGGGCGGCCATCTGGGCGAAATGACCCGCGCGATGCTTGAGCATCCAGCGGCTTGGGCACCCGAGTTTCTCAACGTGAAGCAGCCGATCGACTTTATCGGCTCGGCCTTGCGGGCTTTGGATGTGCCCAAAGAGCTGGCGGTGATGAACGACTGGCGGCAGGTGCGCAGCCGTTTTGCCATTCCGCTGCGGCTGATGGGCCAGACATGGGAAGAGCCGCTGGGGCCTGATGGCTGGGCCGAGCAAGACGCAGAGTGGATCACGCCGCAGCGCTTTGCGGCGCGGGTGGATTGGGCGATGAACGCGCCGCAGGGCTTTGGCGATCTGCCTGACCCGCGCGCTTTGGTGACAGATGCGCTGGGCAACCGGGCCCCGGAGGCGCTCGTTTTTGCGGCCAATGCCGCAGAAGACAGGCGCACAGGTGTGGGGCTTATTCTGGCCTCGCCTGCGTTTCAAAGGATGTAAGCGATGGTTCTAAACCTTCATAGACGCAGCTTTCTCACAGGGCTTGGCTGCACCGCGGCGGCGAGCCCGTTTCTGACGCCAGTGAGCTTTGCCAGTGGCACGGGCGAGAACCGCCTTGTTGTCATCATCCTGCGGGGCGGGATGGACGGGCTTGACGCGCTGCGCCCCTACGGGGATGCGGCCTTCAAGGCGCTCAGGGGGCGTGCGGAGCAGGCTCGGCCCGATGAGGCGCAGGATTTGGACGGCTTCTTCGCGCTCCACCCTGCGCTTGTGGGCCTCAAGCCGCTGTGGCGGGCTGGCGAGCTGGGCTTTGCCCATGCGGTGTCTACGCCCTATCGCGACAAGCGCAGCCATTTTGACGGGCAGGATTTGCTGGAAGCTGGGGGCGCAGACCTCAACGGCAATATGCGCGACGGGTGGCTCAACCGCATGCTGCAAAGCTATGCAGGCCTTGAGAGCGAAACGGCTTACGCTGTCGGCCGTGGCGATATGCTATTGATGAAGGGGGCCGCGCCCGTGGCCAACTGGTCGCCTGATGCGGGGCTATACGGGCTGACGCCGCAGGGCTTGCGGCTGGCCGAGATGCTCATGGACGGCGACCCGCTGTTTGAGGCGGCGTTTGGCGAGGCGGTCGCGCTGTCAGGGGAGAGCATGGGCGAGGCGATGGCTGACGAGACGGGCGATATGGCCATGACCAGCATGACCGACGCGGCACAGGCCGCTGCCAAGGGCGGGGGGCATGTGCAGATCGCCGAATTTGCCGCCGAAAAGCTCAAGGGCAGCTCGCGGATTGCTGCGTTTTCGCTCAATGGCTGGGACACCCACGCCAACCAGTCGCGCACACTGGAGCGGCCTTTGAGCCGCTTGGCCGAGGTGATCCTGAGCTTGCAGAGCGGCGTGGGCGCAGATGTCTGGGGGAAGACGGCTGTGGTGGCTATGACAGAGTTTGGCCGCACGGCGCGGCTCAATGGCAATGGCGGCTCTGATCATGGCACAGGTGGTTTGATGGTGATGGCAGGGGGCGCGTTGCGCGGCGGGCGCGTGTGGTCGTCTTGGCCCGGGCTGGCGGAGGCTGACCTGTACCAGCGGCGTGACCTGATGCCGACCCGCGATGTGCGCGCCTATTCGGGCTGGCTGATGCGGGATTTGTTTGGGTATGACACCGACTTTATCGAGCGTACGGTGTTCCCCGGTCTTGATATGGGGTCTGATCCCAAGCTGACGGGCTAACGCCCGTTTGGGGCTTTATGCGCCGTCAAACGGCTCATAGCTTTCAAGGTATTCGCCCGTGCCTTGGGTGAGCTCGCTTGTGCCTGTTTGCACGCTGCCAATGATGGCGGCGCAGAGCGACAAGACGCCCGCAACCAGAACGACCCAATCTACTGTGATGGCGCCTTTTTCTTCGCTGACAAACTTCTTAAAGAACCGTTCCATTTTAGACCTCCGTGCAGGGATTCCTGCTGTTCTTGCCAATATGCAGGTAGATTGTGGCGGCTTTTGGCCGCCTCTGAGGCCTTTGTCGTTCTTTTTGATGGATGTGTTTCTAGATGGCGAGAGAGCGGTCGAGCCGTTGCTGGACAAGCCCTGCGAGTGCGGCGACGGGCTGATGCGTGGGTTGGCGCGTGGCGTGGGCCGTGGCCAGCTCTTGCGCGGCACGCACCAGCACATCATCGCGCGCGCTTTTGGCAACGCCTGTCAAAAACTGGGCGACATAGCCAACCTGGCCTTCGTCGTAGTCTTCGTTGATGAGGCTCGCAACATGGGCGAGATCGTCGTTATAGGCGAGGCGATCAGGGGTCACGACATCGTCTTTGAGCATACGCGGTCCGTTGGGGCGCCGGTCGTTGGGCAACAAGGCAAGAATCGCTTCTTGGAACTGTGCGATGCTTTCGACGGGTTTGGCAAAAAAGCCATCGGCCCCTGCGGCCATGACATCGTCATAGACGATATCGTCGCCCGACATGCCAAAGATAATGTCGATGCGGGGGGAGGTGGTGGTCAGCTCTGCAATCAGATCGGTGCCCGAGCCGTCGGGCAGGCCGATATCAACCAGAATCACCGAGGGGCGGTAGACTTGCAGGTGACGCTTGGCCGAGGCGATACAGTCGGCCCGACGGATGCGCGCGCCACTGCGCAGGCACAGCAAGCGCAGCGCTTCACAGGCATATCGGCTATCTTCCACCACAAGCACCGTCAGGCCCAAGAGCGGGCGTGCGGCTGTGGGGGACGGTATGCTGGACAGCGCGTCAAAGTCTTCCATCGGGGCAGCTCCTTTTGCAGCAGAATAAATGGTTCGAATCTAAATTTAATCTGACAGACCTAATAGTTGGTTAACCCTGCGGCTCTCGGATGGGCCTGCGACCTTCTCGTGACTTGCCCCAAGCCCGCGCGCGGGCAATAGTGTGGGCAAAAGAGACCAGGAGAAGAAGATGATCGGACGTTTGAACCATGTTGCTATTGCTGTGCCAGATCTGGAGGCAGCCTCGGCTCAATACGCCACGGCGCTGGGCGCAAAAGTCGGCGCGCCGCAAGACGAGCCTGACCACGGTGTGACGGTTGTCTTTATCGAGCTGCCCAACACCAAGATCGAGCTGCTCTACCCGCTCGGCGAAGACAGTCCCATCAACGGCTTTCTGGAGAAGAACCCCTCAGGCGGCATTCACCATGTCTGCTATGAAGTTGATGATATCATCGCGGCGCGCGATCATCTGAAGTCAACGGGCGCGCGGGTGCTGGGCACGGGCGAGCCGAAGATTGGCGCACATGGCAAGCCTGTTCTCTTCTTGCACCCCAAAGATTTCAATGGATGCCTTGTCGAGCTTGAACAAGTCTGACACGAGCCTACCTAAGCCAAGCAACCTTTCATAAGGACATCCGTTATGGGTATCACCTCTGCTATCGTGCTGTACGCTGTTTTGTGGTTTGTCACGTTTCTCACTATCATTCCTTTTGGTCTGAAGACTCAAGGGGATGTGGGAGATATCTTTCCCGGCACGCAATCAGGCGCTATGGCGGAGCACGGGCTGAAGAAAAAGGCCAAGATCACAACCGCAATTGCCGCGGTGATCTGGGGCATTATCTTCTATGTTGTCACCTCGGGTTCCATCACCATTCGTGACATTGATATGTTTAACCGGATGGCCCCTGCCGTGTCTGAACCTGATGGAACAGATGGGTAAAGGTTGCTGCGCCTAATATCGGGATAAACAGGTTTATCAGCGGGACGCTCAGGGGCGCAGCCATGAGGATGCCTGCGGCCCAGATTGTGAGAAAGTGGCGGCTGCGCAGGCGTTTGGCCTCAGTCGGCCCAAGGCGGCGGGTGGCCGCGAGTGTGAAATATTCGCGCCCCAGCAAAAACCCGTTGAGCGCCCAGAAGATCAAAAGCGCAAAGGGTGCAAAGACAACGTAAAGCACCAGCGCCAGACTATTGGCACCGATCAGCACTCCCATAAAGTTGAGCGTGTCGCGCAGCCCTTGGGCAAAGCTGACAGGGGTTGCTTGCGGCAGCTCTGGGTAGTGCTTGGCTTCAACGGCATTGGCGACATCCTCCAGAAACATCGAGGTGATGGCCGAGGCCACAGGCACCATCAGGAAGATCGAGAGCACCAGCATCAAGAAAAGGGATGCGCCTGACAGCAGGTCATCAAGCCAGCGCACTTCGCCCAGAAACGGAATGTAGACCTCAGGGCCGATGAAGACCCCCACGAGCCACAATAGCCCCGCATAGGCTGCCACCAGAAGCGCCAGCGTGAGCGCAACGCCAATGAGCAACACGCGCAAAAAGCGCCTGTCACCCATTTGCCCGAGCGCTTTTGAGAAAGACGAAAAGATCAGCCCTAGAGCCATGTTGTCTTGGCTTTTACATCAGGGCGGGGGCGGTCGGGTGGTGTGGCGGTTTCGGTGGCGATGTGGATAAGGCCGGCGATACGCTCATGCGGGGTGAGGCCAAGGGCGTGTTCGGCAAACTGGCGTTCGTGGCTGATTGCCCCGGAGAGCCAGTTGGCGCCCCAGCCTGCGGCGAGGGCCGCGTTGACCAGTGCAAGACAGACCGCACCCGCAGAATAGGTCTGCTCGATGGCGGGGATCTTGTCTGACATCACGGGGCTTTCCACAACGGCAACGGCGCAGATGCCCTGGTCAAACTGGCTGCGCGCCTTGGCGGTCTTCTCCTCGTCAAACCCGAGCGCTTTGGCCGTGGTTTCGGCGGCATCGGCGAGCTTTGCCATGGCGTCGCCCTCGATTACGATAAAGCGCCAAGGCTCCAGCTTGCCGTGGTCTGGCGTGCGCGCGGCAAGTGTCAAAAGCGCTTCCAGCTCGGCACGCTCTGGCGCGGGGGCTGTGAGCGTTTTGGCGGGCCGCGAGCGGCGGGTTTTCAGAAAATCAAGCGCAGCTGCGTTGGCCTCGGGCATGGGGAGTTCCTCTTTCTGGATTATTTCTCATGTCATGTTTCGGCTCTCAAAGGTCAAGGGAGCATGGCTATTTCCCGCCTGATGCAGCCCAAAAGCGACGTATTGTAAGCGGTTTGTGACCTAGCAAGGGTTGCTAGCGCATGATTCGCTCCTTAGGCTGTCACTCGATTGCACATGCATTCAGCCTAAAGTCGCGCCAGCGGCTCAAATGCAATGAAGAGCGATAACGCTCTCTTAGGGAGGAAAATATGAAGTTTTTCACACGCACCGGCAAACCCATGTCCAAGGTTATTACTGACCAGGCCAGCAAGGTCGGAACGGACGAAGTGAGCCGCCGCGAATTTATCGCTATGGCCAGCACCTTTGGTGCGACTGCGGCAACCGCTTACGGCATGCTCGGCATGGCGGCACCTGCCCACGCGGATGGCCACGGCGCCAAGATGGGTGGCACGGTGCGTATCCAGCAGGAAGTCCGCGCGCTCAAAGACCCGCGCACATATGACTGGTCACAGATCGCGAACTTCTCGCGCGGTTGGCTGGAATATCTGGTCAAATGGAACAATGACGGCTCGTTCTCACCCTACCTGCTGGAAAGCTGGGACGTGAGCGACGATGCAAAAACCTACACGCTCAACCTGCGCAAAGGCGTAAAGTGGAACAACGGCGACGACTTCACATCAGAAGATGTGGCGCGCGTGATCAACGACTGGTGCGACAAGGCGTTTGAAGGCAACTCTATGGCAGGCCGTATGGCAACGCTGATTGACGAAGCCTCAGGCAAAGCCATCGAAGGCGCTATCGAGATCGTTGATAGCCACACAGTGAAGCTCAACCTGCCAGCGCCTGATATCTCGATTATTGCGGGTATGGCCGACTATCCTGCGGCTGTTTATCACAAAGATAACAACGCAGAAGACATGGTCTCCAATGCGATCGGCACAGGCCCGTACCTGCCCGAGAGCCTCGAAGTGGGCGTAAAGGGCGTTCTGGTGAAGAACGATGGCCACTGGTGGAACAAAGGCAATGGCGCATGGGCTGATCGTGTCGAATATATCGACTATGGTACAGACCCGTCTGCGTGGGTTGCTGCGGCTGAGGCTGATGAAGTTGACATGATGTACTCTGTCGATGGCGACTTTATCGACATTCTGGGCACCATGGATGGCTGGACGCAGCACGAAGTTGTCACCTCGGCGACAATCGTGATCCGCCCCAACCAGCTTGCCGAAGTTGATGGCAAGAAGCCTTATGCTGACAAGAAAGTCCGTCAGGCGATCGCTATGGCGATTGATAACAACGTTCTGCTTGAGCTTGGGTACGAAAACCGTGGCGTTGTAGCGGCCAACCACCACGTTGCGCCTGCGCACCCCGAGTATGTCGATATCGGCATGCCGAAGTATGACCCTGCTGCGGCCAAAGCGCTTCTGGACGAAGCTGGCATGGGTGACTTCGAGATGGAAATCCTCTCGATTGACGATGCTTGGCGCAAGAACACAACCGATGCCGTCGCAGCCCAGCTGCGCGACGCGGGCTTCAACGTGAAGCGCACTGTTCTGCCAGGCTCGACGTTCTGGAACGACTGGGTGAAATACCCGTTCAGCTCGACCAACTGGAACGCCCGCCCGCTTGGCGTGCAGATCTGGGCGCTTGCCTATCGTTCGGGTGAGGCGTGGAACGAGTTTGGTTATGCCAGTGCAGAGTTTGACGAGCTGCTCACGCAAGCACTCGCCACACCCGACGTTGAAAAGCGTAAAGCGCTTATGGAAAAAGGCGAGCGTATTCTGCAAGATGACGCTGTCACGATCCAGCCTTACTGGCGTTCGCTCTACAACCACACAAAAGACAACCTTATGGGCGGTGCACACCACATCGGCTTTGAGATTGATCCAGCGAAACTGTCCTGGAAAGCCTAAGCTTTCTGACAACATGACGAAGACGGGGCGGCCAAGTGCCGCCCCTTTTTTATGTGTGCAGGTCTCTGTGGCCGCTCACGTGGCGCTTGCGGCCATAGCGCGGGTGAGCGCAGGGTAGAGGGCGCGAAAGGTCGCGTAGCCCTGAGCAAAATAGGCGCGGTGCGCCGGGTCTGGCTCAAAGCTGCGTGCCACGGCAGGGGGTGTGCAAACTGCGGCAACGCGCTCGCCTGTTTCGGCCAAACGCCCCAGACGCGCTGCGCCAAAGGCTGCGCCGAAGTCGCCATCGGCGGGCAGATCGACAGGGATGCCAAGGGCATTGGCCAATATTTGCAACCACAGAGGCGAGGCGGTTCCGCCGCCAACGGCCATGACACGGTCAATTCCGGTGCCTGTGGATGTGAGCGCCTCAAGGTTGTCACGGCTTGCGTAGGCCACTCCCTCAAGCACGGCCTGTGTCATGTGTGTGCGGCCGTGGGTATGGTCGAGCCCGACAAAGCTGCCGCGCACGCGAGGGTCATTGTGCGGTGTGCGCTCGCCCGAGAGGTAGGGCAGAAATGTCAGCGGTTGTTGCGGGGCAAATGTTGCGCCCAGCTCTTGCGTGAGGGCGCTTGGTGCCATCTCGCAGACCTTGCCCCACCAGTTCAGAGAGTCGGTTGCACTGAGTGCCACTCCCATCTGGTGCCATATCTCGGGCACGGCGTGGCAAAACGTATGAACCGCGCTGTCAGCCTTTGGCTGATAGGCGGGGGTTGCGGCAAACAAAACACCCGATGTGCCAAGCGAGACAAAGGCGGTGCCTTGTGTTGTTGTGCCAAGGCCAATCGCTGTGGCGGCGTTGTCACCCGCGCCACCAGCGACAACCACGCGGCCCATGCCCCAAGCGCTGGCAAGCTCGCTGCGCAGCTGGCCCGAGGCGTGGGAGCCTTCGACAAGGCGGGGCATCTGAGCAGGGGTCAGCCCTGTGGCCTCCAGCAACTCGGGTGACCAAGCGCGCGCGGCCACATCAAGCCAGCTTGTGCCAGAGGCGTCAGACATCTCCGAGGCGTATTCGCCGGTGAGCCAAAGGCGCAGGTAGTCTTTGGGCAGCAAGACTTTTGCGAGTTTGGCAAAAACCGCGGGTTCGTGCTTTTGCACCCAAGCCAGCTTTGGCGCGGTAAAGCCCGGGAAGACAATGTTGCCACTGATCGCGCGAAACGCGGGTGTGGCGTCCAGTGTGGCGGCTTCCGCATGGCTGCGGGTGTCGTTCCAAAGAATAGCGGGGCGCAAGACCGTGTCGTTTGCGTCCAGCAGCGTTGCGCCGTGCATCTGCCCCGACAGCCCGATGCCGCGCACGGCAGAGACAGCGCTCGGGACGCGGCTGCGCAGATCGTTCATTGCCACTGTGGTGGCGTGAAGCCAGTCGACAGGGTCTTGCTCGGCCCAGCCCGTTTGCGGGCGCTGTACGGTCAGGGGCGCAGCCGCAGAGCCGACCACGCGCTGCGCGTCATCCACCAACAAGAGCTTCACCCCGGAGGTGCCTAAGTCAATTCCGAGATACATGGCCTGGCCTCATCTGTGGTGGCAGAGCCAAGCCGCAAGGGGCGCTCTGCAGTGTCGTCGTATAGCGACTGTAGCACAGCCCGCAGGGCGCTGTCGCGGCGGGATTACGCGCCTGCGAAGTCGTCGCGCGCGTAGCCTTGCACATAGAGCAGCGCTGTCAGATCACCGTGGTTGATGCGGATGTTGCATTCTGCGGCCACGCTTGGCTTGGCGTGGAGCGCCACGCCGCTGCCGGCAAGTGTCAGCATCCCGAGGTCATTGGCACCATCGCCCACAGCCAGAACATCGGCAGCTGTCAGCCCGAGCTTGGCGGTGATTTCGTGCAGCGCCTGCACCTTGGCTTCGCGCCCGAGGATGGGGAGCTTGACCGCGCCTGTCAGCTGGCCACCTTCGGCCAAAAGCGTGTTGGCGCGGTTTTCGTCAAAGCCGAGTTTGGCGGCAATGGCCGCTGTGAAGGCCGTGAACCCACCCGAGACAAGCGCCGCATAAGCGCCATTGGCTTTCATCGTGGCGAGCAGGGCAGGGCCACCCGACATCAGGCTGATCCGCTCGGCCAGCACCTTGGCAATGACGGTTTCATCCAACCCCTTGAGAAGCGCCACCCGCTCGGTGAGCGCACCGTCAAAATCAAGCTCGCCGTTCATGGCGCGCGCGGTGATGTCTTTGACATAAGCGCCCACGCCCGCCTCTTCGGCCAGCTCGTCGATGCATTCCTGCTCGATCATCGTGCTGTCCATATCGGCCAGCAACATTTTCTTTTTGCGCCCGTCTGTTGGCTGCACCACAAGGTCCACGCCCAGCTTCTGCACATCGGCCCAGACATCCCACTGGTTTGCAGGGATCTGGCCAACCTCGAACTCGGCCGCCTCGCCTTGCGCCAGCCAGCGGGCATCGCCTCCGCCCCAAGCGGTTTGCAGCGCCCCCAAAAGCGACGGCTCAAGACAGGGGGCTTTGGGAGAGGTTAGCAGCGTGACGGTATACATAGGCAAAGTTTCCGATCGTAGTCGTTCATGTCGCATTTTGCGGGTTAAGCGGCGTGATAGCCTCATTTCTGCGCTTGTGAAAGAGGGCAGGACGCTTTAGCTCGGGCGGCAGGACACCCCTCCCTAACGAGGGGCTCATATCTGGAAGGGTATCATGATTGATATTTCAAAACCGGCAGCGCGCCCGGCCAACCCGCGCTTTTCTTCTGGCCCCTGTGCCAAATACCCCTCATTCACATTGCAGGCACTTGAAGGCGCTCCCTTGGGCCGCAGCCACCGTGCCGCCGTGGGCAAAGACAAGCTGAAAGCCGCAATCGAAGAGACACGCGCGCTTCTTGGTGTGCCCGCTGATTACCACATCGGTATCGTCCCAGCGTCTGACACAGGCGCTGTCGAGATGGCCATGTGGAGCCTTTTGGGCGCGCGCCCGGCCACTATGGTCGCTTGGGAAAGCTTCGGCGCGGGCTGGGTCACCGATGTGGTCAAGCAGCTCAAGCTCGACGCCACCGTCAAGACAGCCGACTACGGCGAGATCGTCGACATGGCGGCGCTGGATTATGACACCGATGTTGTCTTCACATGGAATGGCACCACCTCTGGTGTGCGCGTGACCAATGGTGACATGATCCCCGACACGCGCGCTGGCCTCACCATCTGCGATGCAACCTCGGCAGCCTTTGCGATGGAGCTGCCTTGGGACAAGCTCGATGTCACGACATTCTCCTGGCAGAAGGTTCTGGGCGGCGAAGCGGCGCATGGCATGATCATTCTGTCACCCCGTGCTGTGGAGCGCCTTGAAAGCTACACACCCGCGTGGCCGATGCCCAAGATCTTCCGCCTCACCAAAGGTGGCAAGCTGATCGAAGGCATCTTCCGTGGTGAGACCATCAACACCCCCTCCATGCTGGCGGTCGAAGATTACCTGATGGCGCTCGAGTGGGCGCGTTCGGCGGGGGGGCTCAAAGGGCTCATCGCGCGGGCCGATGCCAACGCACAGGCGATCTTTGATTTCTGTGATGCCAACGACTGGATCGCAAACCTCGCGGCTGACCCTGCGACGCGCTCCAACACATCGGTGTGTCTCAAGTTCACCGATCCGCGCATCACCGACGGCGCCGCGTTTGCCAAAGCTGTGGCCAAGCGCCTTGAAGCCGAGAATGTCGCCTATGACATCGGCGCCTACCGCGACGCGCCCGCTGGCCTGCGCATCTGGTGCGGTGGCACGGTTGAGACAACCGACGTCGCAGCGCTTCTGCCGTGGCTCGCTTGGGCCTTTGAAGCCGAAATCAACGCATAATTCCCGAGGTGCGCAGACGCTGCGCGCCTCCTTCCCGTGATATTCAAATGAAGGATGCTCACCATGGCTCCCAAAGTTCTCGTCTCTGACAAACTCAGTGAAACAGCTGTCCAGATTTTCCGCGACCGTGGCATCGAGGTGGATTTCCGCCCCGAGCTTGGCAAAGACAAAGACGCGCTGGCCGCCGTGATCGGCGAGTATGATGGCCTTGCCATCCGCTCGGCCACCAAAGTCACGCCGACAATTCTGGCCAATGCGACCAACCTCAAAGTCATCGCCCGCGCGGGCATCGGCACCGACAACATCGACAAAGACGCCGCCTCCAAGAAAGGCGTCATTGTTATGAACACGCCTTTCGGCAACATGATCACCACGGCAGAGCACGCCATCGCAATGATGTTCGCTGTCGCGCGCCAGATCCCTGAAGCCTCTACCAGCACCCACGCAGGCAAATGGGAGAAGTCGAAGTTTATGGGCGTTGAGCTCACCAACAAGACCCTCGGCGTCATCGGCGCAGGCAACATTGGCGGGATTGTTTGTGACCGCGCCCGTGGCCTCAAGATGAAGGTTGTGGCCTATGACCCCTTCTTGTCCGAAGAGAAGGCGGCCAAGATGCAGGTCGAGAAAGTCGAGCTTGACGAGCTTCTGGCGCGCGCTGATTTCATCACACTGCATGTGCCGTTTACCGAGGCGACAAAGAACATCCTCAGCCGTGAAAATCTCGCCAAAACCAAGAAGGGTGTCCGCATCATCAACTGCGCGCGTGGCGGCTTGGTTGACGAAGAGGCACTGGCCGATGCGCTCAAGTCGGGCCATGTTGCCGGCGCGGCCTTTGATGTGTTCTCCCAGGAACCCGCCACAGAGAACCCGCTCTTTGGCCTGCCCAATGTCGTCTGCACGCCACACCTTGGTGCCGCCACCACAGAGGCGCAAGAAAATGTTGCGCTGCAAGTGGCCGAGCAGATGTCAAACTACCTGCTCACAGGCGCCGTTGAAAACGCGCTCAACATGCCAAGTGTGACAGCCGAAGAAGCCAAGGTCATGGGGCCCTGGATCTCGCTGTCGGGCCACCTTGGCAACTTCATCGGCCAGCTCACAGACGAGCCGATCAAAGCCATCAATATCCTCTATGATGGCGCGGCCTCGGGCATGAACCTCGAAGCGCTCAACTGCGCGGTTGTGGCCGGTATCATGAAGACAGTGAACCCTGACGTGAACATGGTCTCCGCGCCCGTCATCGCCAAAGAGCGCGGCGTGAAAATCTCGACAACAAGCCAGGATAAATCAGGCGTGTTTGAGGGCTATGTCAAAGTCACCGTTGTGACCGACAAGCGCGAGCGCTCCATCGGTGGCACGGTCTTCTCTGATGGCAAGCCGCGCTTCATCCAGATCAAAGGTATCAACATTGATGCCGAAGTCGGCCGCCACATGCTCTACACAACCAACTCCGATATGCCGGGCATCATCGGGACATTGGGCCAGACCATGGGCGAAAACGGCGTCAACATCGCCAACTTTACCTTGGGTCGTGCCGCGGCAGGCGGCGAGGCCATCGCGTTGCTCTATCTTGATGCACAGCCAGATGAGACCGTGCTGCAAAAGCTCAAGGATACGGGCATGTTTGGTCAGGTGAAATCACTCGAATTCGATGTCGCCTAACGGCACTTGACCAACCTTTGGAAAAAGCAAAAGGCCCGCCATCTGCGCGGGCCTTTTCATGTCTTTCTTTTTGCCCGAAATATCCCAGGGGGTCTGGGGGACTGGTCCCCCAGTTTTGCCTGAGGTCTGGGGGACTGGTCCCCCAGCTGGTCGGATTTGGCGCAGCCAAATTCGAAGCCACCTTAGCCCTTGAGGTCCATCCACGCATCATATTGCGACAGATAAACCTTGCCCGTCAGAGCCCCCAGAAAATGGCTGCGCTCAAGGCGGTCCATCACGGGGCCTTTCACCTCGCTCAAGTGCAGTTTGATGTTCATGTCCTTAAGCTTAAGGTTCAGCGCCTCAAGACTTTCCAGTGCCGACAGGTCCACTTCGTTCACCGCCGAGAACATCAGCACCACATCGCTCAAGGGCTCGTCGCACACGACCCGCGCGCTGACATAGTCTTCCAGAAAGCGCGCATTGGCAAAATAGAGGCTTTCATCGACCCGAAGGGTGACAAGATGGGGCTGCGTTTCCACCGCGTGGCGGTGGATGTTGCGAAAGTGCTGGGTGGTTGGCACAAGGCCCACTTCCGCGACATGGGGGCGCGAGGTGGCATAGAGGTGCAGCGCAATCGAGATGAGAACGCCAGCCGAAACGCCGATCTCCACACCCAGCCCGAGCGTGAGCACGATGGTCGTCGCGACAGCGGCGAAATCAACCTTGGAATAGCCCCAGGCCCGCTTCAGGATGCCAAGGTCAACAAGGCCGAGCACAGCCACAATGATGGTCGCGGCCAAAGTGGCTTTGGGCAGGAAATAGAGCAGCGGCGTGAGCAAAAGCGCGGCCAGCAAAATTCCGATGGCGGTGAAAGCCCCGGCCGCAGGTGTTTCGGCCCCGGCATCAAAGTTTACAACAGAGCGCGCAAAGCCGCCTGTCACAGGGTAGCCCCCCGAGATGGCCGCCGCGATATTGGAGGTGCCAAGGCCGATCAGCTCCTGGTCCGGTTCGATCCTCTGGCGCTTTTTGGCGGCCAAAGTCTGCGCCACCGAGACCGACTCGACAAACCCGATCACCGAAATCAGCAGGGCTGAAACGAAGAGGTCACTCCACAGCGACGGGCTGAAGGAGGGCAGCGTGAGCGGCGGCAGCCCCTGTGGCACAGCGCCCACAATCCTCACACCCGCCTCTTCAAGCCCGAGCGCCCAAGCGGCGAGAGTTGTGACCGCAACAGCCGCGACAGGCCCCGCTTTTGCGCCAAGGTCGGCCAGACGCGGGCGCAAGCCCGCGCGCAGAAGCAGGGGCTTCAGCCCTTTGCGCACCCAGAAAAGAAACCCCGTGGCCAAGACACCAATCACCAGCGTGGGCAGGTTTACAGCCCCCAGATGGCTGATCAGAGAGCCCAGAATTTGGGGCAAGCTATGGCCATGGGCCTCAACGCCAAAGATATGTTTGAGCTGGCTCGTGGCAATCAGCAGGCCTGAGGCCGTGATAAACCCTGCAATCACGGGGTGGCTGAGGAAGTTGGCCAGAAAGCCGAGCCTGAGCACACCCATCACCGTCAGCAGCGCGCCTGACATAAACGCCAGCGTGCCCGCCGCCAGCGCGATTGCGGCAGGGTCTGTCAGCCCGAGGTTACCAATAGCCGCCGCTGTCATGAGCGAGACAACCGCCACAGGCCCCACGGCCAGCGCACGGCTGGTGCCAAACACGGCATAGGCCACCAGCGGCAAGATCGAGGCATACAGGCCCATTTCGGGCGGCAAACCCGCCAGAAGCGCATAGGCCAGCGACTGGGGGATCAACATGATCGTGACGATAACAGCCGCCACCCCATCGCTCACAAATGTGTCGCGGTTATAGTCGCGCGACCAAGTCAGAATAGGCAGGTAGCGCCGCAGCGCCTTGGGCAGATGTGTCATATTCGCGTCCTCTTCGGTTCCTGATATATTCGGTAACCAGAATATGTAAAGCCAATTCCGCCCCCGCCATTGCCATCAACGGCAGGGAGCCTTAGCTAAACCCTATGACAGAGACGCTTTACGCCATCGGCGACATCCACGGCCAGCACGAGCTTCTGCTCGACGCGCTCACGCTCATCGAGCTGGACGGCGGCCCAGAGGCGCGCGTGGTGTCTGTCGGCGATCTGGTCGATCGCGGGCCAAACAGCCGCGCCGTGATAGAGACCTTTCTGCAAGGCCTGAGCGAGGGCCGCAACTGGACGGTGCTCATGGGCAACCATGACCGCCTGTTTGAGGCCTACCTGCGCACAGGCGCAACCACCCACCCCAAGATGCGCCCGGGCCTCACATGGCTTGATCCGCGCATCGGCGGGCTTGATACGCTGGCCTCCTACGGCGTTGACACGGGCCTGCCCGAGGCCGGGCTGCACGCCGCCGCCCGCGCCGCTGTGCCTGAGGCGCACGCGCGCTTCCTCGCGGGCCTGCCGCTCTATCATGAGGCGGCCGAATGCCTCTTTGTGCACGCAGGCCTCCAGCCGCGCCTGCCGCTGGCGTGGCAATCCGAGGAGGATCTGATCTGGATCCGCGACCCCTTCCTCAGCCATGAAGACCCGTTCGAGAAGCTGGTCGTCCACGGCCACACCGCCGTTGATGCGCCCGAGCACAAGGGCAACCGCGTCAACATCGACAGCGGCGCAGGCTTCGGCCGCGCGCTCACCACCGTGGTGATCGAAGGCACAGAGATCTTCACACTGGAAGAAGACGGGCGCGTGCCCCTCACTCCCGCCTGATAATCCCCGTGATCGCCGCCGCACCGAGGGCTGTGACGATCCAGCCCATGCCTTTCAAAACCCACCGTGACCACCATGCATACCAGCCCCACGGCCCCCGCGTGGTGGAGGGAGCCCATGCCTCTTCCTGTCCAAGCGCGATGATCGGCACAACAATATCCGCCGCATAGGCGTAGCGGTTGAAAGTTTCATAATCAGCACCTGCAGCACCTTTGGCTGACCAAGCTTTGGCTGGGTTGCTCTCAGTTTCTGCTGCTTGCTTCCACTCTGGCGTAGACAAGATCACATCAGAGTTGGGTGCAAAATCTCCAGCTTCATAAGCGGCATGGAAAATATAAACGCCTGCGGTGAAAAGTGGAACAAGCAAAATGGCGAGATTCCCTGGCCTATATCCATATCCGATGAGGGCATATAACCTATCCAAGAGCCATAGCCATAACCGCATAATAGCGTTGATCGGCCAGTAAAAAGAGAGACCAAGTGGCCATGTTTTTTGTCTGTTTGTTTGAAATATTCTACGTTGTTTCTCGACGAGAATTTGCCGTTGCAGCGCATATTGCCCCATATTCCATGAAACGGCAGCAAGCTGACGGTAGGGGAGCGGGCTAAAGCTGCCGTCATAGGCACAAGCCTTCGCGAGCCACGCAAGCCGTATGGGCGCATCCAGTGGGCCGTGGATCGAGCTATACTCGAACCCGTCAAGATAGAGGCGGTTCGCCATGTCCCAGCTGGCCGCGTCGTCGGAGAGACCACCAGTTCGCGCTCCTGCTAGGTTTATCTCGCCGCTCACGGCCTTTAAGTCGCGCCAATAAAACGCGGACATTTGGGTGCCTTGAGCGTTGAGCGCTTTTTCCTTTTCGCTTTCAAAGCTGCCGCCCGTGCAGGAAAGCTGCCCGCTGATCTGCGCGCCTGAAAGGCTGACCTCTCCCTTGGCGGTGAAGCCGCCGCTCAGGAAGACACTTCCCTTCACCTCAGCGCCTTGGGCGTTGAGCGCTTTTTCCTTTTCGTTTTCAAAGCTACCGCCAATGCATTCAAGCTCCCCACCGATCTGCGCGCCTGCAAGGCTGACCTCTCCCTTGGCGGTGAACCCGCCTCTCAGGAAGACATCGCCCTTCACTTCAGCGCGTTGGGCGTTGAGCGCGTGGCCATTTTCATTTTCAAAGCTGCCGTCCGTGCAGTCAAGCTGCCCACAGATCTGCGCGCTTGAGAGGCTGACCTCCCCCTTGGCGGAGAAGCCGCCCCTCAGAAAGACGCTGCCTTTCACCTCTGCGCCTTGTACGTTGAGCGCTTTTTCCTTTTCTTTTTCGTTTTCAAAGCTGCCGCCCTTGCAGGAAAGCTGCCCGCCGATCTGCGCGCCTGCAAGGCTGACCTTGCCCTTGGCAGAAAAGCCGTTTCTTAAAAATACATCGCCCTTCACCTCAGCACCTTGGGCGTTGAGCGCGTCGCCTTCTGCGTTCTCAAACGTGCTGTTGTCGCACTCAAACTGCCCGCCGATCTGCGCGCCTGAAAAGCTTACTTCTCCCTTGGCAGAAAAGCCGTTTCTCAGAAATACACCGCCCTTCACCTCTGCACCTTGGGCGTTGAGCGAGGGTAGTAAGCTACCTGATAGGCCAAGAGCCTCAAAGCGTGCGTTCATGGCATCTATGCCTTGGGTGAAGTGACAGAAGTTTAAACCTGTCACGCCGACAGCTGTGACCATCCGCAAGTCAAGCGCGCCGGTGATGTAGGCTCCGTAAAGATCAACACCCCATTCGTGTAAGTCACACCCCTCGCAGCCGCCCATAATCAGGTAGCGCAGCAGGTCTGCGCCGATTGTTCGGTCGTCGCTGGGGGCGGTGGGGCGTGTGCCGTCGCCAAGGGTGCATCCTCTGCCCGCGCGGCAGGCGTCAACCAGCGCCCTTTCTGCGGCTGTGGTCTGTTTTTTCTTAACTGCTTTTTCCCAATCGCTCCATGTGCGGATGGGTTTGCGGGCGGGTGTGTTCTGACTCATAAAACTCTCGATACCAATACGCGGTTTACTATGCGGGCTTGGGCGGGGAATTCAACAAAAGGTTGTGTGCTGCTGCCCTCTGTCTGTCCATACTGCTGTATGCACAGGATGCCACATAGGCTGCCCCACGCGGTTTGGCGGGCAAAATGACGCTCCGTTGTGCTTTTCATCAGGCGGGTGTTGGGCCTATGTTGGCGCAAGTTTTTACTCAGCATAGCGGGGACACTATGAGCGATATCGTAATTCTGGACGGCGCACGTACGGCCATCGGCACCTTTGGCGGAAGCCTTGCAGGCACAGCGCCATCCGCGCTCGGCGCGACCGTGACCAAGGCCGCTTTGGAGCGCTCTGGCGTTGAGGGCGCACAGATCGGGCATGTGGTGTTTGGCCATGTGATCAACACCGAGCCGCGCGATATGTACCTCAGCCGCGTTGCCGCGATGGAGGCGGGCATCCCTGATACAGCGCCGGCGATGAACGTGAACCGCCTCTGCGGGTCGGGCGCGCAAGCCATTGTTTCTGCTGTGCAATCTCTTATGCTGCAAGATGCGGACTTTGCTGTGGCGGGCGGGATCGAGTGTATGAGCCGCGCGCCCTACATCGTTCCGGCGCAGCGCTGGGGCCAGAAAATGGGCGACATCAAGACACAAGATATGATGCTTGGCGCGCTCAACTGCCCCTTCGGAACGGGCCACATGGGCGTGACCGCCGAGAACGTGGCCGCCGAGCACGACATCAGCCGCGAGGCGCAAGACGCCTTCGCAATGGAGAGCCAGATCCGCGCCGCAAAGGCGATCGAGGCGGGGTATTTTGCCAGCCAGATCGTGCCTGTCGAGGTGCGCGTGAAGCGCGACATGGTGCCCTTTGACGTGGATGAACACCCCAAGGCCACAACCCCCGAAGCCCTCGCAGGCTTGCGCACCGTCTTCCAGAAAGACGGCACCGTCACCGCCGGCAACGCCTCAGGCATCAACGACGGCGCGGCGGCTATGGTGCTTGCCCGCGCTGACGCGGCGGAGGCTGCCGGGCTCAAACCGCGTGCCCGTGTTTTGGGCTACGCCCATGCGGGTGTGCGCCCTGAGGTTATGGGGATTGGCCCCGTACCTGCGGTACAAAACCTGTTGGCGCGTACGGGCCTGAGCCTTGCAGATTTTGATGTGATTGAAAGCAACGAAGCCTTCGCGGCGCAAGCGCTTGCGGTGAACAAAGAGCTGGGTCTTGACCCTGCAAAGGTAAACCCCAACGGTGGCGCAATCGCGCTGGGGCACCCTGTGGGCGCGACAGGTGCAATCATCACTTTGAAAGCGCTCTACGAGCTTGAGCGGATCGGCGGCAAGCGCGCCTTGATCACGATGTGTATCGGTGGCGGGCAGGGTATTGCCCTTGCGATTGAAGCTATCTGATCTCGATAGAGGCGCGGGTTGCGCGGCCCTCTGCATCCACCACGCTCAGTTCAAAAAAACCTTGGGTCATCGGCCCGAGGGAAGCCTCTCGGCTGTGCAGCCCAAGCGCTTTTATCTCCCCGTTGGCAAAGACCGCATAGGGCGGTGTGCCGCCGCGTAGCTTGAGAATGAGCGGTAGCTCGGGGTCAGCAGCGAGCCGTGCGCCTGACGGAGGAAAGACGATGTCGGGGCGGCTGGCGTCAGCCCGTTTGAGCGCATCGCGGGTTTCAAAGCGTTGTAGGGGCTGTGGCAATTGTGCGTTGCTCACGATGAGCGTTTCTGGAGGCGGAGGCGCCAAGGGGGCTATTTGTGGTGCGACGTATTGAAAGACTTGCGCCAGCAAAGGGGCCGCGGTGCTGCGCGCAAAGGCCTGTTGCATGGGCGTACCGTCGGCGCGGCCCACCCAGACGCCGACAACATAGCGCCCGTCATAGCCCAGGGCCCAGTTGTCACGGTAGCCATATGACGTGCCTGTCTTGAAGGCGATGCCGTGGTTGAGCTGTGCATTTTCCAGCGGGGCTGAAGACAGGATTTCGCCAACTTGCCATGCGGCGGCAGAGGCTGTGACGCGTTGGCCGCTTGTAGGCTGTGGCGCATATTGGCTGAGTGTAACGGCCCTGCCGTGTTGGGCAAAGCTGGCGTAAAGTGTGACCAGATCGTGCAGAGAAAGCCCGACGCCGCCAAGCCCGACGGCTAGGCCAGCCTTGCTGCCTTGTAGCTGCGGCTGCAGCCCCGCGCGCTCCAGCCGTTGCATGAAGCGCTCGGGGCCAATGCGCTCGAGCAGGCTAACGACGGGAATGTTGAGCGAGAGTTGCAACGCTTCGCGCAGCTTGATTTCGCCGCGAAACTGGCCGTCAAAGTTGCTCGGCGTATAGGTGCCAAAGCGCACGGGGGCATCTTTGATGAGGGTTTCGGGGTGGGCCAAGCCGAGGTCGAACGCCATGGCGTAAACCAGTGGTTTGAGCGCCGATCCGGGGGACCGGGTTGCGCGGGTCATGTCGATGTAGGCCTTGCGGGCGGTGTCGTCTATTTCAGCGGCAGAGCCAACAGACGCAAGGATCTCGCCGCTTGTGTGATCGGCCACCATAAGCGCGATGGTGACATTGGGCTCAAGGCGGTTGAGATGTGAGGCTGCGAGGCTTTCAAGGCGGTTTTGAAGCCCAGCATCAAGTGTCAGCAAGATCTGCGCTTGTTCTGGCTGCTCAAGCCGTGCGCGCTCGGTGGTGTGAAAGGCTGTGGCTGGAAACGGTTTGAGGCTGGAGGAAACCGCGGTGCGGCGTGCAGCAGAGGTGGCTTCTGAATGAAATACCCCTGCCTCTTCAAGGCGTTCCAGAGCCGCATCGCGCGCGGCTTGGGCCACGCGTGCGCCGCGGTCGGGCCGGCGGGCTTCTGGCGCTTGGGGCAGGGTAACCAGCAGAGCGATTTGCGCAGGCGTGAGGCGCTTTGGCCCTTTGCCGAAGTAGGCATAGCTGGCTGCACGCACGCCTTCCAGGTTGCCACCAAAGGGCGCGTGGGTGAGGTAAAGCGTAAGGATTTCTTCTTTGCTGAGCCGCTGTTCGAGCGCCAGTGCCAGCTGCATTTGGCGCAATTTTCCGCTCCAGCTTCCTGTGCGGCCATTTTCGAGCAGCCGTGCGACTTGCATGGTGAGAGTTGATCCGCCCGAGACAATGCGACCGTTCCAGAGCGCTTGCCAGCTGGCCCTAATGAGCGCGCGGGCGTCGACACCTCTGTGTTGAAAGAAGCGCTTGTCTTCATAGGCCAGGAGCGCCTCAATATAGGTCGGGTCAACATCAGCTATCCGTGTGGCGAGCCGCCAGCGCCCGTCTTCCACAGGAAAGGCGCGGAGAAGCTCTCCACCACGCGCGCGCACTTCCACCGAGGTTTCGTGAAGCAGCGGGGGAAGCACTGCGTCTTGTGTCCAGCGGTTCAGCCCGTCATGTGCGCCTGCAAAGAGGGCCATGGCGCAGGTTGCGGCGAGCACAGCATGACGGATCATTTTGGCGATACTGTCACCTCGCCTGCTGCGGTGTGAGCGCGATAGATCGGGCGGTACATGTCCTCGACCGTGGCTGGCGCGTGGTGGTAACGCCCCGGTGTGACAGCGCGCACGATATAGGCCAGCTCGACAGTTTCACGCGCGCTTGCATTGACAGCGGCGAGAAAGCGCTCGGCGCGGAACTCGGTGGTCTCGGTGCGTGACGGTGTCAGCCAGCTGAGCGCGCCAATGTCACCGCTTTGCAAGAGGTTGGGATTGTCGATTTCAAAGCCCGCCGGGAGCGGATCATTGATCATGAGGCGTGCGGATGCGTTCTCAAAAGAGTTGACCTTGAGATGGGTGACCAAGCGCTCACCTGCAACCACATCAAGTGCGTCAACAGGCACACCATCGAGCGTGTAATACTGGCGTGTGATGCTGTAGCCATAGCCCCCCGCCTCTGGCGCCACGCGGGGCACACCAAAGGTTGTAAGGGTGATGTCTGTCGCGTCATTGTTTGTGTTTGTCAGGGTCTGGCCTTGCAGCAGCTCTGCGTGATCAAGTTGTAAAACAGGTAGATCGAGGCTCTCACCATTGAGCGTGAGGCTTGGCGCTGCGCCAAGGAGTGAGTCAACGGCGAGCAATGTCCAGACCATCTCTTGAGTTGAGTGGCGGCCTGTATCGCCGGTGATCCGCTCGGCGAGGGCTGCGAGGTTTACGGCCTTGCTGCCGGCTTCCTGACCAAGGGCAATCACTGCGGCTGTGTCGCGGTGGCGGGTGCCGTAATCGGCGCGCCACGTGTAGCTTTGTGGCCCTGCCATGCGCGAGATTGCGTCAACGGCGCTGGTGAACATGGCATCTGCGCGCAGCTGATCGCCGTGATAGGCAAGAGCGGCTCCCAGCTGGGCCTTTCCCATCGGTGTGTTAAAGGCCCGTTCCTTCACATCGGCATAGTAGCGCAGATCAGACACAGCTGTTTGGCCTTCTCGGGCCAGAACATAAAGCGCGTAGGCCAGGTCGCCGCCCTCACTGTCAAAGTCGCCATAATTGTTCACGCGGTTGGTGAGGTTGCCGAGCGCATTCTTGAAGGCGAGGTCAGGCACATTCAGGCCTTGGGCGCGGGTGCGGCTGAGAAAGTCGGTGACATAGGCGTCAAGCCACAGGTCTCCAGACCCGGGGTACCAAAGGCCAAAGCTGCCAGAAGAGGACTGCCGTGTCAGGATGCGTGCAACAGCTTTTTCAACGCGTTCGTTCACATCGCTACGTTGGGTCAGGCCGAGGCCCTCTGTGACAGCAGAGAAGTAGAGCAACGGCATGGCTGTCGAGGTGAGCTGCTCGGTGCAGCCGTAAGGGTAGCGGTCGAGTTTGGCCAGAAGGCTGGCAACATCGAACTTCGCAATCGGCCCTGCCGATACCAGCGCGCGGGTCGTTTCGCCGCGGTAAGCTTCTGTCAGATTGGCATCTAGAATAAAGCTTTTTGTCCCCGCCAGAGAGAGGCGGCGGGTTGTGGAGACTTCGGGGTCAAGGCGGCGCACAGGAAGTGTGAGCGTCTTTGTGAGGGTCTCTCCTTCAGGCGATGTCAGAGTGATTGTAATCTCATGATCCCCCTCGGTTGCAGCGCTCATAGGCACGGTGAAGACAGCCTGTTCGCCCTCGCCCAGCGAGAGCTTGGCAGGCAAGCTGCTTTTGACCAGCTCAATCGCCGTGGAGGCCAGCTCAAGGCCAACAGCACCTGTCGGGCCATCTGCATGGGTGATCTCAAGGCGCAGCTGGCTTTGGTCGCCGGGCGAGAGATGGTTTGGCAAGCTGACGCTAAGCACAATCGGATCTCGTATGATCACATCTTTGTTTGCCGCCCCAACGCCGGTGGGCGACCAGACAACAGCCATGAGCCGCAAGGTGCCGTTGAACTCGGGCACGTCAAATGCAATATTTGCCATTCCATCTGCCCCGATTTCGACAGGGCCCTGGAAGAAGGTGACAAGCTCGTCAGTCGGGGGCGGGCCTTCAAGGCCTGCTGCTCCGCCAGCATCTCCACCCGAGCGGATGCGCCCGAGGTTGCCTTTGGAGGCATCAATCAGACGGCCATAAATGTCGCGCAGTTCGACACCGAGTTTGCGTTTGCCAAAGTAGTGCTCTTTGGGTGCGGGCGGCTCAAAACCTGTGAGGTTGAGGATACCTGCATCCACGGCTGCGAGGGTCACAAAAGCGGTTTCTCCTGCGGCCACGTTGTTTGCTTTGATGGCCACTTGAAGAGGTTGGCGCGGCTTGGTGAGATCAAGAGAGAGCAGCTCCACATCAAGCGCCTTATCGGCGGGGTCAACACTTGCGTAGGCAAGGCCTATAGAGCGGGTTGGCAGGAAGCTGTCGTCCATACCCATCGGGCTGATGTGGGTGACAGTGACATAGGCGCCTGCGCCCCAGTCTGCGCTGACTTGCATCGGGATGAGATTTTCTCCTGCGGTCAGATCAACCATCTTGGTGGAGATGAGACGGTCTGACATGACTTGTACCATGGCTGTGCCAGCGCTGCGTGGCAGCACGCGGAGTTGAACGTCATCGCCCACTGTGTAGCTTTCACGATCAAGAGACAGCTCTAGTGTGTCAGGGGTGCTGACTGCGCCGCCAACGTTGTACCAGCCTGCATAAAATGAGTCTGAGGCCGAGCTGTAGGCACGCCCTTCTAGCTCGACGACAAGCTCGTATTCGCCCCAGTCAACAGGGGCGGTCACGGTGCCTTTGCCACCTGCCAAGCTCACTTGGCCTGACAGCTCTTTGGTGCGGGTTATGATAGGTTCCCAGTTCCAATTGCCGTTTTGTTCATACCATTGGTAGCGCGTGTTAACGCGGTTGAGAGTCCAGCGTGCGTCTGCCGACATGGGGATGCGGTTGGCCGCGAGCACCATGATATCAAACGTGGCTTCGGTGCCTTCGGAGACAACGCCGTCAAACAGTGGCTTGAGGCCCACGAGGGGTGTTGTGCTTTGCACGGGGCGTGTTGCACTGCGCTCGACAGGGCGGCCTGAGCCCTCGGCAACTTGCAGGCGCACTGTGGCTTCCAGCGGCAGGCCCAAGGCGTCGGCCTTGGGCAAGGCGAGGGGGATTGTTGCGGTGCCTGTTGCGTCTGTTTGAGTAGAGGGCAGGGCATCAGACACCGTGCGGAAGCCGGCTGTGTAAGGCCCGAAGGTAAAGCCCGGGTAGGCCTCGAGCGTGCGGTTGGCACTCAGGCTGATGCGGCCCTCGACCGTGAGATCGGCGGCAGGCGCACCAAAGAGATAGGCGGCCTTGAGCCTGGCATTTGTGGGCATGTCTGCGCTGAGTTCGGTGGCTTCAATTTCGATGTTAAAGTCGATCCGCTCGGGCAGAAAATCTTCCACCAGAACAGTTGTGCTTGTCAGGGCATCTCCGTCTGCTGCGCTGCGCATCTCGAGCGTCCAAGCGCCACGTGGCGCACTTGTGGCGACGGGCATGGCAAAGACGTGACCTCCCGCGTTGCCTTGGGCCGAGAGCTGGCGGCTGTATTCGACACCGTCAGGGCGCAACAGCACCGCTGTTATAGGGAGGTCTTCGAGGGCCTCTGCTTTCGTGTTACGGACCAGCGTTGTTGCGAATATCGTGTCGCCTGCGCGGTAGGCTCCCCTGTCGGTTGTCAAAAACAGATCAAGCGCTTTGGGGGCATTGCGGCCAGAGACGCCCCTGTCGGAGAGGTCAAATGCCGGGTCTGTCAGAGAGAGGAATGCCAAGTCTTCGTTGCCGCTATGCGCCAAGACCATGGCTGGTTCAGCGCCGCTTTTGCCTGCTGTGAGCGCGGCAGGGAACTGTGCCGCGCCAGACGCGTCTGTCATGGCCTCGGCGATGATACGGTTGGCACGCGACACAAGCTGAACTTTCGTTCCGCTCATTGGCTGCGCTGTCTTGAGGCTTTTTACAAAGACATGGAGGCCGTCATTGCCTGCTGCGGTGCTGAGGCCAATGTCAGACAGGACAAACCATTGCTGAGCGACGCTGTTATATGGCTCCGTGTCGCCTTTGACTGCGGCGCTCAAAACATAGATGCCCGCAGGCTGGCCTGCGATGGCCTCGCCAATGGGTAGGCGCGTTGTGACGTCTTGGTTGAGGGCACCATCGGTCAGGCCTGTGCCGCTCCAGATTTCGTCGCCGATGACGCCACCTAGCTGACTCTCTTGATAGCGGTAGAGCGGCTGCGCAAAGAGTCCGTCTTGCATGGCGCGCAGCAGGTTACGGTCGCTGACGCGGCGCAGGGTCAGGTCAAGTTCGGGCGCGTTGACCGTTTGTACAGGCAGGCTTGCCTCGCCGCCAAGAGGCAGCACGTAGCCACGGCCCGGGAAGCTTGCGCTTGCCACGCGGTCGCGCACATAGAAGCTCTAGATCACATCGCGGTCGAGCCCCTCGCCGCTTTGCGCGGGCAGGCCGGCGCGAAAGGTGACGCTGTAGCGTGATCCGAATTCAACACCTGAAATGCAGAGTTCATCGCCCTCGGCCTGAACGGCAAACCGGGGGTCAGGGAGGGCGAGGAACCGTGCGAAATCTTCTTCATCTTTGGAGAGCGGCTCATTGAACTCCACGCAGATCTTGGGGTTTGCGGTTTCGGCTTCAACGTCAGTTGTCACAATGCGGAAGCCGTATTTGGAACGTGCTTCGGCAAGCGCAACAGAAATTTCGGGTGCTGACGAGAGAGACTGAGCCAGTTTTAATGCCGGAATCATATCACGACCGCGGCCCAGCTCTTGCAATGTGTTGGCCATGGTCTGGAGGGCTTGGGCGCGTGTTTCTGCTGCGCTTGCGCGCAGATATGCGTTGATAGAAGCCATCAGGGCATCGTTGGTAAAGCGGCGTCTATCGCTGCGTTGGGAAGGCTTGTACCGATCAATAAAACCGCTGTAGCTGGCCCAGTCTTGGGCTGTGTCTGTACGGGCTGTGACAGCTCCCATCCAGCGCCATGCGGAAAAGAGATCACCTGTGACTGCACGGTCTCTGGCGGTGTCGCGCATTGCGGTGGTGCTCCACTGGGCGTCGGGGTGCTTGTCTGCCAGCCCTGCGGCGAAGGCGCGGGCGTTTTGCAGATCACGCGGTTTCAGGAAGCTCAGCTCTTGGGCGCGGGTTTCGGCCAGGGCGATCACCTCAGGCGCATAGGGGCGCATTGCGACAGATTTGGCGCCCTCAAAAAACAGCTGGTCGTATGCGCCAGACTTGGGAAAGCAGGCATTCGACTTGGTGTTGAAGGTATAGGCGACACAGGCTTCAAGGGCGATGCATGCGCGCTGGCAGGAGGGCTCGTCAGTATCAAAGAGCTGTTGAAGGTCGTTTCCGACAAGGTCTGTGTTGAGAAAAACGGTCATGTGCCGCTCAGGTAGAACGGCTTGAGCCACCGCCAACGAGCTTGAAATGAGCAAAAGGAACAGCGTGGCAATAAATTTTTTCATGAAACCCTCCGTGAGTCGTCTTTATCGTCGCACGGTAAGACCATTTCACGCAATGTTTTGCATCGTCGTTAAACAGGTCTTCACGTTGTTTGGGCTAGTTTGTGGGTAAGACACTCGCAGCATGGTGGAGAAGCAAATGAGCCTGGTGGACAAGCTCACGCAAGAAAGGCGCTCGCGGCTTGCGGCCGAGCGCCTGCTTGAGCAGAAGCAGGCCGAGCTTTTTGCGGCAAACCAGAAGCTGGGGGCGCATGCCAAAATGCTCTCTGCCCAGATTGTCGAGACACGTGCCGAAGTCAAAAATGTGCGCGATGAAAACCAGCGGGTTAAGTCTGACCTGTCTGTTGCCAACAAAAAGATCGAGATTGCCGAACGCAGGCTTTGGCTTTCGATCCAGTCGATCAATGACGGGTTTGCCTTTTTTAATTCTGACAGCCAGATGATCATGGCCAACAAAGCCTACCTTTGGGCGTTTGACGGGCTGGAAGAGGTAACGACTGGGGTAACCTACATCACGCTTCTACAGTTGCTCACCGATGAGGGCATCGTTGACCTTGCAGGCGAGGCGCCAGCAGAATGGCGCGCGCGGATGCTGGCACGCTGGCAAAGCATTGACCCCGCTCCAGAGACGATCCGGCTCTGGAATGGAGAATATGTCAAACTTATTGACCAGCGTGGGCACGGTGGCGATGTGGTGAGCCTCGCGCTTAATATCTCCGAAACTGTGCGTTACCAGCGCGATCTAAGAGAGGCCCGCGACAGTGCTGAAAGCGCGGCGCGTGCCAAATCGGCTTTCCTCGCCAATATGAGCCATGAGATCCGTACCCCCATGAACGGTGTTGTCGGGATGGCCGAGCTTCTTATGGATACGGCTCTGGACGAAGAGCAGGAGCTTTTTGCCAAGACGATCAAAAACTCAGGTGAAGCTCTTTTGGTGATCATCAATGATGTGCTCGATTTCTCCAAGCTTGATGCCGAAAAAATGGTGCTACAGCACCAGCCGTTTGATCTGGATACGGCGATCCACGAGGTCGTTCTGTTGATGCAGCCTGCCTTGCAGGGCAAGGAGGTGCAGATCGTTGTGGACTACGATCTGTTTATGCCGACGCAGTTCGTCGGGGATGTCGGTCGGTTGCGCCAAGTGCTGACAAACCTGATCGGCAATGCGGTGAAGTTTACCAGCGCGGGGCATGTGCTGGTGCGGGTGGTGGGTGTCTTTGATGCGGCGGCGCGCAAGACGCGGGTGCATGTCACCGTGCAAGACACAGGTATCGGTATCCCTGAAGACAAGCTTGCGCATGTCTTTGGCGAGTTCAATCAAGTGGAAGATGAGCGCAACCGCGCGTATGAGGGTACGGGGCTGGGCCTTGCGATAAGCCAGAAGCTTGTCAAAATGATGGGTGGCGAGATTTGGGTGGATTCCGAAGTCGGGGTTGGCTCCAGTTTTGGCTTCAAGGTGGAGCTGGCGACCGAAGCTCAAGCCGAAACAAGCACGCTAAAGCCCATCCATGGTAAGGCCTTGTTGCTTGAACCCTCTGATATTTTGGCTGAGCTGGCTCAAAAGCAAATGACAAAGCTTGGTTTGGCTGTAGAGCGCTGCGCAACGGTTCCTGATGCTTTGGCTTGTTTGAAGCCTGAGACATCGCTGGTGATGGCGGATAGTGATTTTGTGGGGCACGATCTGTTGGCGTCACTGGAGGCAGCAGAGTTTGGCGGGCGCGTGCTGCTTCTGGGCCCTCAGGCGAGCGGGCTTCAGGCCGAGGGTGCAGGCCGATTGGATGTGCAGCATTTGCAAAAACCTCTGAGCCGCCGCGCCCTATTGGACAAACTGTTGCAGGAAAAAGAGCCTGAAGAAGCCGCAGCGGCTGAAACATCTGATGTGGAGGTGATGACATCGAGCCAGCGGAAAATGCGTGTGCTTGCGGCTGAAGACAACAAGACCAACCAGTTGGTGTTTCGTAAGATGGTCAAGGCGCTGGATATTGATCTTAAATTCGCAGGCAACGGTGTGGAGGCGGTTGCGCTTTATCAGTCGTTTGAGCCTGACCTCGTGTTCATGGATATTTCCATGCCAGAGATGGACGGGAAAGAAGCGACAAGACGGATCAGAGCGCTGGAGGCCGAAAGCGGAAGACATACGCCTATTTTTGCGCTCACGGCACATGCGATGGCGGGAGACAAAGAAGAGATCATGGCGGCAGGCATGGATGCGTTTCTCAACAAGCCTCTGCGCAAGGCCGAGATCTATGGTGCAATCGGCGACCATCAACCAACCGATGCGGCACCTGTTATTGTCGAGACCGCGCCCTAGCCCGCGCGCAGGAAAGCAGGTTTGTCTGGCGTTGAAAGCTCGGGTGCATAGGCATAGCCACCCGTATCAAACTCCTTGAGGGCCTCGGCTTCTTTGATACGGTGCTGGATGATATAGCGCGCCATCGCCCCGCGTGCTTTCTTGGCATAGAAGCTGACAATCTTCGGGCCTTGCGGTTTGTCTTCATAGAACATGGGCGTGACAACCCGCAACTTTAGCGCGGCAAGGTCGACCGCGCCGAAATATTCCTGACTGGCGCAGTTGACGAGCGTGTCTGCTCCAACGGCCGCGCCTTCGGTATTCAGTTGGTCGGCGATGGCACTGCCCCAAAACTCATAGAGGTTTTTGCCCTTCGGGTTTTTGAAGCGTGTGCCCATTTCCAGACGGTAGGGCTTGATCTCGTCAAGGGGGCGCAAGAGGCCGTAGAGCCCTGACAGAATGCGCAGGTGATCCCCTGCCCAGAGCAGCTCGTCTTCTTCCAGGCTTGCCGCCTCAAGGCCGGAGTAGGTGTCGCCATTGAACATGAGCGCGGCAGGTGCGGGCTGCATGGCCTCCCAGTTTTGGAACCGGTCATAGTTGAGTTTGGCGAGGTTATCGCTCAGGTGCATCAGTTTGGCGAGGTCGCCAGCGGTGAGCTTTGCGGCCTCGTGCGCCAGCTCTTCGGCGCGGGTGGCAAAGACGGGCGCGCTCACGGGGAGTTTGGCCGTAGCGTCTTCGTTCAGTTTCTTCGCAGGCGAAATTACTACCAACATGTGTCATGCACCCCCATGCATCAGGTCAAGAAAGGTCTCTCCAAAGCGCTCGGCGCGTTTGTCGCCGATCAGTCGCTCTAGTGCATCTAGGGACTGTGGCCGTGTTTGTGCAACCTTTGCCAGCTGCGAATTTGTCAGGCTGAGTGGTTTTTGAGTTCCGCAGGAGCCGCGCTGAAGCTTTTGGTGCGCGTCCATGAGCATATCAAACAGGCTGCCTGCAGGCTTGCCAGCGAGCTTGCGGCGCGCAGGGTGGGCCTTTGGTGTGTCGTCTGACAGAACAGAAAGAAAGTCGCGGCCATACTTCTCAAGCTTCTTTTGACCAACGCCGGGAATCATGGCGAATTCATCCAGCGTTTGCGGCTTGCGCTTGACCATTTCAACAAGGGTGCGGTCGTTGAATACGATGTAGGCCGGGAGCGCTGCCGCTTCCGCAAGAGCGCGGCGCTTTGCTTTGAGCGCTGAGAAAAGCGGTGCGTCTTCTTCAGAGACCAGCATTTTGATCTTCGGCCCGCTGCTGGCGGCAGCGGTTGTGATAAGGTCTTGGCGCAGGGTTAGCGCTTCTTCGCCCTTGAGCAAGGGGTGAGCCTTGCGTGTTACTTTCAGCGCGCCATGCGCGCGGGCATCGGGGCGGATGAGGTCGCGGCCCATAAGCTGGCGCAAAATCGCCTGCCACTGGACAGGGCTATAGGCGCCACCCACTCCGAATGTCGGCAGAGCGTCATGGCCGAACTGGCGGACCTTGTCTGTCATCTTTCCAAGCAGGATATCAACAATTTGTCCCGCGCCAAAGCGCTCTTCACTGCGCAGGATTGCAGAGAGCGCCATGCGAGCAGACTCGGTTGCATCAAAGGTTTCGGGGGGCTTCTCACAGAGGTCACAGTTGCCACAGGGCTCTGAGGCTTCATCAAAATAGCCAAGCAAAAGCTGGCGGCGGCAGCTTATGGCCTCGGCCAGCCCGAGGAGGGCGTTGAGACGTCCGTGATCGGCCTCTTGGCGCTCGGCGGGCGCGAGGCTTTCGTCAATCTGGGCGCGGCGCAGGCGGATGTCTTCGGGGCCGTAGAGTGTGAGAGTTTCGGCGGGCGCACCATCGCGGCCAGCGCGGCCGATTTCCTGGTAGTAGCCTTCGACCGACTTTGGCAGGTCAGCGTGGGCGACCCAGCGGATATCGGGCTTATCGACTCCCATGCCAAAGGCAATGGTGGCCACCACAATCAGCTCGTCTTCGGTGTTGAAGCGGTGCTCCACACGGCGGCGCTCGTCCGGGTCCATTGCGCCGTGATAGTGGCAGGCGTTGTGGCCCTCGTCGCGCAGGGCCTGCGCCAGCGCCTCGGTCTTGGCGCGCGTGGCGCAATATACGATTCCGCATTGGCCGCGCCGTGCGGCAACAAAGGCCAAAATTTGCTGGCGCGGTTTGTTCTTGGGCGAGAAGGCGAGGCTGATGTTGGGCCTGTCAAACCCCCGTAGAAAGCTGCGAGGCGGAACCCCGCCAAACAAGCGCGTTGTAATTTCTTCTTGGGTCTCTTTGTCGGCTGTTGCGGTAAACGCGGCCAGTGGGACATTGAGATAGCGCTGTAGTTCGCCGATGCGCAGGTAATCAGGGCGGAAGTCATGGCCCCATTGGCTCACGCAGTGAGCCTCGTCTACTGCGATCCTTGCAACTGAGGCGTCGCGCAGAATGTTGCGTGTGACGGTTGAGGACAAGCGCTCTGGCGCGAGGTAGAGAAGGCTCAGCTCGCCTGATCTGGCGGCCCGGATGACTGCGTCATTCTCTTCTTCAGAGGCTGCCGATGTGAGCGCACCCGCGGCAACACCTGCGGCTTGAAGGGCTGCAACCTGATCGCGCATGAGGGCAATGAGTGGCGAGATCACGAGTGTTAGCCCGTCGCTCATGAGCGCTGGCAGCTGGTAGCAGAGCGACTTGCCGCCACCTGTCGGCATGATGGCCAGTACGCTTTCGCCTGCTGCCACGGCAAGCACGATCTCTTCCTGCCCGGGGCGGAAGGCGTCAAAGCCGAAGACGGACTTTAGAAGCGCGTTTGCCGAAGCCATTTATCTGTTTCTCTTGCTGCTCTTTGCCCCTGTTTCTCACAGGGGCCATGGGCTGGCAAGCAGTGCTCAATAAAGGCTTGGCAAGAAGTAGTCGCGCAGAGCGATGATGATGATAAACACCACCAGCGGAGCCAGATCGAGCGGGTGTGTGTTGGGCAAAATGTTGCGAACAGGGCGGAACACAGGCTCAAACAGCTTGTTCAGGCCCTGCCATATCTGGGCAACAAGCGGCTGGCCGAGATTGAGCACCTGAAAGTTGATCAGCCAGCTCATGATCACGTGGACCAGAAGCAGCGTGAAGGCCACGTCGAGCACCAGTTGAAGCGTGTTGATAAGAGGGATCATGCGTTTGGCCTTTCAAGATGTATGCGCTTTACCTAGGGGGGCTGCCCGCAAAGGGCAAGGGATAGGCTGCGCACAAAATGTTGCGTTGCCGCGCCTTTCAATGTCTAGTCTTTTCAAAGCGAGCGGGGGCAGCATGACGCATTCCAAAGAGATTTCGGCACGAAAGCGGATTTGGGGTTGGTACTTTTTTGATTGGGCGAGCCAGCCCTACCACACACTTCTCGTTACCTTCATTTTTGGCCCGTTCTTTGCAAGCGTTGCTGCCCAGTATTTTCTGGGCACAGGGCTTGATGAGCAGGCAGCAGACGCACGTGCACAAAGCATGTGGTCTCTTGGTCTTGGCTTCATTGGCGTTTTCATCGGGTTGGGCGCGCCGTTTTTGGGGGCCTTGGCCGACAGCTCTGGGCGGCGCATCCCTTGGATATTCGGGTTTTCGCTGCTCTATGTTGTGGGTGCTTTCGGGCTTTGGTTTATGTTGCCCGATGGCTCCAACTTGTGGTGGGGCCTATGTGCCTTCGGTCTCGGATTTATTGGCGCGGAGTGGGCGCTTATCTTTATCAATTCGCAACTCCCTTCGCTTGTGAGCAATAAGGGAACGGGCGAAATATCGGGCTCGGGGTTTGCCTTTGGTTACCTTGGTGGCGTGCTGGCGCTGGCGATCATGCTCTTGCTGTTTGTGGAGCAAGCCAACGGCAAAACTCTGATCGGGCTTGATCCGGCTTTTGGCTTTGATGCCGCGGCGCGCGAGGGCACACGCTTTGTTGGGCCTTTTACGGCGCTGTGGTTCATTGTTTTCATGGTGCCGTATTTCCTTTGGGTGCGGGACGTTCCTGTGGCGGGGGCGGCCAAGGCAAGCGTATCTGCGGCGCTCGCGTCGCTTGGGCGGTCGCTGAAAAGCCTGCGCCACAATACGTCACTCGCGGCTTACCTTGGCTCGTCTATGCTGTATCGAGATGCGCTCAACGGCCTCTACAGCTTTGGCGGCGTTTATGCTGCGCTCGTGCTCAATTGGGAGGTGACGCAGATTGGCGTTTTTGGCGTGATCGGGGCGATTTCGGCTGCTTTGTTTAGCTGGCTGGGGGGAAAGCTTGACCAGCGCCTCGGCCCAAAGCCCGTGATCATTGTTGCGATTTGGCTCCTGATTGCGGTCTGCGTTGTTATTGTCTCGATGTCGCGCGAGATGTTCTTTGGTGCGCCTTTGGCGGCAGACTCCGCTCTGCCTGATTTCGTCTTTCTACTCTGTGGTGTGTTCATTGGTGGCCTTGGCGGCACGCTGCAAGCGGCCTCTCGCACGCTTATGGTGCGGCACGCAAAGCCCGAGGCTCCTACCGAGAGCTTTGGTCTTTATGGCCTTACAGGGCGGGCCACAGCGTTTCTTGCGCCCACGCTCATCGGGCTTGCCACGATGGTGAGCGGAAGTGCGCGGCTTGGGGTTTCTCCTGTGATTGGGCTCTTTCTTCTTGGGCTGGTTTTGTTACGGTGGGTTAAGCCCGAAGGAGACAGGAGCTAATTTTGAAAAAGTTTTTTGTGGTATGTGCGTTTAGTTTTCTTGCTGCCTGTGGTGCATCAGCGCCTGAAACCATGAGCACAAAAAGTGCTGCGCCCATTCCGGCGCACATGAAAAGCAAGCTCGCCAAACAGCTGTTTGGCGCAATGCCAAGTGGCTCAAACCAGTCGTCTGAACCGATTGGAAGCTATGCCAAAGGCTGTCTGGCAGGCGGTGTCGAACTGGCTGAAACGGGGCCGACATGGCAGGCTATGCGCCTGTCGCGCAACCGGAATTGGGGCCATCCCGAGCTTGTTGATTTCGTGCAGAACCTGTCACGTTTTGCCGCCACCCAACCCGGGTGGGACGGGCTCTATGTGGGGGATATGAGCCAGCCGCGTGGCGGGCCGATGCTGTCGGGGCATCGCAGCCACCAGATCGGGCTGGACGCAGATATATGGATGCTGCCACCCAAGCGGCTGAACCTCAGCGTAAGCGAGCGCGAGAGCCTGTCTTCTATTTCGCTACGCCGTGCCAATGGCGCGTACACCAATGGTAATTATACACGTCAGCATATGGAGATCATGAAGGCCGCTGCAAAAGATCCGCGCACGGCCCGTATCTTTGTCTTTCCGGGTGCCAAAGTGCGGATGTGTAACGAGGAAAAGGGCGACAAAAGCTGGCTGCGCAAAGTGCGGCCATGGTGGGGGCATCACTATCATTTTCACGTGCGCTTGAGTTGTCCGAAGGGAATGCGCGGCTGCGTAGACCAAGCCGCTCCGCCAGCGGGTGACGGATGTGCTGATGCGCAGACATGGGTGGACAATATCCTCAACCCGCCGCCCCCTGACCCTAACGCAAAGCCTGCAAAACCTCGTCGCGAGTACACTCTGGCTGATCTGCCCAATCAATGCGTTGGCGTTTTGCAGTCGCGCTAGGCGCGATAATCGCCGCGCTCTGCGGCTGGTACTGGCAGTCAGGGCACTCTGACGGGGTAGACTATCTCTCAAGCGAGGAGGTGCAAGCGCCTGCTGGGCGGCCAGATTTTGGCGGCCTCTCTGGCTTGGAACTTCGCGAAAACGGCAGTGGATACGCGCTTACGGACAGGGGCTATCTGTTTGAGATGACGGTAAATAACGGAGGGCATGCCTTTGGCGAGGCCGTTCGGCTGCGCGGAGCGGGTGGCGACGGGCTTGTGCCAAGAAAGCGCGACAGTGAGGGGCTTGCGCTGCTTGCGGACGGGCTCTTGGCCGTGTCGTTTGAAGGCGAGCACCGCGTTGATCTCTATGACACTGCGGGCGGCTTGGTGCGGGCTCTGGAGGTGCCGCTGGCCTTTGACAGGTTTGGCGGAAACGCAGGCCTTGAAGCGCTGGCGGTTGCACCTGATGGGGCTTTGGTGGCCATTCCCGAGCGCTCGGGAGATGTGCGGCGGGCTTTTCCTGCCTTTGTTTATAAGGCTGAGACGTGGCAGATGGCAGAACTCCCGCGGCGGGGCGCCTTCCTTCCTGTGGGGGCGGATTTCGGGCCAGACGGGCGGCTCTATGTGCTGGAGCGGGACTATTTGCTCAACGGGTTTCGCACGCGGATCAGGCGGTTTGCCTGGGATGGGCGGGCGCTTTCGGGCGAGGAGGAGCTGCTCAAGACCCGTTTCTGGACCCATGGCAACCTTGAGGGGATCTCTGTGCGGCAAACGCCCGAGGGGGTGGTTGTCGAGCTGGTGAGTGACAACAACTTCCTGCCGATCATGGCGACAAGTTTTGTGCGATACCGTGTAAAAACCCCTTGAAATAAGGGGTTTAGGGGCGTAGGAGGGCGGCGTCTGAAGGATCAGGCCAAGTCTCCGCAACCTTGAGAAAACGGAAATAAATGATGACCCGTACCTACCTTATTGGCGTTCTCGCCATGGCTTCCATTGTGGTGGCCTCCAACATTCTTGTTCAGTTTTTGTTTGGCCAATGGCTCACGTGGGGGGCGTTTACCTACCCGCTGGCCTTCCTTGTCACCGATGTGATGAACCGCATCCATGGCCCTGTTATTGCTCGTAAAATTGTGTTCGCCGGCTTTGTCGTGGGCGTTATTTGCTCCTTCATCGGCACGCAGATCATGGGCGAATTCGGCCCGCTGGTCACACTGCGGATAGCCATCGGCTCGGGGCTTGCCTTCCTTGTGGCGCAGCTGCTCGATGTGGCGGCGTTCGATGCGTTAAGATCGGGGAAATGGTGGCGCGCGCCGCTTGTTTCGACCCTTTTGGGCGCAAGCGTGGACAGCGCGATTTTCTTTACAATCGCTTTCTCGGGCGCGCTCAGCTTTATCGAACCCGCCAATGATGTGTCCTGGGCGGGGGAAATCCTGCCGCTTCTGGGCTTTGGCCCTGCGGCGCCGCTCTGGGTAAGCCTTGCTGTGGCCGACTGGGGCGTGAAGCTCTCGCTGGCCCTGCTCGCGCTGATCCCGTTTCGCATCATCGTGGGGCGCGTCACAAAAAATACACAACATTTTGTTTGACATATGCGCAGCCTGTGGCAGGCTGGCCCTATCGGAAACAACTGAAAGGAGGTGCTCTAGTGTCTAATGAGAAACTTGAGAAGTGTGTTGGGACAGTTCGGGAGGCGACGATCTAGGGCAGCCCCTAGGCGTAAAAATCCACGGATTGGTGAGCCCTAACCAGCCACCTCCTACAATCTCGGAGGGCCGTTCGACACGCATCGAACGGCCCTTTTACATTTCGACTCGACCTGCAAAAATGGGGGGGTGAAAAGCGTGCACCCCCCGTGCACCATGCGTGCACCGCCTTGAGGGATTTATGCCGTTAACCATTTCAGACAGCATCGAGATCGCCGATTGGGAACTTTCGGAAAATTTTGTGCGCTCAAGCGGCCCCGGCGGACAAAATGTAAATAAAGTATGTCCATTATTACTCCTTATTTACAAAGGCGTTCTTATTTGATAATCTGACCCAAAATGGTGTTTGATGATGAAACGTAAAGCTATCTCCTATCTTAGGATGTCTACGGATAGACAGCTTGAAGGTCATTCATTGGCAAGGCAAACTCAAGCAACTAAAGACTATTGTTTAGCCAATAACTTTGAGTTGATAGAGGAGTTAACGGACATAGGCGTGTCCGGCTACTCTGGTGCGAATAGCTCAAGAGGGCAACTTGGTGTTTTCTTTGAGGCGCTGAGAAACCGTGAAATAGAATCCAACACCGTTCTTATTGTTGAAAGTTTAGACCGACTATCGAGACAAGACCCCCTAACAGCAATGAGCCAGTTTAGTGAAATGCTAAGCTTCGGAATTGAGATACACACCCTCTTTGATCGACAGGTTTATTCCAAAGAAAGTATTGGAGCAAATGCTGGTCAGTTGTTTTTATCCATTGGTGCCATGGTTCGTGCACATGAAGAAAGTGCAACAAAAAGCAAAAGACTTAAGGCTGTTTGGTCAAGCAAGAAGAACGATCAAACGAGAATAGTCACAAGCCAGGTTCCTTTCTGGATAAATGTCAAGAAAGACAAGAACGGCAGAGCGGTATCTTTTGAACTTCGGGAGCCTGATGCTAACGTCATCAGGTCAATTTTTGCTTTTAGCATTAACCAGAACATGGGCGCTCAAACAATAACCTCATATTTAAACAAAAACATTAACGAATTCCCAAAGAGCCGAAGTAACAGCAGAAATAAGGATAACGGATGGTCTGAAA
>NZ_CBFHTG010000017.1:0-64172 GCF_965658795.1 Lentibacter sp. | reverse complement strand
GGCGACATGCTGCTCACCATTGAAGCCATGAAAATGGAAACAGGCATCCACGCCGAGCGCGCCGCCACGGTCAAGGCCGTGCATGTGCAACCGGGTGGCCAGATCGACGCCAAAGACCTGATGATCGAGCTGGAGTGATCCAGCGCTCTGCTTTGGGGCAATTCGCAAGTTTGCCCAAAGCAGACGCTCTTCGCACCACGCCCAACAGGCGGCCGTGCGGGACAAAGCTGCTGTTCCTTTGTTCTGGTGGTGCCAATTATATCAGCGTGTGCTAGCCATCAGACATGGACAAACCAAACTCAGTTAAAGGCACAGCTACCCCTTATGCCCTTGCGGCAGCTGGTGTGCTTTTTGCATCCATCTGCTTTGGCTTTGTCCCGTATTTTAGCCGCGGGTTGACCGATCAGGGCCTCGCTCCCTACGCGGTCGCATTTTATCGATATATATTGGCAGCGGTTGTCCTGCTACCGGCACTCCTGAAGTATCGCTCAAATTGGCGGGAAATCGTCTGGGGAATGGTGGCAGGAGGCGTAATGGGGCTTGGCTGGGTCGGTTATGTCACGGCTCTTGAGACAGTTCCTGCATCAACCGTTGGTGTTTTATATATGACGTATCCGGTGTTCACGATTGTGATCTCATGGACGCTTTTTGGCGACCGACCGACACGGCGCAGCATCGTTGCAGCTGGGTTGATTGTTACTGCGGCGATCATTGCAGGATCTCCAGCATCTGTGCCTGCAGACCAGATTCTAACGCTGCTCGTGTCATTGGCGGCACCTTTCGGTTTTGGTTTTGGGATATGCGTTCTAGTTCATCGCCTGTCTCGCATTGCCCCTTTAGCCAGAATAGCGTCGGTCTCACTTGGGTCAGTCATTGGCCTTGCGCCTCTCATTCTCGCGTCTGAGATCAATGAAATCCTGCCAAAGGGCGGGAGTGACTGGTTTCTGATTGTTGGTATCGGCCTGATCACCGCGCTTATTCCGCAACTGATTTACACTGTTTGTTCACCTATTATCGGTGCCACGCGCACGGCTGTTATCGGAAGCATTGAACTGCCGACGATGTTTGCCGTTGGCGTGCTTGCGTTTGGTGAAGTGATCACAGCTGCACAGGCGATTGCCTGCGCTTTGGTATTGGGGGCGATAGCCATGACGCAAAGCCGTTCGACGAGTACTGTCACGACTGTAATCAGTAAGGAGCCAGAAAGGTAACTTCGGGCTCAGACCAGCTCTTCGCTGCACCAGAGATCAACATCTGCTTTTGCGCCTTAGGTGGGTTTTGGCGCCAAGCTCCAATCCCTGATGCGGTCCACAGCTCCCCTCCGCTTCTTTTGAGCAAAAATACCGGTTCGCCCCCTGCCGCCAAAGCGCGGCCCTCGCCGTAAACCTTAACAAAAAGCCCCCCCTGCGCACGGCACCTTTACGTTTGGAGCCGTTTTCCAGCACCGCCAAAAGACGTTTGGGCGGTGCACGCATGGTGCACGCCCGGTGCACGCTTTTCACCCCCCCAGAATCAACGCATCTTCCATGTGTTAACGCCGCCCCAGCCTCACAGATCAAGCGGGCTTGCAGCGCGGTTCTGAAAACTTTTTTCAGGGCAGCTCACAGGCCTAAATCACGGATTTATTGAGGTTATTTGCAGCTCTCACCCGATCACAGCCAGAGCCCGCGGCCTGTGATCAAAAAAAACACACCCCAATGCACTTTTCCTCTTGCGGCTCAGCGCTGCATTTATTAGATCACCCCTACCCAAGGAAGCGGGCGTAGCTCAGGGGTAGAGCATAACCTTGCCAAGGTTAGGGTCGGGCGTTCGAATCGCCTCGCCCGCTCCAATTTTCTCCCTCGCGGAGAAAGACACATAGGGTCACCTTCGGGTGGCCCTTCGTCGTTTCAGGGCCATGCAAAACAGATATCGCCCCCAGCTCTCATGCTTTGTTAAGCGCACAGGTTTAGCCTCGCAGGCCAAGTGACCTGTCGAGACTCCACAGGAGGTGAAAAATAATTTTGAAAAATTAGAAAACTTTGAAGGTCAGCGTGGTCAAAGACCGCTCGATCCCCGCAACATCGAGGAGCTGATCGTTGATAAACTTCCCGATGTCCTCCCCTTTGGGGACATAGACCTTCAAAAGAAGGTCCCACTCGCCGCTTGTCGAGTAAAGCTCGGAGTGCAGCTCCTTGAGCACAAGCTCTTCTGCGACCTTATAGGTCGTCCCTGGCTTGCATCTAAGCTGAACAAACACACAATCCGACATGGCATCCTCCTCCGTTTGCGCCGTGACATTGCCACGCGTGTGCAACAGGCGCAACGGCTCTTGTCGCTCAGGGCTTTTCCTGACGGCCACAGAGGCCTATAAGCACGCGAGAACAAAGGAAAAGCCCATGCGCAAAGCCACAGTCACCCGCACCACAAACGAAACCAAAATCTCCGTTGCGCTCACGCTCGACGGCACGGGAACCTATGACAACAAAACAGGCGTTGGCTTCTTTGACCATATGCTCGACCAGCTCGCACGCCACGCCATGATGGACATGGTCGTCACCTGCGAGGGCGATCTGCACATTGATGACCACCACTCTGTGGAAGATGTGGGCATCGCGCTTGGCCAGGCCTTGGCGCAAGCCGTGGGCGACAAAGCAGGCATCAACCGCTACGGATCCTGCCTGCTGCCCATGGATGACGCCCTCGTGCGTGCCGCGCTCGACATATCTGGCCGCCCCTTCCTTGTGTGGAACGTGGACATGCCCACAGCCAAGATCGGCACCTTCGACACCGAGCTGGTTCGTGAGTTTTTTCAAGCGCTTAGCACCCATGCAGGCCTCACCCTACACGTCGATGCGCTGCACGGCTTCAACAGCCACCACATCGCTGAAGCGGCCTTCAAAGCCGTTGCGCGCGCGCTCCGCGTGGCCCTTGAGGCCGACCCGCGCGCCGCAGGTGCAATCCCCTCAACCAAGGGCACGCTTTAAGACATGCTGACAGCAATCGTTGATTACGACAGCGGCAACTTGCACTCGGCCCACAAGGCCTTCGAGCGCATGGCCCGAGAGACCGATGCAGGCGATGTTATCGTCACATCCGACCCTGAAACCGTGCTCAAAGCCGACCGCGTCGTGCTGCCGGGAGATGGTGCATTTCCCGCCTGCCGCACCTCGCTTTTTGACCACAAGGGCATCTTTGAGGCGGTGGAAGAGGTTGTCATCACACGTGCGCGGCCCTTCATGGGGATCTGTATCGGGATGCAAATGCTCGCCACCCGCGGGCTGGAATATGAAGAGACCGCAGGCTTTGACTGGATCGCAGGCGAAGTGCGCAAAATAACGCCCTCAAGCCCGGATTACCGCGTGCCGCACATGGGCTGGAACGCGCTCAACATAGAGCAGGCCCACCCGCTCTTTGACGGCATCGCGCAAGGCAAACACTGCTACTTCGTGCACTCCTATCATTTTGTGGTGGATGACACAGCCCAGCGCCTCGCCAGCACAGACCACGGCGGCCCGATCACGGCAGTTGTGGGGCGTGACAATCTTGTTGGCGTGCAGTTCCACCCTGAGAAAAGTCAGGAAAACGGCTTGCGCATGATCGCCAATTTCCTCAGCTGGACGCCCTGATCACTTCAGGCGCACCCATGTCTGGCTGTCACAGATACCCACAAGGCATCCGCTAATTTTCATACGGTTTCCAGATACTTGCATGGTGCCGTTGAGCGAGCGGTTAAACTTCGGGATCAGCACCCGCCCACCATATTGGCCCGCAGATGTGCGCACCATATCAAACAGGATCACGCGCCCGACATTCGCGGTTTTCACCTCACGCGCCTGCGCATCATAGGCCTTGATGATTGTGCCGCAAAGCGAAGCGCCACAGGGTGCAACCGCCACATGGCCCACCTGCCCCTTGTCGTCGGCTTCTGTTTTCCACAGGCCCTCTGCGCGCTCGGCATGCGCCGCCCCCGCAAGAGAGAAAGCAAACACCAAACCAGCCACGCCCAACCTGAACATATCGTGTCTCCAGCATCAGGCCCAAAGCACCATGCTTTGAGCCCTCTATGCTGACTATACAGGCTGCCGCGCCACTCGGATCTATCTTATTTTAAAGCTCCAAGCGCCTCAGCGCTTTTTGGCTCAGTTGATTTTGGTCCACGTCTGGCTTGAGCAAAGCAACCCACCCGCCACACATCCCTTGAGCTTCAGGCTGCTGCCGTTCACTTGCATTTTGCCGATGTAGATTTTGTCGTTGGAGGGCCGCCAGACCTTGCCTTCATAGGCGCCATTTCCCGATGGAGCCATCGCGCGGACAATCTGTTTGCCCTTATTTGGCGAGGTATATTCGCCGTCTGAGTTAAAGGTTTGCGCGATGGTTCCGCAAACATTTGCGCCGCAAGGGCTGATCTGGACATGCGCATATGCGCCATCATCCACTTCGGTTTTCCACAGGCCCAAAGCAGGCTCTGCCAGCGCAGCCCCCGCTGTCATAAGCCCAGCCGCAGCCAAGATAAGTGTCTTCTTCATGTATCGTCCTCCCTAATCACACAATCATGAGCGCCAAGGCCGATTCCAAGCAAGCCTGACTTGAGGTCACATTGCATTTTGCGCGCACCCGTGCATAAAGCCCGTAACGCCAAACATGCAGGACCCAGATGATGATCCTTTACCCCGCGATTGACCTCAAAGACGGCCGCGCCGTGCGCCTTGTTCATGGTGAAATGGATCAGGAAACAGTCTTCAACGAGAACCCCGCCGCCCAAGCGCTTGAGTTTGTCGAAGCTGGCTGCGAGTGGCTCCATCTGGTCGACCTCAATGGCGCCTTTGCTGGCACACCCGTCAACGCGGCCCCGGTGGAAGAGATCCTCAAACAATGCAACGTCCCTGCCCAGCTTGGCGGCGGCATCCGCGATATGGCCACAATCGAGCGCTGGATCAGCCAAGGCCTCGCCCGTGTGATCCTTGGCACTGTCGCGGTTGAAAACCCGCAGCTTGTGCGCGACGCAGCGCGCGAATTCCCCGGTAAAGTGGCGGTGGGGATTGATGCGCGCCACGGCAAAGTTGCCACCAAAGGCTGGGCAGAAGAGACAGATGTCGATGCAACAGAGCTGGCCAAATCCTTTGAAGACGCGGGCGTGTCTGCCATTATCTACACAGACATCCTGCGCGACGGGGCCATGAAAGGCCCCAACGTCGAGGCCACCGCTGCGCTCGGCAATGCGGTCTCCATTCCCGTCATCGCCTCGGGTGGCGTCAGCTCACTGGCCGACTTGCAAGCGCTCAAGAGCTGTGGTGCGCCCCTCAACGGGGCCATCTCAGGCCGCGCGCTCTATGACGGGGCGATTGATCTCGCTGAAGCGCTCAAGGTGATGAAGGCCTGATCATGTTGAAAACACGCATCATCCCCTGCCTTGATGTCGCCGATGGCCGCGTTGTCAAAGGTGTAAACTTTGTTGACCTTGTCGATGCGGGCGACCCCGTCGATGCGGCCAAAGCCTATGACGCGGCAGGGGCAGACGAGCTCTGCTTCCTCGACATCCATGCCACCCATGAGAACCGTGGCACCATGTTTGACATGGTCACGCGCACCGCCGAGCAATGCTACATCCCGCTCACTGTGGGCGGCGGCGTGCGCACCGTGCAAGACGTGCGCGACCTGCTGCTTGCGGGGGCCGATAAGGTCAGCTTCAATTCGGCCGCCGTGGCAAACCCCGACGTTGTCGGCGAGGCCTCAACCCACTTTGGCTCGCAATGCATCGTCGTGGCGATTGATGCCAAAACTGTCTCCCCCGGAAAATGGGAGATCTTCACCCACGGAGGCCGCAAACCCACCGGCATTGATGCCGTGGAATTTGCCAAACTGGTGGCCAAAAACGGCGCGGGCGAAATTCTCCTCACCTCGATGGACCGTGATGGCACAAAAGCCGGCTACAATCTGCAGCTGACCCGCGCCATTGCCGATGCGGTCAGCATCCCTGTCATCGCCTCAGGCGGTGTGGGCAGCTTGCAGCACCTCGTCGAAGGCGTCACCGAAGGCCACGCAAGCGCGGTTCTGGCCGCCTCGATCTTTCACTTCGGCACATACTCCATCGCCGAGGCAAAGGCCTATATGCAGGCCGCAGGCATCCCCATGAGGATCGAAACATGACGCTCCAAGAGCTGCAAGACATCATCGCCACCCGCGCCAAAGCCTCCCCCGATGAGAGCTGGACAGCCAAATTGCTCGCGCAAGGCAACGACAAGGTTGCCGAAAAGCTGGGCGAAGAAGCCATCGAAACAGTTATCGAGGCAGTCAAAGGCAACAAGGCCGGCCTTACATCAGAGGCTGCCGACCTGCTCTTTCACCTGCTGGTCGTGCTGCATGCAAACGACGTACATATCTCTGATGTGCTCCAAGAGCTTGCGCGCCGTCAGGGCCAATCAGGCATAGCCGAAAAAGCCGCGCGCTAGGCGGCTGTCACAGCTTTGAGCTGATGACACCCGTATTAAACCCGCCACGGCGCAGCTCGCCAAAGAGGCGCTGGTATTCGATCTTGGGGCAACGGTTCATCACCACATCCACACCACGCGCCCGTGCCAGCGCTGCGGCATCTTCATGGATCACACCGATTTGCATCCAGATGGTTTGAAGCTTGGGCAAGCGCGCCAATGCCTCCTCCACAAGGGGCAGCACCTCTTCGGAGCGGCGGAAAATATCGAGAAAATCAGTGTCTTCAGGCACATCTGCGAGGCTGGAGACATAAGGCGCGCCCATAAAATCCTGCCCAACATAAGCAGGGTTCACAGGGATAATCTCATAACCGCGCAGCTTCATGTAACGGCCCACAAAAAAGCTGGGCCGCGTCTCTTTGCCCGACAGCCCCACAATTGCCACGCGTTTGGCGCGCTTGAGGATGTCTTTCAAAAAACGGTCGCTATATATCTCTGTCATGCAAATCCCCCTACTGGCTGAACTAAAGTCAAAAAAAAGCGCCCAAGTCAAACTTGAGCGCAGTTACGGAACGAGGGACAGTATTACGAAAGCAGGTGTTCCAGCCTGCTTCACCCTCAGATGTAGGAACGAATTCCAACTTAAAAAGAGCCGATAAAGAAGCTGTGATCAAAACGTCAGATCAAGCAGGTTTTCGCCGAGTGGCCGCATAGAGCGAAACCGCCGCCGCGTTGGACACATTGAGCGAACCGAAGTCGCCCATAAAGTCGATACGGCTCAAGACGTCGCATTGCTCTTTGGTTTTGTCGCGCAAACCTGGCCCTTCAGCCCCCAAAACAAGCGCCACGGGGCGGTCATCATAGTTTTCAAGCTCGGCTTCCAGAGTACTATCTGCCTCGCCATCAAGGCCAATGACGAAATAGCCATAGCCTTTCAGCTCTTCCATGACGCGCGCAAGGTTGGTCACGCGCAAATAAGGCTGGCGCTCCAACGCGCCGCTGGCTGTTTTGGCCAAAGCCCCTGTCTCGGGCGCGGCGTGGCGCTTTGTGCCAATCACAGCGCGCGCGCCAAACACTTCTGCCGAGCGCAGGATCGCGCCCACGTTGTGCGGGTCAGAGACACGGTCGAGCAGCAAAACACGCGCAGGACGCTCATCACCACCGCTCACACAAGCATCTGCGACAGACCCCCAATCAAGCGGCTTCACTTCAAGTGCGGCCCCTTGGTGTACTGAATTAGGATCCAGTGGCGCTGCAAATTTGCGTGGGTCTGAAAGCTCGGGCTCCATGCCGCTTTGTGCAATCACATCGGCCAGTTTTGTCTGGGCGTTCAACGTCACAATCAACCGCAGTTTCTCGCGCTTGGGATTCGCCAATGCGTCGCGCACAGCGTGCAGCCCGAACAGCCAGACTGTCTCCGCAGCCTCGGCTTTTTTGCCACGTTCTTTTTCCACAACCCACTTTGGCTTTTTCATCATAAGACCTTGTTTTGACGCCGAGACAATAAATCTCTCTCTTGCGCCGCTTATCATGCCAATTTGCTGTTGACGACCCTCTGTATGGCAAGTAATCACCGGCCTCAGTGGGCGACAGGCCGCAAGGTGTGGCAGGGGACTGTAACTCCCTCGCGGAGACGCACGCCTGGTTCGATTCCAGGGTCGCCCACCACTACTCCACACATGGAAAGAACGCTGCGGCGGCTCATCAGCCGCTAACGCTGGATTATTGTTTCCAAGCTATTGGTTTGACCTTGGATGCGATCCAGAATTGTATCTATAGTGGAAACAAGTAACGAGTACCGAGCGGAGCCTATGGCCAAAAAACCGAAGAAATCCACTAGTTTCAATGTCTTTGTCGTCGGACAGTCCGGGCGACTACAGTATGAGGCCTTGCTGTTTGCAGCCTCGTTCCGCCACTTCAACCCAAACTTCAAGGGCCGCCTGATTGTGGCCGAGCCACAGCCTGGCCCCCTTTGGCCTCGCGACCCTCGGATGGATGACGCGCTTGTCCTGGAGGCCCTCAACGAGCTCGAGGTTGAAGTTATACCATTTGAAAATAGGGTCTTCGGCCATAGCTATCCTTATGGCAACAAGATCGAAGCCTTGAAGGCCCTGCCCAAGGGTGAGCCATTTGTATTTTTTGACACTGACACGCTGATCACCGGTGATCTTGGTGATGTGCCGTTTGACTTTGACAAACCCTCCGCTTCGCTCAAACGCGAGGGAACATGGCCAACACTTGAGCTTTACGGGCCGGGGTATTCAGATATCTGGAAATCACTCTATGACAAATTCGGACTTGATTTTGAAAGCTCGCTCGATCTGTCCCAACCCGACGAATACTGGAAGCGCTACCTGTATTTCAACGCGGGCTACTTCTTTTACAAATGCCCCCATGCCTTTGGGGAAAAGTTTCTAGAATATGCCATTCGTATTCGCGATGATGCCCCCAAAGAGCTCGTTTGCCAAACCATGGACCCCTGGCTTGATCAGGTCGCCCTGCCCCTTGTGGTACATGCTTTGGGGGGCGGACGTAACACGCTTCCTGAAGGTGCCCTTGACGGGGCCACATCCTGCCACTACCGCCTGTTCCCCATGCTCTATGCACGTGAAGCAGACCACGTGGTCGAGGCCCTTGAAGCCGTTTGTGGGCCCAATAAGATCAAAAAAGCGCTCAAAAACCACAACCCGATCAAGCGCATGGTCTACCAAGGCAGGGGGCAGAAAGTCCGCGACCTTTTTGACCAAGACGACCTGCCGCGCAAAGAGCAGGCCATTCGCAACCGTATCAAGCGTGAAGGCTTCTGGATGCGCTAAGCACTGCGGCAAAAAGCGAGCGTTGCAATCGTCAGGAAATCTGCAATTGTCTGACAATTGAGAGACAACCGTTGGTGCACCATGACAGATAAGATCCGCCTGACCGATAACCCTGATTGGGCCTATCTGCTTCGCGACAGCTATGACCTTTACCGGCGCCAGTCAGCCGGCGGCAGCACCAAGATCCGCTCACACCAACGCGCTGTGCGCGAAAGCATCAGCCGTGTCATCAAATCCAACCCAGAAATGCACTTTCCCGAGCCCGCCACCAAACCCGTTGTTGGCCACCTCGCACGTGCGTTGAACAACGGCCGCTTGGAGCGCCACGCGCCATTTATCCGCTCAATTGAGGCGATTCAGGACAAGCTCACGTGGCAATACGGCTACGAGAAAGTACCGCGCGGCCTTGAAAAGAAATACTCCTACGCGGAGCTCGTTGGCCCGACAGGCCCGGTGCTCACGGATCAGATTATCCTCGGGCTTGTGCTTTTTGCGCCAAGCTGCACCTACCCCGCCCACGCCCATGACGGAATTACGGAAAGCTACGTCTGCCTGTCCGGCGCGGTGAGCGAGAACGACCAAGGCGTCTATGCGCCCGGTTCCCTGATCTTTAACCCGCCAGAGCACCTGCACCGCATTACTGTCGGAGACAACAACCCGGCCCTGCTGTTTTACGCATGGCAAGGCAGTACAGAAAAGCTGTCACACCAGAAAATGGTCTTTACCCGCAAGCCGCGCGAGGCAGCGGGCGAAAAGTGACAGCGAACAACGCGGTCTTTCAGAACGGGCGTTCGCGCTTTGAAAGCGTGAGTGGAACGCATGTTTTTAATGCAAATCTTGGAGTTGTGGCCTTGTCTCCTTGCGCCTAACCTCCGCGCAAACTGATATATGGGAGGCCAAGATGGCACACGGATTCGACACACTTCAAATTCACGCAGGCGCAGCACCCGATCCAGCCACTGGCGCGCGCCAAACGCCGATTTATCAGACGACCGCCTATGTCTTCCGCGATGCCGACCATGCGGCAGCCCTCTTCAACCTGCAAGAAGTGGGTTACATCTATTCGCGCCTGACAAACCCCACTGTCGCAGTGCTGGCCGAGCGCATTGCAACGCTTGAGGGGGGCCAGGGTGCTGTGTGCTGTTCTTCAGGCCATGCCGCCCAGATCATGGCGCTTTTCCCGCTAATGGCCCCGGGGCGCAATGTCGTCGCCTCCTCACGTCTCTATGGCGGGACAATCACCCAGTTCAGCCAGACCATCAAACGCTTTGGTTGGAACGCCACGTTTGTTGATTTTGACGATCTGGACGCGGTCAAAGCCGCCATTGATGAGGACACGCGCGCAGTCTTCTGTGAGAGCATCGCCAACCCTGGTGGCTATATCACCGACTTGGACGCCATTTCCGCCATTTCCGATGCGGCAGGCGTCCCGCTCATCGTCGACAACACGTCAGCCACACCCTACCTCTGCAACCCGATCGAGCACGGTGCGACACTGGTTGTCCACTCCACAACCAAATACCTCACAGGCAACGGCACAGTGACAGGCGGATGTGTGGTGGATTCAGGCAAATTTGACTGGTCAGCGTCTGACAAATTCCCATCGCTCTCTGCTCCCGAGCCTGCCTATCATGGGCTCAAGTTTCACGAGACATTCGGCGCGCTGGCCTACACCTTCCATGGTATTGCCATTGGCCTGCGCGACCTTGGCATGACAATGAACCCGCAGGCGGCGCATTACACGCTGATGGGCATCGAAACGCTGAGCCTGCGGATGCAGCGCCATGTTGAAAACGCAGAGAAAATTGCTGGTTGGCTCGAAGGCCACGACGCGGTTGACTATGTAACCTACGCAGGCCTCAAATCATCACCCTACAACCACCGCGTTGAGAAGATTTGCCCCAAAGGCGCTGGTGGCCTTTTCACCATTGCGCTCAAAGGCGGCTATGAAGCCTGCATCAAATTTGTCGATAGCCTCGAGATCTTCAGCCATGTTGCCAACCTTGGCGATACGCGCAGCCTTGTGATCCACTCCGCCTCAACGACCCACCGCCAGCTCACCCCGGAGCAGCAAGAAGCGGCTGGGGCTGGTCCAAGTGTTGTGCGCATTTCTATCGGCATCGAAGACCCGAAAGACCTGATTGCGGATCTGGACCAAGCTCTGGCTCACGCCAGCGCCTAAGCAGACCGAAAGACCAAAAAGACTGCAAGATGTCGCCATGTCTCAGATGTGGCGGCATCTGGTCTGTTTTATTCACAAAGTTACTGATATAATAAGATGTTATTGTTGTTGTGATGGGCTTTAGGGCGTCTGTATGAAACCAAACTTTGCGCTGACGTTGTCTTTTGAAGGCATTGGACTTTTGCATCGGGCCGCCACAGGCTGGGAGCGCATCGCAGATGTGCCTCTGGATGTAGAAGACCTGCCCAAGGCGCTTGATTCACTCAAGAAAACCGCCTCCGACCTCACGAACGAGCCGTTGCAAAGCAAGCTGCTCTTGCCTGCGGAACAGATAAAATACATACGCCTCAGCGACCCCAGCGGCGGAACGCAAGCACAGGAAGCTGCCGTCCGCACAGCCCTTGATGGCGCGACTCCCTATACGCTGGATGAGCTTGCCTATGACTGGGCCGAATCTGATGGCAGCCTCTTGGTCGCCGCAGTGGCGCGCGAAACACTCTTGGAAGCCGAGACTTTCGCACGCGACAACGGCTTTGAGCCCGTCTATTTTGCCGCCAAACCCGAAGCTGGCGAATTTGTCGGGGAGCCCTTTTTTGGCCCCTGCGAAACTGCGGCACATCTTGGGCCCGTGGAGCGCGACACCGAGGCTGTTGTCATCAGTGGTGTCGCCCGCCTGCCAGACCCCACAGAAGACCCAGAGCCCGCGCCCCAAAAAGCCGCGCCACAAGCGAAGGCTGACGCGCCCACAGAGACAGCTCCAAGCGCGGAAGATGACGCGCCAGAGGCCGAGCCTGAAGCCCCACCCGCCTTCTCGACACGCCGCGCAGAGGCAACCGAAGGCGCAAGCCCTGCCCTGTCTGGCGCAAGCCGCGCTGCAACGAGCGCCGTGGCCCCAACCATCTCATTGCCGGGTCTGGATGAGGCCCCAGAAGAGGCCACGCCCCCTCTCGCCCCTCCCATGCCAAGGCCGGCACCTGACGCGCCCACCGACAAAAGCACCATGTCTTTTGTCAGCCGCCGCGCGGACGACGACGAAACAGACGCAGAGCCACCCGAACCGACAGAGGCACGCGACGCGCCAGCCCTGCCAGCGCCGCCCCCCAGTGTCCTGCCGCCAACAACGACAGAAAAGCAGCGCCTCACCGTGTTTGGAGCGCGCAAACCAGAAACGCCGAAACCGCAGCGCGCCGTTGCAGGCAAACCCCGCTTCCTTGGCCTCATTCTGACGGCTGTTTTGCTTGTATTCCTCCTTGGCGTTGCGGCTTGGGCCTCGATCTTTGTGGGTGACGGGCTCTCGCGTTTTCTGGGCAAGGACCGCACGCAGGTTGCAACGGCCTTGCCGAACTATGACGAAACCGAGATCGAAGGCGAAGAGGCGATGCTGCCTGTAAACCCGCTTGAACTCGCCTCTCTTGCACCTGACGAAGCTCTCGGCAGCCCCCAGCCAAGCACCGCGCCTTTGAGTGTTCCTGCGCTGACATTGGAAGAAGCACAGGAAAAATACGCGGTCACAGGTATCTGGGCGTTTCCGCCAGTCGCACCAGAGACACCAACGACACTCTCGCAAGACGATCTTTACATCGCCTCAATAGACAGTGCGATCGGTGCGCAAGACGCGATTGCCCTGCCCCCGCTCGCCCTTGAACAGGTTGATGGCGCAATCGCACAGCAGAGCAACCCCTCGGCACAGGGACAGCAGTTTGCTTTGGATGCCAGAGGCCTCGTTATTGCCACGCCAGAGGGATCTATGTCGCCTGACGGGCACATGGTTTTTGCAGGCAAACCCCCTTATTTTCCTGAGAATTTACCTGATCGGACCGTGGCTGTGGCGGCGGTGGAGCCGGTGGTTGATCCGCTGGCGCAGTTTCGCCCGAAGCTGCGGCCCGAGGGGCTGCAAGTGGCCAATGAGCGGGCAAATCTGGGCGGGATGACGCGCACAGAGCTGGCCACGATTCGCCCGAAGCTGCGCCCGCCTTCAGCCACCCAGATCGCCGCAGCCGTGCCTCAGCCTGATGCAGGGGCCGCGCTTGAAGAGGCGATCGAAGAGGCCGTTGCAATGGCCGTGCCGCCCACGGCAGGCGGCGTTGTTATTCGCCTGCCACAGGCCGACACACGCGACCTTGACCCCAACGCAACAGAGCAGGCCGTGGCGCGCTCGATCAAGCCCAAAGACCGCCCCAACAACTTTGACCGGATCGTCAAGCGGGCCGAAAAAGCGCAGGAAGCAGAAGAGGTTACACAAGTGGCCGCAGTTGCACCACGCACGGTTGCGCCCAGCATTCCATCGCGCTCGTCCGTCACAAAACAGGCCACTGTGCGCAACGCAATCAACCTGCGCCGTGTCAATCTGATCGGGGTTTATGGAAAGCCCTCCAGCCGCCGTGCGCTCGTCAGGCTCTCCAACGGGCGCTACAAGAAAGTCGCCGTGGGCGACCGTATTGACGGGGGCCGCGTCTCTGCCATTGGCGAGGAAGAATTGCGCTACCAGAAGAACGGCCGCGACGTGACCCTGAAGATGCCGCGCGGCTAATCTTAAATTAGAATGAAGACAGCGGTATTGGCAGGTAAGACATGCCACAGAGGCCAAAACATGGGGGGTGATATGCGTGCACCGCACGTGCACCATGTGTGCACCGCCCCTTACACCCCTTTCTTAACAAGAGTTACCTTAACAGGGCGTGCGCCCGTGCCCGAGCTTGTGCAACAGAAGCACCGCGCATGAGCGGCCTTGGCGCGTATCTGGGGCTGTTTGCATCGGCTTTTCTGGCGGCGACGCTTTTGCCTGCGCAATCAGAGCTGGTGCTGGCCACGCTCCTTGCCGCCGAGAGCCGAAGCGCGACACTTCTCATTGCGGTTGCAAGCCTTGGCAATGTCTTGGGCGCCTGTCTCAATTACGGGCTCGGGCGCGGCGCGCTGGCGTTGCAGGGCAAGCGCTGGTTTCCCGTTGGCCCCGCAGCCCTCGCCCGCGCGCAAAGCTGGTATCAGCGCTATGGGCGCTGGTCGCTTTTGCTCAGCTGGATGCCTGTTGTGGGCGACCCGCTCACGCTGGCAGCGGGTGTCTTGCGCGAAAACCTCTGGATCTTTCTCGCGCTCGTGACGCTGGCCAAGACTGGCCGCTACCTTGTGGTTGCCGCTCTGGTCTGGGGATGGCTCTAAAACGCGCGAAACTTCGCCTGTTTGAAGTAAAGGACGCGTAAAACTCGCATTTGTCAGAGCCAATGTCTAAAACAGACGCATGCGAGACCAAATTGATTCAAAACTCATCACCGCTCTGCAAGAGAATGCACAAGCCACCGCGCAGGAGCTGGCCGAAACGCTCGGCCTGTCGGCCAGCCAAGCCGCACGGCGGCGCCAAAAGCTTGAGGCCAGTGGCGTTATACTGGGCTACCGCGCCGAGCTTGACGCCGCCGCGCTCGGGCTGGGCGTACAGGCTTTTGTGCAAGTGCAGCTGCTCAACCATGACCCCAAGATGACACAAAGCTTTAACAAGCTGATGGTATCACAGCCCGAGATTGTCTCGGCTTGGGCGATGACGGGCGATGCCGACCTGCTGTTGCGGATTTATTCCAAGACTCTGGCCTCGCTAAACACGCTCATTCATGACATTCTTCTTCCGCACGGGGCTGTCAGCCGCGTGCACAGCCAGATTGTCATGAACCAGATCAAACAAGACGCACCGTTGCCAGCCTAATGCATTCACTTTTACTTCTTCCAACGATTTACCTTTTGGCCGCTGTTATTGCCGTTCCGCTTGCCTCGCGCTTGGGGCTTGGGTCTGTGCTGGGCTACCTGAGTGCTGGTGTCTTGATAGGGCTGATGCCCGGCCTTGGCGACGAGACCCGCGACTTGCAGCATTTTGCCGAATTCGGCGTTGTGATGATGCTGTTCATCATCGGGCTTGAGCTGAGCCCGGGCGCGCTTTGGGCGATGCGCCACAGGCTTGTGGGCCTTGGTGGCTTGCAGATTGTTCTGACCATTCTGGCCGTCTTTATTGCCTCGTCGCTCTTTGGCTTTGCCTGGCAGACGAGCCTTGCCATCGGGCTGGTGCTGTCGCTCAGCTCGACCGCGATTGTGCTGCAAACACTCACCGAGAAAGGGCTGGTGCAAACCTCGGGGGGCCGTTCTGTCTTTGCTGTCTTGCTCACACAAGACATTGCCGTGATCCCCTTTCTGGCGCTGGTGCCGCTTCTGGCTGTGGCAGGCCTTGCGGCGATCAGCTCTGATGGCTCTATTGCCGTGGCTCATGAAGAGCTGGCCCACCACGCAACCCTGTTTGAGAGCCTGCCCGCTTGGGGCGTGACGCTGGCGACTTTGGCCACGATTGCGCTGATCATTGCGGCGGGCGTGTTTTTGACCAAGCCGATTTTCCGCTATATCCACGCCACGCGCCTGCGCGAAATGTTCACGGCGCTGGCCCTGCTGATTGTGATTGGCAACGCCTATATCATGACGCTGCTGGGCCTCTCGCCTGCTTTGGGCGCGTTTCTGGCGGGGGTTGTTCTGGCCAACAGCGAGTTTCGCCACGAGCTGGAGAGCGATATCGAGCCGTTCAAGGGGCTGCTCTTGGGGCTGTTTTTCATCACCGTCGGTGCAAGCATCAACTTTGATGTGTTGATGGCAGAGCCTGCGCTCATGATCGGGCTCGCCTGTGGGCTTATTTTTATGAAGGGGCTTGTGCTTTTCTTGCTGGGCTTTGGCTTTGGCTTGCGCAAACGCGAGCTCTGGCTCTTTACCCTCGCTTTGGCGCAAGCGGGGGAATTCGGCTTTGTTCTGGTGTCCTTTGGCGGGCAACAAGGCGTGTTTGATGACCCGTTGAGCAACCGTCTTTTGCTTGTGATCACGTTGTCGATGCTGATGACGCCGATGTTGTTTCTGGCCTATGACTTTTTGCACAAGCGCTTTGAGGGCACAAAGCAGACCCGCGAGCCTGACGAGATCGACACGCAAGGCGCTGTGATCATTGCGGGGGTTGGCCGCTTTGGCCAGATTGTGAACCGCCTTGTGGAAAGCAGCGGCTTCAAGACTGTTGTTTTGGACAACAACCTTGAGCGCATTCAGCTGATGCGCAGCTTTGGCTACCGCGCCTTTCTGGGCGACCCCACCCGCCCCGAGCTTTTGCGCGCGGCGGGCCTGCGCGATGCGCGGGTGCTTGTTGTCTCGATTGATGACACGGCGGCGGCGCTCAAGCTTGTGCGCCATGCGCGCAAAGAACGTCCCGACCTTCACATCATTGCGCGCGCGCGTGACCGTGGGCATGTGTTTGCGCTCTATGAGGCAGGTGCCAACGACATTGTGCGCGAGATGTTTGACAGCTCGCTGCGCGCAGGGCGCTATGTGCTCGAAAACGTGGGCATGACCGAATATGAGGCCGCCGAAGCCGAGCAGGCCTTTTACGCCCACGACCGCATGGCGCTGAAAGAGCTGGCACAGCTCTGGAAGCCCGATCAGGACATGGCCTCAAACGCGGCCTACCGTGCGCGCGTGCGCGAGCTGGAAAAAGAGCTGGAACTGTCTTTGCAGGCTTTGGCCGAAGGGAAGAAAAGCGCCTAGGCGTTTTGCAGGTTGGCCAGCTCGCTCAGCGCGGGGCGACCAAGGGTCTCAAACACTTCAAGCGTGAGCTGGCGGGCCGTGTGACCGGCCCAGCCCTTGCCGAGCAGAGCTTCGTGAACCTCGGGTTGGCGCAAGACAATACGCCGCCAGTGGTGCAGCACCAGAAGGCGCAGCGCGAGCTTTTGAGGCGGATCAAGCTTGGCTGTGGCGAGCTGTGGCACGAGGCTGGCGAGAGCCTCTGTATAAAGCGCAAACTCTGCGATGGCCTCGGCGCTTGTGAGCGATGCACGCATCCACGCAGGCACTTCGCTTGCAGGAATGTTGAGCCCGCCTGCGCCCCCTTTGGCAGGTGAGACGAGCATGTTGGGGCCGACAACCGCACTGCCCGCGCGCTTGGCTATGGCCGCATCTTCCAGAAGCTCGATATGCCAGTCAGCCCCCTGCCCGCTGGGGGCTGTGCGGTAGATCTGGGCGTAGGCTGCATGGGTGAGCGCCTCGCCTGTTGCCGACAGATGATAGGCGCTGCGGCGGCCGCGCTTGACCGCTTCCAGCCAGCCATCTTTGCGCAGGCGGTGGAGCGCGACGCGCAGCGCCTCGGGCTTCACACCGAAAGGCGCTGTGAGCGCGGCCAAGAGCTGGCTGTCCAGATGGTCTTCCTTGGCGGGGGCAATATCACCGAAAATCGTCACGATCAGCGACCATGTTTTCAGCGGCCCCTGCGCGTGCAGGGCCGTGAAGGTCGTGTCAAAAAGCTCAGATGCGCCCGAAGTCATGGGCACATCTTAGCCGCAAGCCCTCAGGCGTTAAAGCGCATTCATCGTCAGCAGCTCATAGGTTGCGCAGAGCTCGTCATCCTGATTGGTCAGGCTCACGTGCCAGCGCACTTCGCCATACTCTTCGTTGCGGGTTGTCTTGCGCTTCACCGTGAGCGCCACCTTGATGGCATCGCCCGCAACAACGGGCTTCATGAAGCGCAGGTTATCAAGCCCTGTGTTGGCCAAGACAGGGCCTTCATTTGGCTCCACAAACAGCCCCGCCGCAAAGCTGAGCAAGAGATAGCCATGCGCCACGCGCCCCGGAAAGAAGGGGTTTCGCGCGGCGGCCGCCTCATCCATGTGGGCATAGAACGTGTCGCCTGTGAAGGTGGCGAAATGTTCGATGTCTTCCAGCGTGATGGTGCGGCTGGCGGTGTGGAGGGTCTCGCCGATCAGCAGCTCACTGAAGCGCCGTGTGAAGGGGTGCGCAGGGCCCGTGATCTGATCAGCACCCGGCACCCATTTCTGGCCGATTGCGGTGAGCATATCGGGGCTGCCCTGAATGGCGGTGCGCTGCATATAATGCATGACACCGCGGATACCGCCCATTTCCTCGCCACCACCTGCGCGGCCCGGGCCACCGTGGACCATATGGGGCAAAGGCGAGCCGTGGCCTGTGCTCTCTTTCATCGAGTGGCGGTTGTTGATGTAGATGCGCCCGTTCCACGGCGCGGCCTCGGCCACAAAACCCGACGCCACGGCGGGGTCGGCTGTGATGAGCGAGGTGACAAGGCTGCCCTGCCCCTTGGCCACAAGGGCGGCGGCATGGGCCATATCGCGATAGCCCATCACGGTGCTGACGGGGCCAAAGGCCTCGGTGGCGTGCACCTCAACGGCGGTATCAGGCGCGTCGCACTGCAAAAGCACAGGCGAGACAAACGCGCCCTCGGCAGGCACGCGGGCGTCATCGCGCCAGATAATCTTACTCTCGGTGGCAAGCTTTTCAACCATCGCCAGAACATCGCGTTTCTGGCTCATGCTGACGAGCGCGCCCATGCGGGTTTTCTCATCGCGCGGGTCGCCGATTGTGAGGCTGTCAAGCTTTGCAGAGAGTGCTTTTGTCACCGCCTCAACCTGCGCCTCCGGCACCATGATACGGCGAATGGCAGTACATTTCTGGCCCGCCTTGGCTGTCATTTCGCGGGTGACTTCCTTGATGAAAAGGTCGAACTCTTCGGTGCCGCTGACAGCATCGGGGCCAAGCACAGAGGCGTTGAGGCTGTCTTGCTCGGCAATGAAGCGCGTGGAGTTTTCAGCAATATTCGGGTGGCTGCGCAGCTTGAGCGCGGTTTGGGCAGAGCCTGTGAAGCTGACCACATCTTGCGGCCCCAAGCCCTCAAAGAGATCACCAACCCCCCCAGAGATGAGCTGCAAGGCGCCCTCTGGCAGGATACCACTGTCGAGCATGATTTTGACAGCCAGTTCCGTGACATAGGCTGTCGAGCTGGCAGGTTTCACAATCGCCGGGACACCCGCAAGAAGCGTGGGCGCGAGCTTTTCGAGCATACCCCAGACGGGGAAGTTAAACGCATTGATATGCACACCAACCCCGTGCAGCGGCGTGCAGATGTGCTGGCCCAGAAAGCTACCGTGGCGCGAGAGCTGCTCCACATCGCCGTCAACATAGACATGTGCCTCGGGCAGTTCGCGGCGGCCCTTGGAGGCAAAGACAAACATCGTCCCGATGCCACCGTCGATGTCGATCAGGTGATCTTTCTGTGTGGCCCCTGTGTGAAAAGACAAATCATAGAGCGCTTGTTTGTGCTCCCCGAGCGCCAAGGCCAGCGCCTTGACCATTTTGGCGCGGTCATGAAACGTGAGCTTGCGCAGAGCCGGCCCGCCAACGGTGCGGGCGTATGTGAGCATGGCCTGTGTCTCAAGCGTGCCATTGCCGATGCGCGCAAAGGGCGCGCCTGTGATGGCGCAGTCAACCTGGCGTGCGGCGGCGTCTGGCGCGACCCACTGCCCCAAAGCGTAGCTTGCAATCTCTCTCATGGCGCTCTCCTTTTCAGTGCTTGATAATTTATTGACCAACCGTTCGGTTTATGCAAGCTTGTTCTTGAGACGCGTTTGGGAGGACATGATGTCAGAGACAATATTGGTTGTGAAACACGAGCTTTGGCACGAGATTGTGCTGAACCGCCCCGATAAGCTGAACTCCTTTACCGAAGACATGCACCTCGCCTTGCGCGCGGCTCTTGAAGCGGCTCGTGATGCTGGCGTGCGGGCTGTCTTGCTCACAGGCGCGGGGCGCGGCTTTTGTGCAGGGCAAGACTTGGGCGACCGCGACCCCAGCAAGATGGACAGCCTGCCCGATTTGGGCGCAACTGTGCGCAGCTTTTATGCGCCGCTCGTGACCCTCATTCGCAGCCTGCCCTTCCCTGTTGTCTGCGCTGTGAACGGCGTAGCAGCCGGGGCTGGCGCCAATCTGGCGCTTGCCTGTGACATGGTGCTGGCTTCGGATAAGGCAAAATTCATCCAGTCGTTTTCCAAGGTCGGCTTGATCCCTGACACAGGCGGCAGCTTTCATTTGCCCCGCTTGCTCGGCGAAGCGCGCGCCAAGGGGCTGGCCTTTACGGCACAGCCGATGACCGCGCAGCAAGCCGAAGACTGGGGCCTCATCTGGCGCTGCATTGAAGACGGGCAACTCATGTATGAAGCGCGCGCGCTGGCCGAGCAGCTGGCCAACGGCCCCACATTGGGCCTTGGCCTCACCAAAGCCGCCATTCAGGCCGCCGCTGTGAACACGCTTGAAGAGCAGCTTGAGCTTGAGGCCGGCTACATGAAAACCTGCGGTGAAAGTGCCGACTACGCTGAAGGCGTGAGCGCCTTTTTGAACAAGCGCGCACCTGCGTTTAAGGGAGAATGAGCATGACCCCGAAAGAACGCGCAGAACGGTCTGCTGCTGCCATGTGGGCGGGCGACAAGGCCTCTGAATGGGTTGGTATGGAGCTGATCAACGTGGATGAGGGCACGGCTGTGTTGGAGATGGAGGTGCAAGCCCATCACACCAACGGCCATGGCACCTGCCACGGTGGTGTGAGCTTTATGTTGGCCGACAGCGCCTTTGCCTTTGCCTGCAACTCGCGCAACCAGAACACCGTGGGCCAGCACACATTTATGAGCTACCTCGCCCCCGGTTTTGCAGGCGACCGCCTGCGCGCCACCGCGCGCGAGGTGAGCCTTACCGGGCGCAGCGGGATTTATGACGTGGTTGTGAGCAACCAGAAGGGCGAAACTCTGGCCGAGTTTCGCGGGATTTCGCGCGCGATTGCGGGCACACATTTTGACGAAGGCGGGGAGGCCTGAGCCATGAAAGATCTGACACCAAAGAAGAGTGACCTTGACCCGATCGAAATCGCCTCGCGCGACGAGATTACGGCGCTGCAACTTGCGCGGATGAAGACCACGCTGAAGCATGCTTATGACAATGTGGCGATGTACAAAGAGCGTTTTGACGCGGCAGGCGTGCACCCGGATGATCTCAAGTCCTTGAGTGATCTGGCGAAATTCCCTTTCACCTACAAAGACGATCTGCGCGCCAACTATCCCTTTGGCCTCAGTGCTGTGCCACGTGAAGAGCTGGTGCGCATCCACGCCTCCTCTGGCACAACCGGCAAGCCCACAGTTGTGGTCTACACCCAGAACGATATTGATGTCTGGGCCGAAGTTGTTGCCCGCTCCTTGCGCGCCTCGGGCCTCAAGCGCGGCGATACGGTGCACAACGCCTACGGCTACGGCCTGTTCACAGGCGGGCTTGGCGCGCATTACGGGATCGAGCGGCTCGGCGCCACAGTGGTGCCCATGGGCGGCGGACAAACCGAAAAGCAGGTGGGCCTGATCACCGATTTCCAGCCCCAAGGGATCATGGTGACGCCGTCTTATATGCTCAACATCCTTGAAGGTTTTCACAAAGCGGGGATTGACCCGCAGAGCACAAGCCTTGATGTGGGCGTCTTTGGTGCTGAGCCGTGGACGAATGCCATGCGCCTTGAAGTGGAAGAGGCTTTTGACATGCATGCCGTTGATATTTACGGGCTTTCCGAGATCATCGGGCCAGGTGTGGCCAACGAATGTGTCGAGACAAAAGATGGCCTGCACATCTGGGAAGATCACTTCTACCCGGAGGTGATTGACCCTGTCACAGGCGAAGTGCTGCCGGACGGAAGCGAAGGCGAACTTGTCTTCACCACGCTCACCAAGACAGGCATGCCAATGATCCGCTACCGCACGCGCGATCTCACGCGGCTCATGGCGGGCACAGCCCGCTCCATGCGCCGGATGCAGAAGATCACGGGGCGCTCGGATGACATGATCATCCTGCGCGGCGTCAATGTCTTCCCCACCCAGATCGAAGAGCAGGTCATGGCCACAGGCGGGCTTGCACCCTACTTCCAGATCGAGCTTTACAAATCAGGCCGCATGGATGCGATGCGGGTGTTTGTAGAAGCCAATGCAGATGCCGCTGACAACCTCAGCCGCACCGCCGCACAGCGGATGCTGACAAAGCATATCAAGGATATGGTCGGCGTCTCGACAGAGGTTGTTGTCGGCGACCCTGGCTCTGTTGCGCGCTCCCAAGGCAAGGCCGTGCGCGTCATCGACAACCGTAGCAAAGAGGGCTGAGCGCGTGGCCAGAACACAAGCCAAAGACCACGGTGCAAAGCGCATCGCCATTCTGGAGGCCGCGGCCCGCGTCTTCGCCGTTGAGGGGTTTGACCGCGCCTCCATGGCGGCGCTTGCGCGCGAGGCGGGGATCTCCAAGGCCAACATCTACCACTACTATGACAGCAAGGATGCGCTGCTCTTTGACCTGCTCGACAGCCACCTGAAAGACCTGCGCGACAGGCTTGCAGCCGTGCCGCTCGCAGGCCTCAGTGCGTCCCAAAAACTGGAAGCGCTCTGCACAGAGGTGCTTCTGGCCTATCAAGGCGCCGATAATGCCCACCGCGTACAGAGTGCAGGTATGGATCACCTCCCCGAAGCCGAAAGGAAAATCCTTATAGAGTATCAACGCGATATGGTGCGCCTCTTGTCAGACACCATCGCTGAAAATGCCCCCGAAGTCTTCGCGCATGACCCTGCCAAATTGCGCAGCATCACCATGTCGCTCTTTGGGATGCTCAACTGGCACTACATGTGGAACGGCCAGGCCGACGAAGCTGCCCGCCGCGCTTACGGAGCCCAGGTCGCAAAGCTTACGCTTGGAGGCCTCAAGGCGCTCTGAGCTTAAACGCTTTCTTTTTGCCTAAAATATCCTGGGGAGAGCGCGAGAGGGGCAAAGCCCCTCTCGGCCACCGCGATTTGGCGCAGCCAAAGCGCAAAGCCTCATGCGCGCGCCCTCACTGGTCGTAGTCGACCTTCACAACAGCACTCACAGGGTAGGTCTGGCACGAAAGCACATAGCCCTTCTCGACCTCATAATCTTCGAGCGCATGGTTGGCGCGCATATCCACCTCGCCCTCGATCACACGACAGCGACAGGTCGAGCAGACGCCCGCCTTACAGGCATAAGGCGCATCCATCGCATTGGCGCGGGCGATGTCGAGCAAGCTTGTGTTGCCATCGGCCTCAAGTGTCTGCGTTGCGCCATCAAGCGTCACCGAAAGGGTGATCTGGGCCGCTGCTGCGGCTGCGCGCGACGCGGCAGGCTTGGCCAGTCGGCCCTGCTGGCCCGAGGCAAAGAGCTCGTATTTGATCTGCTCTTCCGTCAAACCGTGGTCTTTCAGCGCCTTGGCGATGCCCAGCATCATAGGCTCTGGTCCGCAGATAAACGCTGTGTCCACAGACTTGATATCGATCCAGCTTTTGAACAGCTCGGCGCATTTCTCTTCGGTCACAAGCCCGCTGAAAAGCTCGATGTCTTGGGCATCCTGCTCCAGAATGTGGATCACGTTGAAGCGGCCCATATAGCGGTTTTTGATGTCTTCCAGCTCTTCGCGAAACATGATCGTGGAGACGCCCTTGTTGGCATAGACCAGCGTGAAATCAGCGTTTGGCTCGGCTTCAAGCGTGGTTTTGATCAGCGAAAGCACCGGCGTGATGCCCGATCCGCCCGCAAAGCCGAGGTAGGTTTTGTCTGAGGCCGCATCAAGCGGCGTGAAGAACCGGCCCATCGGCGGCATCGCCTCAAGGCGCGCGCCCACTTTCAGCTCTTCGTTGGCCCATGTGGAGAAGGCGCCGCCATCAACCCGCTTGATCCCCACTTGCAAGATACCCTCGCCCTTGCCTGCGCAAATCGAATAGCTGCGGCGGATTTCCTCGCCGTCAAAGTCACGGCGGAAGGTCAGATACTGGCCTTGGGTGAAGTCAAATTCGCTGGCCGCGCCATTGACGGGCTTGAGCGTGACAACCACAGCGTCGCGGATGGTTTTGTGGACATCTGTGACTTCGAGTTCATGAAAGCGGGCCATTGGCTAAGCTCCTCAGATACATTTGAAATAGTCGAAAGGCTCAAGGCAGCTTTTGCAGCGCCATTGGGCCTTGCAGGGGGTGGAGCCGAACTGGCTCAGGCGCTCCAGATTCTGGCTCTGGCAGCGCGGGCAGTGTTTGGGCCCGCCCGCAGGCTGGGGCGGCGCGATGCCGTAGTCTTCCAGCTTGGCGCGGCCTTGCTCGGTGAGCCAGTCTGTCGTCCAGGGCGGTGAGAGCTGGCGCTTGAGCGTGAGCTTTTCAATGCCGCGCGCGCGCAGGGCGGTTTCGATATCCAAGTTGATGATCGTGGTGGCGGGGCAGCCCGAATAGGTCGGCGTGACCGTGACTTCGAGCGTGTCGCCCGCCCATTCCACGTGGCGGATGATGCCCAGATCCGTGAGAGAGATCACGGGGATCTCGGGATCTGGCACCTCATCAAGCCATGAATAGACCTCTGCAACGCTGGGCTGGCTCACCATGTCGCTCCCGGATAGGCGCGCTGGAGCCACTGCATTTGCGTGAGAATATGGCCCAGATGTTCGGTGTGCATTGCCCCTGTGCGCCCGCCTTTATGGGCAAAGCGGCTTTCGGGCAGCAAAAGCGTGGCCTCGGCCATGGTGGCCTCGATTGCCGCGTCATAGCTTGCGCGCAGGCTGGCCAGATCAGGCGCGATGCCTTCGGCTGCGGCGGCCTCATCGACAGCATCGGGCGTGAAAAGCTCGCCCACATAGGGGTAGAGGTAGTCAAGCGCGTCTTGCATACGCTTGTGGCTCTCTGGCGTGCCGTCGCCAAGGCCCACGACGGTGTCGCGCGAGCGCTCCACATGGTAGCTGACCTCTTTCACGGCCTTATCGGCGATATCGCTCACGCGCGTCTCAGAGCTGTTCTGCAGCGCGCGCAGCATCAGGAGGTGCCACTCGTCAAAGAGATACTGGCGCATCAGGGTGCGGCCAAAGTCGCCATTGGGCAGCTCACAGAGGAGCGCATTGCGAAAATCCCAAGCATCACGCAGGAAAGCGAGGTTATCTGCGGTTTTGCCCGCGCCCTCTTCTTCGGCGGCAAGGCCGAGCCAGAGCTGGGTTTGGCCGATCAGATCGAGCGCGGTGTTGGCAAGTGCGATATCTTCTTCCAAAACCGGCGCATGGCCGCACCACTCAGACACGCGGTGGCCCAAGATAAGCGTGTTGTCCCCCATGCGGAGGGCAAAGTCGTAAAGCGTGCTCATATCACATGGCCCCCACATCTTCGGGGATGTCAAAGAATGTCGGGTGGCGGTAGACCTTGCTTTCGCTTGGCTCATACATCGGGCCTTTGTCCGACGGGCTGGAGGCTGTGACATGCGCCGCCTCGACCACCCAGATTGACTGGCCTTCGTTGCGGCGCGTGTAGACATCGCGGGCGTTCTTGATTGCCATTTCCGCGTCAGGGGCATGCAGGCTGCCCACGTGACGGTGGCTCAGGCCATGCTGACCGCGGACGAAGATTTCCCAGAGGGGCCATTCTTTAGACATGTGTTTGCTCCTTATTCCGCAGCGGTTTTGAGCGCGGCGCGCTTTTCGGCGTGGGCCAAGAGGCCATCGCGCACCCAGGCGCCATTGTCCCAAGCGGCGTTGCGCTTTTCCATACGGTCGACATTGCAGGGGCCGTTGCCTTTGAGCACATCAAAGAACTCGTTCCAATCGGGCTGGGAGAAGTCGTAGCCGCCCTTCTCTTCGTTCCACTTGAGGTTCTCGTCGGGCACGGTCAGGCCAAGGTATTCGGCTTGCGGCACCGTCTGGTCGACAAACTTCTGGCGCAGCTCGTCGTTGCTGTCCATTTTGATCTTCCACGCCATGGACTGGGCCGAATGTACCGAGTCTGCATCGCTTGGGCCAAACATCATCAGGCTTGGATACCAGAGGCGGTTGAGCGCGTCTTGCGCCATGGCTTTTTGGGCAGGCGTGCCTTGGGCCATCTTCATCATGATGTCGTAGCCCTGACGCTGGTGGAAGCTCTCTTCCTTACAGATGCGGATCATCGCCCGTGAATAGGGGCCGTAAGATGTGCGCTGAAGCGGTACCTGGTTCATGATGGCCGCGCCATCAACCAGCCAGCCAACCGCGCCCATGTCGGCCCAGTTGAGGGTCGGATAGTTGAAGATGGAAGAGTATTTCATGCGCCCGTCAAGGAGCTGCTCGGTGAGTTCGTCACGGCTTACACCCAGAGTTTCGGCCGCCGCGTAGAGGTAGAGGCCGTGGCCTGCCTCGTCCTGGACCTTGGCAAGCAGGATCGCCTTGCGCTCCAGCGTGGGCGCACGCGTGATCCAGTTGCCTTCGGGCAGCTGGCCCACGATTTCGGAGTGTGCGTGCTGGCCGATCTGGCGGATGAGCGTTTTGCGGTAGCCTGCGGGCATCCAGTCTTTCGGCTCGATCTTGATATCGGCATCGATACGGTCCTGAAAGGCCGCCTCTTCGGGGCTCATTTCCTCGCGGGATTTTACGCCTGCGCCGGTTGATTGTACCATCTGTGCATACATGAGTGTGTCCTCCTCAGACCCGTTCAATGATAATGGCTGCGCCCTGGCCAACGCCAACGCACATGGTGCAAAGTGCATAGCGCCCGCCACGGCGCTTGAGTTCGTAGGCCGCTGTCATGACAAGGCGCGCGCCTGACATCCCCAGCGGATGGCCCAGCGCAATCGCGCCGCCGTTTGGATTGACGTGCTCGGCATCATCAGCCACGCCGAGAGCGCGCAGCGTTGCGAGACCCTGGCTTGCGAAAGCCTCGTTCAGCTCGATCACATCCATATCTTCAATGCTGAGGCCTGCGCGCGCCAAAACCTTCTGGCTGGCTGGCACAGGGCCGATGCCCATAATGCGCGGAGCCACACCTGCCACCGACATCCCCACCACACGCGCAAGAGGCGTGAGCCCTTGGGCGGCGGCGGCGGCTTCGGAGGCCATGAGCAGCGCGGCTGCGCCATCATTCACGCCCGAGGCGTTGCCTGCGGTGACAGTCTTGCCCTCACCGTTGATGGCGCGCAGCTTGGCGAGCTTATCCACCGTGCTGCCTGCGCGGGGGTGCTCATCGGTATCAAACACAACCGCATCTCCCTTGCGCTGCGGGATCTCGACAGGCGTGATCTCGTCGGCAAATCTGCCAGCGGCCTGTGCGGCCTCAAAGCGCGCTTGGGAACGGGCTGCAAAAGCATCTTGGTCTGCGCGGCTGATGCCGTAATCTTCGGCCACATTGTCGGCTGTCTCGGGCATGGAGTCTGTCCCGTAGGCGGCTTTCATCTTGGGGTTTACAAAGCGCCAGCCGATGGTTGTGTCATAGACCGCATTGGCGCGGCCAAAGGCTGTTTCGGCCTTGGGCATCACGAAGGGTGCGCGGCTCATGCTCTCGACCCCACCCGCGATGGCCATGTCATAATCACCTGCCTTGATGGCGCGGGCGGCCATGCCCACGGCATCCATGCCGCTTGCGCAGAGGCGGTTGAGCGTGGTGCCCGGCACGTCGATGGGCAAGCCTGCCAGAAGTGCCGCCATCCGCGCGACATTGCGGTTGTCTTCGCCCGCTTGGTTGGCAGAGCCGTAGATCACATCATCAATGGCGGCCCAATCGACATCGGGGTTGCGCGCTTTGAGCGCGGCAATGGGCAGAGCGGCCAGATCATCGGCGCGCACAGAAGACAGTGCGCCACCGTAGCGGCCAATGGGTGTTCGGGTTGCATCACAAATGAAGGCCTGCGCCAAAGCTGCGTCTCCTGCTGGGTGGTCCTGTTCCCGTGCAGTTTGCCTTCAGACAAGATTCGATGCAAGCAATATGTTACACCAAATATACACCTTGCTATTTTTTAGTAACACATCGGGCGATTTCAAGCTTTTGTTCAAAATATTGCCGCATTGCTGCGTTAGCCGCTGCCCAGAGCCAGAATTTTCAGTAAAGATGCGCCTATGACGAGTGTAACCAGTTCCTACCGCCCCGAAATTGACGGGCTGCGCATGATCGCTGTTATGGCTGTGGTGCTTTACCACTTTGGCCTGCCCGTCCTGAGCGGTGGCTTTGCCGGTGTGGATGTCTTTTTTGTCATCTCGGGCTACCTGATCGGCGCATTATTGTGGCGTGAAGCGCTCAGCACAGGGCGCATTTCGCTGGTTCGGTTTTATATCCGCCGCGTGAAGCGGCTGGCCCCTGCCTTTTTTGCCATGGCTTTGGCCGCCAGCGTGGTGGCGTGGCTGGTGCTCTTGCCGTTTGAGTTTCGTGACTATGGCAAATCGCTGATCGCAGCGACAGTCTACCTGAGCAATGTGCTGTTCTACCGTGGCGCGGGATATTTTGACACAAGCGCGGAAGACAAGGTGCTTTTGCACACATGGTCGCTCTCGGTCGAGGAGCAGTTCTATATTGTTTTGCCGCTTCTTTTGCTTCTGCTCCTGCGCTGGCCGCGTGTTTTTGTCGGTGCGCTCTGGATCAGCTTTGCGGCCTCGCTGGCCGCGTCGGTCTGGCTCACCCCCACACACCAAACAGCAACCTTTTATCTCTTCCCGTTCCGCGCCTGGGAGCTTCTGGCAGGTGTGTTGCTGGCCATTCACAGCCACGGGCGTGCGCCGCTTAAGGCTGGCGCTTGGGTCAGCTGGCTGGGGCTTGGGCTGGTTGTTGGCAGCCTTCTCTTTATTGATGCCGCCTATGGCTTCCCCGGCTGGCAAGTGGCCTTCCCTGTTTTGGGCACGGTGCTGTTGCTCGCCAACGGGCGCTCCAGCAACGGTGTAAACGCGGGTTTGAGCACCCCTTTGCCTGTATTTTTTGGCAAAATATCCTATTCGCTTTATCTCTGGCACTGGCCTGTCTTTGTGCTCTCGCTCTATTGGCGGGGGGGCTACGCTGGCTGGTCTGAGGCTGCCGCCTGGATGGTCTTATCTGTGGCTCTGGCGTGGCTCTCTTGGCGCTATGTGGAAACCCCTTTCCGCCGCATGGAGCCACGGGGTTGGGCTGTTTTGGGCGCGCTGGCTGTGCCCTCGGCAGCTGCGCTTGGCTTTGGCGCGCTGGCTTATGTGAAAGACGGCTTGCCACAGCGCTTTGATGCGGCCACGCAAGCCCATATCGCAGCGAGCGCAGACTTTTTGCAGGATTTTTCGCGCTGTTATGAGCCGCGCGACGGCGCATTTGAGGGGGTGGAGCTTTGCCCCATCGGGCCTGAGGGCGATGCGCAGGTCTTGATCTGGGGGGACAGCCATTTGCGCGCAATGAAAGAGGGGCTGGAGCAAGCGGCTTGGGAAGCCGAGACGCCTGCGCTCATCATCTGGCATGCGGGCTGCCCACCGCTCTTTGGCGTGAGCAAGACAGAAAGCTACGCAACCCCTGCCCAAGACGCGGCCTGCACCGCCGACAAAGCGGTAATTGCGCGCGACATGGCCACGCTGACAGCGGTGCGCAATGTGCTGCTTGTGGGGCGTTGGAGCTATTACGCCAGTGGCACAGGTGTGGGGCTGGATGCGCAGAACACGATTACCCTGAGCGGCTATGAGGCCACGAGCAACGCAGAGGTGCTGCGCGCAGGTCTCGCGGCGACCCTGCCCCAGCTTGAAGCACAGTTTGGCGCAGTGCATGTGCTCGAACAGATGCCGGAGCTGCCCGCCTATGACAGCCGCGCGGCAGCACGGCTTCTGGCGCATGGGCGGATCAGTGAGGCCGAGCTGGCGACGCGCGCGCGCGCAAGCCGTGCGGATGCCAAGGCCCGCTACGGGCTGGCGCAGCACGCCATGAGTGCAGCCCCCGTCATCGAGACATGGAGCGCTGTTTGCACCGATAAAAGCTGTTCGGCGCTGCAAGAGGGCGCAAGCTGGTATTTTGACAACAACCACATCACCAACACCGCGGCCCGCGCGATGAGCGCGCGGTTTGCCCCCCTGATGCGCGGGGAGCTTGCCCCATGAGTGACCTCTTGCGCCAGAGCTGGGATGTTGTGATCATCGGCACAGGTATGGGCGGCGGCACATTGGGCCGCGCGCTGGCCGAAGCTGGCAAGAAAGTGCTGTTTGTCGAGAAAGGCCCTGCAGGACACCGGCGCGAAGAGACGCCTTTGAGCCACGAGATATTTGTTCCCGAAGCGCGGCTGGCGCGGGGGCTGTGGCCTGCGCCCATGCGCGCCAAGGTCAACGGACAGGAGCAAAGCTTTTATGCGCCACTTGGCGCAGGCGTGGGCGGCAGCTCGGTGTTTTATGCCGCAACACTTGAGCGCCCTGCCCCGCAAGATCTGGATGACAGCCCAGAGCGCCCCCACCCGACAGGTGGCTGGCCTGTGAGCTATGCACACTTTGAGCCCTATCTTGCGCGCGCCGAAGCGATGTATCATGTGAGCGGAACCGCAGACCCGCTCAGCCCGGCGCCAAGCCGTACACTGCCAGATCCGCCCGCCATGAGCGCCGTGGATAGGGTGATTGCGCAGCGTCTGAGGGCTGCGGGGATGCACCCCTATCACTTGCACAGCGCGGTAAGACACCTTGAGGGCTGTAAGAGTTGCCTTGGGTTCAAGTGCCCCGAGCCGTGCAAAATGGATGCGCGCTCCGCAGGGGTGGAGCCTGCTCTGGCCACGGGCAACGCCGCACTTTTGCACAGCGCAGAGGTGACGCGGCTCGTGGGCGACGGGCAGCGCATAAGCGAAATCGAGCTGCGCCTTGATGGTGAGACACACCGCCTGAAAGCGCCTCTGTTTGTGCTTGCGGGCGGGGCCTTTGGCAGCCCGCGCCTCTGCCTTGGCTCGGCCAGTGAGGCCTTTCCCCAAGGGGTCGCCAACGCCAGCGGGCTGGTGGGGCGCGGCCTCATGTTCCATCTCAACGAGATGTTTGCCGTCTGGCCCGGTGTGAAGGACGGCGGGCCGTCAAAGTCTGTCGGGTTTCGCGACCTGCTGCATCATGACGGTGCGCGCCTTGGGATGGTGCAGGCCATGGGGATTGACGCCTCTTACGGCGAGATACTGCACTACCTGCGCCTGAGGCTTGCGCGCACTGCGCTCGGGCAGAAGCGGCTGGTGCAGGAGGCTGCGCGCCTGCCTGCCGCTGTGGCGGCAAAGATGCTGGGCAATGCCAAGGTTTTTGTCGGGCTGATGGAAGATCTGGCCTATGACGAGAACCGCGTTTTGGTCGCCTCTGGCGACGAGATCGCTCTTGAGTACCGCCTGTCAGATGAGCTTTTGCAACGCCGCCGAGTGTTTCGGCGCGCCATTCGCAAGGCGTTTAAGGGGCAGCGGCAGATGTTTTTGAGCAATACGCCCGAACTGAACTATGGCCACCCCTGCGGCACCATGCGCTTTGGCGACGACCCCAAGCGCACGGTGCTCAACGGGCATGGCCGTGTGCACGAGCTGGCCAACCTCTATGTGGCCGATGCGGGCTTTATGCCCAGTTCCATGGGCGTAAACCCCTCTCTGGCCATTGCTGCGCAGGCTTTGCGCGTGGCGGAGGCGATCCTTGAAAGGACAGATCATGGCTGACGCAGATGCACGGCTTTTGAGCGGCGTGGCCGTGGTGACGGGTGCCGGCTCGGGCCTTGGCCGTGCTTTGGCGCGCACTCTAGCGGCGCGGGGGGTGAAGGTAGCCGCACTCGGGCGCAGGATAGACCCGCTGGAAGAGACCGCACGCGGCCAGGCAAACATCCTGCCACTGGCCTGTGATGTGGCAGATGCGGCAGCGCTGGAGGATTGCTTTGCGGTTCTGCGCCAAGAACTTGGGCCTGTGAGCCTACTTGTGAACAACGCGGCGGTTTATCCGCGCCGTGATGTGTTTCAGGAAAGCCATGCGCGCTTTATGGAGACGGTGGCCACCAACCTTGGTGGCACATTCGGAGCCACACGGCTGGCGCTTGATGATATGGCCGAGGCCGGCTTTGGGCGGATTGTGAATGTGGCAAGTTTTGCCGACATTGCACCGCTGCCTGCCTCTGCCGCCTATTCTGTCTCAAAAGGCGCGGCGCGTATTCTGACGCGGGCCTTGGTGGCGGATCTGGCTGACCGCCTGCCCGAAATCGTGATCAGCGACTGGCTGCCCGGGATGTTGGCGACAGATATGGGTATTCCTGACGGATTAGCCCCCGAGGTTGCCGCAGAGTGGGGCGCGACGCTTGCGCTCTGGCATGACCGCAGCCTCAACGGCACGAGTTTTGAGATGAACCGCGAGTTGCCCCCGCCGCGCGGGCTGAAAACGCGGATCAAGGACAGGCTCCTGCTCAGGCGCGCCCCTGCCCCGCGCCTGCTTTAACGCAGCGCAAGCGCATCGCGGATGAGCCGTGGCAAGATCGCGAAGCAGCGCGCATAGCGCGGCACAAGGCGTTTGGGGGCCAAGGCTGCGCGCCACGCCCACTCCATCGCAATGGCTTGCACCCATTTTGGAGCACGGTTTTGAGCGCCTGAAAGAAAGTCGAGGCCTGCGCCGATGGAGGCGAAGCCAAGGCCCGGCGCAAGGGCGCGGCCACGGGCGGCAAAAGCCTCTTGCTTGGGCGCACCAAGCGCAAGAAAGACAAGCCCCGCACCCGAGGCCTCAAGCGCTGTCAGCATTTGGGCGGCGGCAGCGCTTTCAGGGTCAAACCCCATGGGCGGGGCGATCTGGCAGACGACCTTGAGACCCGTAACCTGCGCTGTGAGCGCCTCAGATGCGCGCCCGAGGCTCTCTTCTGTTGCCCCGAAGAGTGCCACGCTCACACCCTGCTCGGCGGCCAGCCTGGCCAGCGGCAGCACCATTTCAGACCCCGGCACGAGCGAGACCGGGCGGCGCGCAAGACGCGCGAGCCAGACAATCGGATTGCCATCGGCCACAACAAGATCGTGGGCGGCATAGGCGCGCGCGAAGCTTTCTGAGCTGTGGAGTTTAACCAGATGATCCAGATTGATCGTGGCGAGCGCAAAGCCCTCGCGGCGGGCGAATCTCTCGCGAACCGCAGCCAAAAGTGCTGCTTTGCTGCCGATGTTCACGGCAATCTCTTGCCCTTTGGCCTTAAAAATCAAACTCTTCACCCGTTTTAAACCACTTATGAGCGCATAAAGCGCTTTGTGCATCTGTGATAGAGATAAAACTTGCCCAAAATTTGACAGATGCCCCAGTCTTGCCACTTTTTCACGGCAAACTGACTGGAGATGAGTAAAATGCCCCAACCGACCCGCGCCATGGCGCTTTTGGGGCGGTGGATTTTCTATGGGAGGCGAGACGTGAAGAGAGTTGCGATTGTCGGCTGTGGTTTTGTCGCCGACCTTTACATGCGCTCGTTTGCGGCCCACCCTGATATTACGGTGGTCGGTTGTTATGACCAAGACAGCGCACGGCGCGCAGCTTTTGCCGCCCATTGGCACCTGACGGCCACAGATAGCTTTGCCGCGCTCGCGGCCTTGGTGGCGGGCGACGGGCTTTTGCTCAACCTCACCAACCCCCGCGCGCATTATGAAGTGAACCGTGCCGCTCTTGAGGCGGGCTGCCATGTGTTTTGCGAAAAACCTCTGGCAATGGATTTTGAGGAAGCCGAGAGCCTTGTTGCCCTTGCGCACGCGAAAGGCTTGCAGCTTGGCTCAGCGCCCTCTTCTGTGTTGGGCGAAGCGGCACAAACGCTGGCCCACGCCCTGCGCAGCGGCGCTTATGGGGTGCCAAGGCTGATCTATGCCGAGCTGGATGACGGCTTTATCCCGCAAGCGCCCTTGGAAGACTGGGCCAGCGAGAGCGGTGCGCCCTGGCCCTATGAGGACGAATTCCAGATCGGCTGTACGCTGGAGCATGCGGGCTATTACCTGAGCTGGCTGATTGCCATGTTTGGCGCGGTAACGCGCGTGAATGCTGTGTCTGCCGAGGTGCTGCCAGACAAGCGCGGTGTGGCTGAAGCTGCGCCTGATTTTTCTGTGGCGGTGCTGTCGTTTGAAAACGGCCCGCTTGTGCGCCTCACCTGCTCGATTGCGGCACCCCATGATCACCGCTTGCGCGTGATCACGGATGCAGGTGTGTTGAGTATTAAGAAAGCATGGGACAATGCCGCGCCTGTGCGGTTTTACAAACGCTTGCGCCTGCGCCGCCGCCTGATGGAAAGCCCGCTTGGCAAGCGCATACGTTTGAGCGCCAAGACAACGCACCCAAAGCTGCCCCGCAAAGGGGCTGCCGCAATGAACTTTGCCTTGGGGCCAGCCGAAATGCTCGACGCAATCAAGGCCGGGGTGCCCAGCCGCATTGGGGGCGATTTTGCACTGCACCTGACAGAGGTGACGCTGGCTATACAAAACGCGGGGCTCACGGGCGGCGCCTATGTGCCCAAAAGCCGCTGTGAAAAAATGGAGCCGATGCCATGGGCACGCTGACCCTGCTCATCACCGGAGCCTCGGGCTTTTTGGGGCGCGCGTGCGTCAGCGCGGCCTTGGCGCGTGGCCATAAAGTGCGCGCACTTTCGCGGCATGCAACCACCTGGCCTGACGGCGTCGAAGCCATCGTGGCCGATCTTTCCGAAGGGCTTGAGGCGTCTTTGCTCACGGGTGTGGATGCGATCCTTCATACAGCGGCCTCTGTGAGCAACGACGCAGACGCGCTCTCGCGCGATACGATCTGGGCAACAGAGAGGCTTGTTGCCGGGGCCGAAACAGCCAAGGTGCCCCCTCTTGTGGTGCTGGCCAGCTCGATTGCGGTTTATGACGGCGATGCAACGGGCGTGATTGACGAGGCAACCGCGCTTGAACCCGATTTGGGCGCACGCGAAGCCTATGTGGGCGCGAAATGCGCGCAAGAGGTGGCGCTGTGTCAGTCGGGCTTGCGTGGCTGGTGCTTGCGCATTGGCGCGCTCTACGACGACGAGCGCCGCTGGAACGCACATATTGGCGCGAAGAGAGCAGCTCTGCTGGTCAGCCTTGGCCGCAAGGGCGAAGTGCCGCTTGTGCATGTGCAGGACGCCGCAGAAGCCATGGTGCGCGCCGCCGAGACAGCCCCCGATGGGCCCTGTGAAGCGCTCAACATTGTTGAAACCGCGCCCCCGAGCCGAGCCGAGTACATCGCACAAGAGCACAATGGCCTGCATGTGCCGCTGCCGTGGCAGCTGCTTGTGCCTTTTGCATGGCTGACAAACGCTCTGCTTGGCCAGCGCGCACCGGGGCTTTTGCGCCCCAAGGTGCTGCGCGCAAGGATGCAGGCCGTCAGCTATTCTAACGACCGCGCCAAGGCACGGCTTGGCTGGCTGCCACAAAAGCAATTTGTGAGGCGGGCAGAATGAAGATCGCTTATCTGACAGGCGAATACCCTCGCGCCAGTGATACCTTTATCCAGCGCGAAGTGGCGGGCCTGCGCGCCGCCGGTCTGACTGTGGAAACAGCCAGCATCCGCCGCACAGGGCCTGAGCACCATGTGGGCGAAGAACAGCGCCAAGAGGCCGCGCGCACCTTTCATGTGCTGGACGCGGCCAAGAACCCTGTGCGGCTGCTGGCGGCACAGGGCGCTTTGTTTGCCCAAAGCCCCAAAGCCTGGTTCAAAGCTCTGGCACTGGCGTGGAAAACAGCCCCCAAAGGCCTGAAGGGGCGCGCTTATCAGATGTTCTATTTTGCCGAGGCCGCTGTGCTGGCGCGGCATTTGCAAAACACGGGTGCTCAGCACCTTCACAACCATATTGCCAAAGCAAGCTGCACCGTAGCGATGCTTGCGTCTGCGCTCTCGGGCATCCCCTTTTCCTTCACGCTGCATGGGCCTGACATCTTCTTTGAACCCTACCATTGGCGGCTTGATGAAAAGATCGCACGGGCCAGCTTTGTGGCCTGTATCAGCCATTTCTGCCGCTCTCAGGCGATGGCGTTTGCACCTGAGGCCGAGTGGAGCAAGTTGCATATCGTGCATTGCGGGGTCGAGCCGCAGCGCTACACTGCTGCGCCCTTAGGCGGTGCGGAGCTGTTGTTTGTCGGACGGCTTGCCCCCGTAAAAGGCCTACCTGTCTTACTGCGGGCTTTGGCAAAGCTGCCAGAGGCGCGCCTGACACTGGTGGGCGACGGGCCTGAGCGCCCCCAGATTGAAGCGCTTATCGGGGAGCTGAAGCTGGAGCCACGTGTGCGCCTCTTGGGCTACCAGAGCCAAGATGAGGTCGCAAAGCTGCTGGCTAAGAGTGGTGCGCTTGTGCTGCCAAGCTTTGCCGAGGGGCTGCCTGTTGTCTTGATGGAGGCGATGGCTGCGGGGCTGCCTGTGATCACCACACAGATCGCAGGCGTGCCCGAACTTGTGCGCAACGGCGAAACCGGCTGGCTCGTTGCCCCTGGTGACGAGGCAGGCTTGCACGCAGCCCTTGAAGCTTATCTGGCGGACCCTGAAAGCGCCCGCGCCATGGGGGCTGCGGGGCGTGCGCAGGTTGTACAGGAATTTGATGCCACTCTCGAAGCACGCAGACTGGCGGCGCTGTTTCTGGCCTATGCGGCGGGTCGCAAAGCGCTTTTGCGCCCCACGCCACTGGAGGCCAAGCCATGAGCACCGCAACACGTATCGGCGCAGTCGTGATCGGGCGCAACGAAGGCCAGAGGCTCGTCAACTGCCTGACCTCGTTGCAAGGCGAAGTCGATCTTTTAATCTATGTGGACAGCGGCTCCAGCGACGGCTCTTTGGCTGCGGCAGAGCGCTTGGGGGCGGAGACTGTTCTGCTTGGCAGCGACGTGCCGTTTACGGCGGCGCGCGCGCGCAATGCGGGCTTTGAGCAGATCATGGCCCGCCCAGATGCGCCAGAGTTTGTCCAGTTTGTGGACGGAGACTGCACGCTGGAGGTAGGCTACCTCACCCACGCGGCCGAGGCACTGGCCAAAGATGAAAGCCTCGGGCTTGTCACAGGCTGGCGCGCCGAAATCCACGCTGACGCCAGTATCTTCAACGAGATGTGCCACTTTGAGTGGCACAGGCCAGCAGGCGAGATCATGGCCTGTGGCGGGGATATGATGGTCAGGGCAAGTGCCTTTGAGGCTGTGGGCGGGTTTAACCCCGCGGTGATTGCCGCCGAAGATGACGAGTTTTGCACGCGGCTGCGCAAGGCGGGGCATAAGCTCCTGCGCCTGCCCATTCCGATGACACATCACGACGCAAATATGACCCGCTTTTCTGAATGGTGGAGCCGCGCTGTGCGCACGGGCCACGGCTTTGAGCAGGTGAATGATCTGCACCCCGACTACTTCGTGCGCGAGCGGCGGCGGATGTGGCTCTTTGGCGGGGTCTTGCCCCTACTCGGCCTTGTCGGCGCAGTGCTGTTCTGGCCACTCTTTGCGCTCATCGCAGCCCTTTACGGCGTCTCTTATCTGCGCACGGTGCGCGGGCTGGAGAGCGATGGGCTGGCGCGCGCGCGGGCATGGCGACACGCTGTTTATCTCTTTTTATCAAAGTTCCCGAATATCATCGGCGCGGCGACCTACCGCAAGCGCAAGCGGCTTGGCAGCCGTATGGAAATTATCGAGTATAAGTGAGGCTTTTATGAGCAAAGTGACCAAAGTGGGCATCATCGGCGCGGGCTATATTGCCGATTGGCATGCTGATGCGATTGCCGCCACCAAAGGGGCGGAGCTGACCTGTGTGGTCGACCCCAATGACGCTGCTGCCAAAGCCTTTGGCGCAGCGCGCGGTGTTGAAGCCTTCGGCTCGGTTGCTGAAATGCTGGCCGCAAATGCCTGTGAGGCGGTGCATGTGCTCACCCCGCCTGACCATCACCGCGCGGTGGCGGAGGCGTGTATTGCTGGCGGGTTACATGTGCTGGTGGAAAAACCTGTGGCTTTGTCGGGCGGCGATGTCGCCGCGATGAACGCGGCGGCGGCCAGCAAAGGCGTACAGCTTGCGGCGGGGCACAACTTTCTGGGTCTGCCGAGCTATCTGCGGCTGAAAAAGCAGCTTGATGCCGGTGATTTGGGGCGCGTCTCGACGGCCGAAATCAACTGGTGCTTCCCGCTTGGCCCCTTGCGGGCGGGGCCATATGGCATCTGGCTCATGCGCGAGACGCGCAATCTGCTGCTTGAGCTTGGGCCACATCTGTTTGCCTTTTGTCAGGATCTCTTCGGCACACCAGAGATTTTGCACCTGGAGCTGTCAAACCATGTTGAGCTGCCCGGTGGCGGAACGCGCCCGCAAAGCTGGCGCATTCTGGCGCGCGCAGGCGGTGTGGATGTAACATTTAACATCACTCTTGTGGAAACCTATGATGACCGCTCCGTCACCCTGCGTGGCTCATCGGCGATGGCGCGCCTTGATTATGCCAATGACACTTTGGTTGTGACGGGGGTGAACACCTCCGATTTGGTGATCAACCCCTTGCGCAACGCGCTGTCCCAGAGCTTTGCGCAGCTGCGCGAGGGCGTTGTGAACGCCACCCGCCAGCTCACGTCGCTCAACCAGCGCTCCCCCTACGGGCTGAGCTTTCGCGGAATGTGTGACGAGGTGTATGGCGCACTCAACCAGAGCCGCGCGCTGGATGCACGATTTAGCGGCACAAGTGCCGAGGCCGTGATGGGCGCGATTGATGCTGTACTGGCGCGGCTGCCTGAAGAGCCACCTGTGCAAAAACCACGCGGCACACCCAAGCCAACAGCCCTTGTGATTGGCGGCACAGGCTTCATTGGACGTGCCCTGACGCGCCGCTTGGCAGAGGGGGGAACCCATGTGCGCGTGCTCTCGCGTGGCAAGACAGGCCCGTTTGATGACATTGCCGACAAGGTCGAAACCGTGGCCGTATCGTTGCGCAACGAAGCGGCACTGACGGACGCCATGCAAGGTATCGACACGGTCTATAACCTTGCAAAATCAGATGACAAAACATGGGAGGCCGCGCTTGAAAACGATGTGGCGGTTGCCGAGCGCATTGCGCGCGCAAGCCTTGCAGCAGGTGTGAAACGGTTGGTCTACACGGGCACGATTGCCTCTTACGATATGTCTGACCCTGCGCGCCGCATTTCTGAAGACACAGGCTTTGGCGAGGACATGACCGAGCGTAACATTTACGCACGCTCCAAAGCCGAATGCGAAGCCCGCCTGATGCGTATGCACACCGATGCGGGCCTGCCTCTCACAATCGCGCGCCCCGGAATCGTGGTGGGCTTGGGCGGACCTTTGCAACACTGGGGCATCGGACGCTGGCACGGTGCAGGAGCTGTCAAAATCTGGGGCAACGGGCAAAACACCCTGCCCTTTGTGCTGATTGACGATGTTGTGGATGGGCTGATCCTGATGGCGCAGGCACCAGAGGCCATTGGCGAGAGTTTCAACCTGATCGGGGAGCCGATGTTGACGGGGCGGGGCTACTTTGAAGCCATTCACAAGCGCCTTGGTGCGCGGATACGCGTGAGCAACGGCCCGCTTTGGGCTTTTTACGCCTCAGATGCAGTGAAGTTCTTTCTCAAGACAAAAGTCTTGCGGCGCAAAGGGCTGGCCCGCCCTTCCTTTGCCGACTGGAAGAGCCGCGCGCATCTTTCGCCGTTTGACAATAGCAAACCAAAGCAAGTTTTGGGCTGGCAGCCCGAACCGAACCCCGAGCGCTTTGTGCAAAAAGCGGTGACAGAGGCAAAGCTTTTTGGCTTTTGAGGCCAATTTCACCGAATTTGGCATATTTTTGACAGATTTGTTTGATGAAAGAGACCGAAGCCCTACCTTTGTAGAGCACCAACACAAACGAAAGACAGGTGGCGCGTGACGCTCAAACAAGCCCCTTTTTGCCCGAAACGCCCCATGACACAGCCAAGGAGGCCGCGTCATGGATAAGCGTCGCTCGTTCTCGCGCACCCCACGCAAGGCGCTCAGCCGTGATGAGCGCACCCAATTGATTGCCGATATGCTGGGAGACGACCAGCCGGTAAAGACGAAAGCGCCAAAACCTGCCGCAGCAGCCCCCGCGCCTGAGGCAGAGGACACGCTGGCCAACAGCTTTGAGGCGCTTGATGCTTTGGATGTGCCAAGCCTTGAGCCTGACGAGCCGAGCTTTGAAGATGAGATGCCCGCAGAGGACGAAGCCTTTGAGGCGCTTTTGGAGGAGCTGGAGACAGACCCGCAGGAAGAGGCAGCGGCGCCTGAGCTGGTGCAACCAGCAGAGGCTCCTCTTTTGCCCGAACCGGCCCTCGAGCCTGAAGAGCCAGCTCCACCGCCTCGGCCTGCACGCGATGCAGCCAGTCAGGAAAAGCTGCGCACCGCTTATGAGCTGGCCAAGACCCCACTGCCCTATATCGAGACATCCGACCGCTGGAACAGCCTTGATGTCATGCCTGTGGATGTAGAGCATCTGGAGCGCAATCTTGTTATCACCGCGAGCCGTAACGAGCCGGCACATGGCGCATTTGATGTGCTGCGCACGCGGCTTGTGCAGACACTTCTGGAGCACAACTGGAAGCGCGTCGCCATCACCTCACCGTCACGCAACTGTGGCAAGACCTTTACGGCAGTCAACCTCGCGATTTCGCTTTCACGCTATGAGGCGAGCCGCACGATCTTGCTTGATTTTGATATGCGCAACCCTTCGGTTGCCGGCGTTATTGGCGACACGCAACCCGGCAAGATGGGCGACTTTCTCAGAGGGATCATCCCTGCCGAGGAACTTCTTGTGAAGTTTGACCACAACACCCTTAACATCGGCTCGAGCCTTGCGATTGGCACGAACAATGTCGTTGAGCCTTATGCCTCTGAGCTGGCGCATGAGCCGTCGACGGCAGCAAGCCTTGACCGCATGATGCAAGAAATGTCGCCTGACATTGTCTTGTTTGATATGCCTCCTGCACTTGCTTTTGATGATGTGATTGCCTTCCGCCAGCACTTTGACGGGGTGCTGATGGTCGTGGGCGGCGGCGAGACCAGCCCTGAAGACGTGCGCGAAGTGATGCGCCGCATGGGCGAGGAAACCCCGCTCTTGGGCGTGGTGCTCAACCAAGCCGAAGGGGAAGACGGCAGCGACTACAGCTACGGCTACTAAGGCCTGAAGCCGGCACTAAACCAAAACCGCCCGCAGCCTTTCGGTTGCGGGCGGTTTTGCTTTTTCAAGCTGTGTTTATGGCGCGGAGCGGCGCTGGAGAAGCCCCAAAAGACCGCCTATGCCATCTCTCAGGAGCCCGTAAAGCAGAGGGATCAATGCGAGCAGTCCAACAAGAAAGGCTGCGCGCACGAGCTTCTTGTTTTTCTTGCCACGTGGCGTTTCAATCCGAGGGATAGCCACAACAGCCTTCACATTGAGGTGGCGCTCAAGGTGTTCGCGCGTGCGAATGACAGGGCGCATCAGCTCAAGCACAAATGCCAGCCCGAGCCCAAGCAACCCAGACGCCATAAAGCCCATGATAACTTTTTTCTTGCGGCTGCCTGAAATCGGATTTTCAGGGACAAGCGCTGTTTCAAGTACCTCGATCCGCTCAAACTGGTTCTGGGATTCCAGCGCCTGGCTCATCTCTGCACTGGAGGCGCGGGTTGTGATGGCGGTAAACTGCGCTTTGAGCTGCTCTTGCTCGCGCTCAAGCAGGCTGAACTGGCGCTCGACCTCAGGCGCACGTGCCATCGCATCTTCGATCTCGGCAATACGTGAGCGGATCAGCTGTTGTTGTTCGCTGATCAAGGCGCGCTGACGCTCAATCACCGAAGCGCGCTGACGTGTGCCGCTGGCCTCAAGCTCGATCAAACTCTGATCAAGCGCCAGCAGCGAGCTGCGCAGCTCGGTCATCTCGTCGCGTTGCGCAGCTATGCCGGCAGGCAAATACAGCGCGTTCAACTCTTTGAATTCTGCGATACGTTGCTCAAGGGCGGCGATGTCAGCCTCAACTTGCCCCTGCTCTGCGCGGAAAAATGACAGCTGCTCGGAGGCTGCGGCCGATTGGCGACGGTTGTTCAGCTGAAGCAGCCCTTGCAGAAACTCGTTGGCCAGCAAGGCCGCCATTTCCGGGTCCGTGTCAGAGACTGTGATCAACATACCTGTCGGCGTGCGCGCCGCGCCCCAACCTGCATTCGGGTCTGTGATCTGCATCAGGCGTGCGGAGCCACGCAGTGTATTCACTTTTTGGTTCTGGGAGACTGGCGCATCCGCGTAAAGCCCAAACTTCTTGATGATTTCCAGCAGGTTGTCGCGCGCCATTAGCTGTTGTTCGAGCAAGCGCAAACGCTGCTCGATTGAGGTAGATGCGCCTGCGCGCACACCTGCATCAACAATTGTGGGCGCTTCGATCTGGGCGACGGCGGTGGCCTCATAGATCTTCTTTTGGCCCAAGGCCCAATAGATGGAGCCAAGAGTGCCAAGAATTACAACAAGCGCAATGAGCCAAAAGCGCCTGCGCACCATGCTCACAAAATCACCAAGTGACTGGATCTGGCCCATAGCCTTACTCCGAACCTTAGCGCCACTCCCTGCCCCCGCAGGAATTTTGCCGAAAAATTTACGCCGAGCCACCCCAGAGCGGCTACAAGCGCGTTAAATGAAGATAGTCGTTTTCACCAAATTTCGCTAGCTTTTTCCTCTAATTGCGAGAAACTGAACGTTTCGTGATTGGCAACAAACAAGCTCAAAATCTGCGCCTTATATATCATAAAATCAATAGCTTACAGCACAAGGCAGATGTGAATAACATGGGACTCCAGCGTAAGAGATTGCACAGTAAATGTCGCACCTTGATCAAACGCACCCACAGGGATGAGAAGTGTTGCCCGCAGTCGCCCACTGGACACTGCACATATCTGCACATCACTGAAGCCAATCATCTGTCCCGTCACAGGAAAGAGCGCTTTATAAACGGCTTCTTTGGCCGAAAAGAGATGAACGGGCTGCAACACGTCCTGCCCGGCAAGCCACAGTCTTTCTGCTGGCAAGGTCACGGCCTCGACCACGGCGTCAGACATCGGGTCAAGCTCTTCCACATCGCACCCGATGCTTTGAAAGCTGTGTGCTTGGGCGCAGAGGGCAAAGCAGAGATCATCGCAATGCGTGATGGAGCCAATAAAGCCGCGCGGCCAGACAGGGGCACGGCTGGAATGGCTCAGGATCGGGCAAGCGCCCTGCCCCAAAGCCGCAAGAGCGGCCCGCGCCGCGCGTCGGCCTGCTGCAAACTCGCGCTGCCGCTTTGGCACGGCGCGGGCGATATGGGCCGTTTCCTGCTCAAATAGCCCTGCCACCTCGGAGCGCGGATCTTCAACCGCAAAGCTCACGCCTTGCGGCAGACTTTGCGCCAGCGCCGCTGTAGCCGCGCTCAAGCTCATGATGCGCGTGCCAGTTGACGGCGCGCGCGCATCTGGCGGCGGCGTGACATGGTTTCATCAACCGAAACCTCCGGCTGCGGCTTTGCTTTGGGCTTGGGCGCTTCTGCTTTTTTGCCGCTTACACTCGCCCCAAGCTCGCGCACCCGCGCTGCAAGCGCGCCAAGCGTGGGAAAGCGGAACACATCTGTGATCGACAGGCGCGGTACGGTGCACAGCTCGCGAATTTCGCGGTGGGCCTGGACTGCCAAGAGCGAGTGCCCCCCAAGATCAAAGAAGTTGTCATGGCTCCGAACATTGGCAACCCCCAGAACCTTCGTCCAGATACCGCTGATTTCGGCTTCGATCGCGTCATCACTGCCGATAACAGGCGCATCCTGTCTCACATCTGGCTGTGCGACCGCGCTCGGCGCGGGCAGCGCGTTGCGATCAACTTTTTTGTTGGGCGTCAGCGGAAACTCTTTCATAATTACAAAGTGTTGCGGGATCATGAACTCTGGCAAATCCCGCGCAAGAGCGGCTCGCAAAGCCGCCTCATCCAGTGCGCCCGAGCTGAGCAGATAAGCTACGAGGCGCATATCGCCCGGCGTGTCTTGCCGCGCCATAACGACAGCCTGACGAATGCTCGCCTGCTCATGCAAACGCGCCTCGATTTCGCCCAGCTCGATGCGATAGCCGCGCAGCTTTACCTGTGTGTCGGCACGGCCGATATAGCCAAGTTTGCCATCGGCCTGCCAGCGCACGAGATCGCCCGTGCGGTACATGCGCCCTGTGTGAAACGGATTGGGCAAGAAGCGCTCTGCCGTCAGATCTTCCCGCTGGAAATAGCCACGTGCAACCCCCGCACCGCCAATGAAGAGCTCACCCGCCACACCCACGGGGCAAGGCTGCATATTCTCATCCAGCACATAAACCTGCGTGTTGGCGATGGGCGTGCCGATGTTGACGGTGTCTTCCCCCCCCTGCACCGTCTCGGTTGTTGACCAGATTGTTGTTTCTGTGGGGCCATACATGTTTTCGATGCTGGCGTCGGTCAGGCTTTGCAGCTCGCTCACGAGGTTGGCTGGCAAAGCCTCGCCCCCGATCATCAGGTGCTTCAGGCGCGACAGTGCCATGCGGCTTTCTTCATTGAGCGTCAGCATACGGGCGAGTGACGGGGTGCATTGCAGGTGGGTCACATTGTGACGTACGATCTGGGCGGCGAGCGAGAAATCATCATCATTCACGCTGCGCGCCTCATTGGTGCGGCGGTGCACCTCGGCCAAGGGCTTAAGCCCTTCCAGCACCACATCAGGGTCGATGCCGTAGTCGATCAGGCAGCCGATCTCGTCCACCCCGATGCGCTTGAGTTGTTCCACACGGTCAAGGCAGTCTTCCACCGTGCCAAAGAGGCCGCTGTCTTCAAAGTAGCGCTCGAATGCAAACTCAAGGATCGCGTCAAGTTCCTCAGCCGCAAGGATCTCCAGATCAAGCTGGAAGGGGTTATCAACGCCTTTGGGTTTTTTAAACGCCGGGAAGGCCCATGCGTATTGCTTGATGAGGCCCGCAGCCGCGTTGAGATAATCTTTCATCGGCTGGCGCGCAATGTCGCGCGCATGGTCGCGCGTGTCCGAAACAAAGGTATGCAACATGAGGGTTACAGTGAAGTCGTCAGGGTTATGCCCTGCCTTTTCAAGGGCTTCACGGTAGATTTTTATCTTGTCGCCAACTTCATCAATTGATTGGCCCAAAAGGTGCGTCAGGACATTTGCCCCTATCTCACCTGCCTCGCGCCATGTGTCAGGGTTTCCTGCGGTTGTGACCCAAATGGGCAACTCGGCAGATACCGGGCGCGGCTGGGTGACAACCGCCACGTCCTTGCCAGACCCGTTGGGGTAGCTCACAGCTTCGCCACGCCAAAGCGCACGAAGCTGGTTGATTGCCTCATACATGGCGGGCTTGTTGGCGGGAGGTGCATTTTCTGGGCGCAGCACAAAGTCATCAGGCTGCCAACCAGAGGCGATTGCGAGGCCTGCGCGCCCTTCTGTGAGGTTATCGATCACGGCCCATTCTTCAGCGATGCGCAGCGGATGATGCAAAGGGGCAACGCAGGAGCCAGACCGCACGGCGATGTTTTTGGTGACCGCCGCAACAGCAGCGCCTGTAACAGAGGGGTTGGGGTATGGGCCACCAAAGGCATGGAAGTGGCGCTCAGGCGTCCAGACCGCGCTGAACCCGTGACTGTCGGCAAATTTGGCCCCCTCCAACAGAAGGTTATATTTCTTTTTGCCAGGGCCATCGTCATTGCCCCAGTAAAACAAGCCAAAATCCATACCCTTTTCTGTCATCGAGATACGGCCATTGGAGACAAGGCTCTTGCTCTCATCGCCCGCCAGAACAAGCTTGTAGCCCCGTGCAAGCGTATAAAACAACTCAAGCACCGAGATATCAAAGGACAGAGAGGTGACCGCCAGCCAGACAGGAGCATCGCCCTTTTCAAGCCGTTCATCCATACCCGTGAAGAAATTTGCAACATTGCGATGCTCGACCATGACGCCTTTGGGGCGACCTGTGGAGCCTGACGTGTAGATCAGATAGGCCAGATCCTCAGGGCCAGCGCCATCTGGCAAATCAGCCTCGGGGGCCATGGCGATGCGCGGATCAGCATCGAGCACAAACATGGTGGCACGGCCTTTGGGCAAGCTCGGCGCAAGGGAGGCTTGGGAGACGATGACAGGCGCAGCACTGTCATTGATGTAGAGCGCGATGCGATCTTCAGGGTATGCGGGATCAATCGGAACATAAGCTCCGCCTGCTTTGAGAATGGCGAGGGCCCCAATCAGCAGCTGCGGTCCGCGATGAACGCAAAGGCCCACAAGCGTGCCTGCGCCAACGCCCATATCGCGCAGCACATGGGCAGCTTTGTTGGCCCGCGCATTGAGGGTGGCGTAGCTCAGCGCCTCTCCCTCAAACACAAGTGCGATAGCCTCAGGCGTGCGTGCGACTTGCGCCTCAAAGAGGCGATGAACAGGCGTGGTCTCTGCCTCACTCTCCGTGTTGTTCCAGCCTTGAACCACAAGGCCTCTCTCGGCCTCAGGCATCAACGGCCAATTAGACGGGTTTGCCTCCAGAACGGCCAGCCTTGCAATATGCTCAAGGCGCGCAACCCACAACGAAGCCAAGGCAGGAGACACCTTGCTTGAATCAAAATATATACTTTTAAAGCATAATGTTAGTAGTGAATTATCATGTGCCGCATCAATCTCGCTCAGGGCGATTTCCGGCGGCGTTATCCGCTCGATCTGGGGGTCACGCAGCACGAGGTCACCTGCAAAACAAGGATGCTTGCGTGCGGCTTTAAGGCGGGAGGCAAAGTCCGCACCGTAGCGCAAGGGAACCCAACCACTCACGTGGCCCTCAGCCGCGGGCGCTGTGCCCGCCACAAAGGCAAGGTCAGCCGCCCCCTCGCCACTCAGGCCCTGAACAAGGCCAGCAAAGCGGCGCCAAAGCTCGTCCTGATCTATGCCGTCTGGAAGGTTCAGAGGCAGGCGCTCATAGGTGGCGCCTGCAGATGTGGGCCGAACAGCGCCAAGGGTCGCAGGCACAAGGCTGCGCAGCTCGTTGCGCCAAACCGTATCGCCGCGCGCGGCCACGTCTTGTGCTGCGCTCAGGGCATCTCGCGCCTCTTGCGTGAGGGTGGCAATCTGTGCGCCCTTTACAAAAAGCTCAGAAGGTTTGAGCGGCGCGGCGCCCAGCGTCATCAGGTCTTTGAGAACAACAGGTGCCGTGCCTGTGGCCACGGTCACAGAGCGCTCGGACACATCAATAACCGTGCCCGCAGGGACACTGGCCTTTGGCAGGCCTGACGCCACTGCGCCCTTTACCGCCACCACCTGCCCGCCGTGGATCAGGCGTGGTGTTGTGAGAGGGTTCCAATACGGCCCATGGTCAAGCCCCAAGACCAGCGCAAGAATGTCTTCAGCTTGGGCGGTGAAATCAAGTGTGGCAAAGGCTTCCGGGCGTTGAAATTTACCAAAATAGGAGCGTGCGCGGCTGTCTTGCGGCTGACAGGCAACCTCGGGCTGAGCCAAACGGCGCATCAGCTCATCAAAGCTGCTAAAAGCCGCCTCATAGGCTTTGGTATTGAGTGTCAGCGCCGTATCGTGGGGCGTAATCGCAAAAGGCACCTGCAAAATTACATCGCCCGTATCAACGCCGGCTTCGATAAAGTGCCACGTGATGCCATGCTCCGTTTCACCGTTCAACTTAGCCCAGACAGGGGCATTCAGGCCCGCGTAGCGCGGCAGAGGGCTATCGTGAAAGTTGACGCATCCGCGCTTGGGCAGAGCCAAGACATCTTCGCCCAGCATATCCAGGTTGGCGATCGACAGGAGCCAGTCGGCCTCGGCTCCGACAAGACGCGCCCCAAGCCCCTCGCCTGCAGCAACAACCGCAAGACCCTGTGTCTCGGCCCAATCGGCCAGCTCGCCATTGTGGGTGACAAAGCGGGCAATGCTGTGCCCTGCAGCCAGCCATTTTTCGGCGCAATTTCGGGTGAGGCTTTCATTGCCAATGATAATAGCGGACAGTTTCATGCGCTGTCTCCTTCTGTTGCAGGGCGCGCGACCAGCGCGGGGGCCTTCTGCTGTGTTTTGCGTGCAAAAAGTGAGCGGGCGGCATGGCCCGCCAAGTGGCGCAAGAACTGCGGTGCAGCCTCAAGCGGCTTGCGATCAATGACGCGGCGCAGGCGGTAAAACGCCCCCCCCGCAAGATGCAGGAGCGTTGCCAAAGACGCATAGGCCAGCCCATGATTTTTGGTGAAATAGTGCCAGCGGCTGTCAAACCAGTAGTCCGGCACGCGGCCCCATTCTTTCATGCCCGTTGACACAGAGCCAATATGTGTCACAGCACTTTTGCGCACATAAACCGTCGGCCAGCCCGCACGCGCAGCACGGCGGCAGAGGTCTGTTTCTTCGAAATAGAGAAAAAAGGCCTCATCAAAAAGCCCGATCTCTGCAAGCGTTTGCGCCCGCATCATCATGCTCGCACCTGCAAGCCAATCAACCATCACGGTTTCATGCGGCACTGGCAAAGGCACGATTGATTGCTGCAAAAGCCGCGAGACAGGGCCAAAGCGCATTGCACCCTCAAGCTCGCCCAAAGCAGACGGGAAGCGAAAGGCAGTCTGGTGAGCGATGCCATCGGGGCCATGAATGTAGCTGCCCGCAAAGCCCACATTGGCGTGCTTCACAAGATAATCGCGTAAAGCCCGAATGCTGCCAGCGTCAGGAAAGGCATCAGAGTTGAGAATGTAGTAAAAATCAGGAGCCTCGCCGTTGCTCAGCCCTGCCCGCATACCAAAATTATTGCCTGCGCCAAAGCCGCCGTTATGGCCCGACTGGAGCACACGAACAGGCCAGCCTGCGTCACGGACACCCGCTGTGAGAGCCTCAAACGAGCCATCCTGACTGTCATTGTCAACAATCACCAGCTCGGCATTCAGCCCCTCAAGCTCACGGATGGCCGCCTCAGCCGCCTTGAGGGTCATGTCAGGCGTCTTGTAGTTAAGGATGACAGCAAGAATACTGGGCGCGCTCATCTAGCTGGCCTCCCGTCGCTTTTGGGGCATGGCGGCAACACGTGCCGCACGGGCGGCAGGGTTTTCGGCATCTTCTATACAGCGGCGCAAGCGCGCGGCAAGCACGCGCACGTTGGGCTCAAGCACCATTGAATCGTGATCTCCGGGAACCTCAAACACCTCAACCATCGGAGCATGCGCCCGCCAGTCATTGTCATTGGTCACGTAGCTGCGCTCTGAACTCACCATCGCACCCCCCGTAACATGCCACTTGCCAACCAGCGGTGGGCGGAAGAGCGCAAGCGGCCCCTCCCAGAGGTGGAGTTGATAGGTAGAGACAGCCGCGAGGAAGGCGGCCTCAATTTCAGAATTATGAAATGAAGTTGATCTATTGTCCGTGACTTGTGTGGATTTATTAAAGCGCTTTCCAAGCTCCCACGTGACGCGCCGCGCGAGCCACTTCAGCGGGTAAAGCACACCGCCTCCCTTTAGCTCAGCAAGCTGTATCATCATACGGTCAGCAAGCTCTAGCGGACGGCGCTGTGGCAGAGGCGTGTCGAGCATCACAAGCATCATGACCTCTTCGCCCGCCGCCTCAAGCTGCTGGGCAATCTCCAGCGCGATGATACCACCGCCAGAGAAACCACCAAGCATATAGGGGCCACGCGGCTGCACTGCCTTGATCTCTTTGAGGTAGTCGGCCGCCGCTTCGGGAATAGAACGATGCGGGGCCTGATCTCCATAGAGGCCACGGGCCTGCATGCCGTAAAACGGGCGGTCTGTCCCCAAAAGATGCGCGAGGTGGCGCAGGTTGAGCACATTGCCAAACATACCCGCAACGAGGAAGAACGGGCGGCGCGGCCCACCTTCCCCCTGATGCATAGGCACCAGATGGGTAAAGCGGCGCTCGGGTGTTTTGGCTGTATTTGTGGCTTCAGGTACGCTCTCGTCTGAGAGGGCAACCCCCTCGGCCATGATCATCGCGGCGCATTTGCGGATTGTGGGGGCCTCAAACAGCACCGAGATGGGGAAGTCTACATCAAAGGCTTTCTTCACCTGCGCAAAGAGGCGTACCGCGATCAGCGAATGCCCGCCAAGCTCAAAAAAGTCATCCTCTGCGCCAACTTGGGACACCCCTAGAAGACCGCTCCAGAACTCGGCCAGCTTCGCTTCAACTGGCCCTTCAGGCGCGACATATTCGCTATCCAGATCAGGACGGGCAAAACTTTGCTCTGATTTGGCCGGCTGAACTGCGCTCGCCTCGGCTTGGGCGACGAGCCCTGCAAGGTCAAGCGACGACACGACAAGCTGGGCTTGCGAGGAGCCAAGCGCACGGCGAAAGGCCTCGGCCCCTTCAGTCGGGGTGATGCCGAGGCGGATATTATCGCGCAAACGCTCTTCTGCGGGTGAGAGCGTGCGTGTTGCGCCACGATCCGGGATCTCGAGATCGCGCGCAGCCGGTCCTGCCGTTGCAAAGCCCTCGGCCCCATCCAGACGGCGGATCGAAAAGCCGCGCACTTCGGCGCAGACGTTTCCAGTGGTGTCACAGAGCACAATGTCAAAGCTCGCAGCACCCGTCTCAGACCGGTTGTCAGCAGCGTTTTGAACCCAAGAGATGACTTCGTCAGGCAACCGGCGATACACACGTAAAGCACCGTAAGACACAGGAACCCACAGGTGGCTTGGTGTGTAGCCCTCAATAAGGGACATCGCCCAGCCTGTCGCAAGGTCCATAAGGCCCGGATGCAGCGCGCAACCGTCCCGAGCCGCAGCCTTAGGCAGCATAAGGCGTGCAAGCCCCTCGCCCTGCCCCAGCGTTGTTTCCTTGATCGTCCGCCAGCGCGGCCCAAAAATCAGGTGTTCTTCCTGTGGAGAGCGCAGGGTGCGGCCCTCTTCGGCAAGGCTGTGCTGCGGACAGCGCTCTGAAATAGCCGCGATATCAAGAGGAGGTGGCTGACGCATATCCATGAGGACAAGTTCGCCTGTCGCATTTGTCTCAAAGCCTGTGCGCCCCTCAACCTCGCGCGAGGACTGAACCTTGAAGTCATAGCCCGTATCTGTGCGCGACAATGTCACTCGAAGCTCTCGGCTGGCGCCATCGGCGACATCAAGAGCGCGTAAGAAATAGAGATTGCGCAGCTCAAATTCCGCGCTCTCGCCTTGAGCCGCCAGCGCTTCCGCCGCCAGTTCAAGATAGCCTGTGCCAGGGAAAAGCGCATGGCTCTGTTTTGTGCGGTGCTCGTTGAGCACCCAGTGCTCGGTTGTCAGCTTCGCCTTAAAGAGGCGATTGCCCTTAGCATCAAAGCTGGCCTGCTCAAGAATAGCCGCCTCCAGAGGTGTATCGCTCTGGTCAGGTGTCTCGCCTGCAAGGCCAAGCGCTTCGGCAGCCATGCCAACTTCGGCCCAAATGCCCCAGTTGAGTGCAAGCACACGTGTCTTGCCACCTTGGTGGGCCTTGGCAAAGGCATTGAGAAACTCATTGGCGGCCACATAATCGACCTGACCGACAGGCGCTGTGACAGTAGAGCTCGAAGCAAACAATACCAGAAAGTCTAGCGCCCCATCGGGGAAGAGCTGGTGCAGCACATCGGTGCCGTGGAGTTTGGGTGTGAAGACATCTTCGATGTCAGCGGGGGTTTTGGCCAAGAGTGGCGCGTCTTTGATCATGCCGGCTGCATGAATGACGCCGTGAAGGGCCCCAAAGCGCATCTGCACCTTTTCGAGTGCCCCACGCATATCTTCGACATTGGAGACATCCGCGGCCACAACCAAAACATGCCCCCCCAAGCTTTCCAGCCGTTCAACAGCCGAAATGCGGCGCGAGACCGTGTCATGGCTGCCGTGGCGCAGCTTATAACCCTCCCAAGCCTCGCGTGGCGGTAGAGCAGTTCGCGCGACAAGGACGATTTTCGCCTTGTGGCGTCGCACCAGATCTTCTGCCAGCGTCAGGCCTATGCCACCAAAGCCGCCGGTGATCAGATATGTTCCGCCATCACGCAGCGGCAAGTCTTGCGACGCCCCCAGAGGCTCGGGGCGGAAAACCTGCTCAAAGCGACGCTCCCCGCGCCATGCTGCCACCGCATTGGCGGGTGTCGCCAACAGCTCTTCCAAGAGCAGCGGTACGAGAGCCTCAAACGCGCCCGGATCGGGCAGCTCGATATCCACCATCTTCGCAGTGACACCCGCCATTTCGCGCGGGATCACTTTTATGGGGCCACTTATGGTCGCTTTTTCAGGGTAGGCCAGCGGCTCGCCGCGCAGGGTTGCTGCGCCAGTGGTAAAGGCGGTGATGGCCACGGGCGGCCAATCGGCAGCCGCCATGGCTTGAGCCATGAAGAGCAGTGCATAAAAGCCTTGTTCTTGCGTACGGTGGAAAAAGCTTGAACCCGGGCGATGGCTTTCATCGGCTGTCACCAGCCAGAAATGCGCAATACGGCTGGGCTGGAGACCACGCTCGGACAAGTCCTGAACGAGTAGCTCATAGCCCTCGCGCCCTCTCTCGGGTGACAGGATATAGCCACCTTCTCCATCACGGCCGAAAGCATCGCCTGTGCGCACGGGCGTGACCTCATGACCCGCATCAAGGAGTTTTGCACTGAGTGTTTGGCCAAGGCCTGCGTCGTCCATAAAGACGAGCCAGCTTTGCTTTTCAGCCCGCTCAAGCCCTGCAAGAACATCGACATCGCAGTCTGCCGCTTTGGGCTTCCAAGCGGGAGCGAAGCCCCAATCAGCCACATCGCCCAAGCGGGAAAGATGGCTGGGCACGGCCTTGGCCGCAGCTTTGCTGGCTTGAATGAAATAAGGTTTGCGCTGGAACTGATAGCTCGGCAATGGCAGGCGCAAACGGCGCGCATCGCCCCATATCTGGCCCCAGTCAAATGTGCCCCCCATGGCCCAGATACGGCCAAGCTGTGCGAGAAACCATTTGTCATCACCGATGTTGTCTTCGGGATGGCGCAGCGCCGAGATCACCTGATCACGGCGGATGTTGGGGTTTTGCTGCGTCAATGACGAGAGCGCACGGCCCGGGCCCATTTCTATATAGATGCGTTCTTCCCGTGCGCTGAGGGTATCAATGCAAGCCGCAAACAGGACAGTACTGCGCAGATGTGCAACCCAATACTCAGGGTCCTTTGCCTGCTCTTCGGTGAGCAAAGCGCCTGAGCGATTGGAGACAATCGCGATTTGGGGCGCATTCAGCGTGATAGAGCGCAGGTAGTCGCCAAACCCCTGAAGGATGGGCTCAAGCATCCGCGAATGTGCGGCGATGTCGATGGCGACGCGCTGACAATCAATGTCATCGGCCTCAAGGCGCTTTTGCAGATCGGCCAGAGCGGCATCGGGGCCGGACGCAACCGAGAGGCTCGGCGCATTGACAGAGGCAAGATCAAGCGTATCGCCAAGGTAGGGCTTGAGCGCCTCGGCAGGCAGCGAGACAGACAGCATGCCGCCCGCGGGCACAGTGTCAAACAGCCGCCCGCGCAGGTGCACAAGGCCGATACAGTCTTCAAAGCTCATCACGCCGGCAAGGCAAGCAGCGGTGTTTTCGCCCATGGAGTGCCCCACAAGCAAGTCGGGCTTCACGCCCCAGCTCATCCAGAGTTGGGCCAGTGCATATTCCACGATCATGATCAACGGGAGCTGCACCGAAGGCTTCTTGAGCGTCTCCTCTGCTTCGGCGCGGACCTCTGCTTCGGGCAACCAGAGCGCGCGCAGATCATAATCAAGGCGTGGCGTAAGAATATCAAGGCCACGGTCCATCCACTCGGCAAAGACCGGCTCTGTCTCGTAAAGGTCGTGGGCCATGCCAGCATATTGCGCGCCCCCACCCGGGAACATGAAGACCGTCTCAGGCTTGTTCATGGCTTGGTGTGTGAAGGCACGGCGCGGATCATTTTCGCGCCAAAGGCTGGCCGCTTCCTCATGGGTTTCGGCCACAATCACGCGGCGGCGTTCAAACGCGCGGCGGCCTTCTTTGAGGGTAAAGGCAATATCGGCCAAGTCTTGCTCTGGATGTGCGACAACATGATCAGCCATAGCGGCCGTGTTGTCTTCGAGCGCGGCTTTGGAGCGGGCTGAGGTGCACAGGATCTGGAAGGGCCATTCGCTGGCATCGCTCGCCAGACGCGCAGGCGCTTCTTCCAACACAACATGAGCGTTGGTGCCGCCAACGCCAAGAGAGTTGACCCCTGCACGGCGCGGGCCTTTGTGGCTGACCCAGTCGCGCAGGGTATTGTTGACCACGAAAGGCGAGGTTTCAAAATCAATCGTCGGGTTGGGTTTCTCAAAGCCAAGTGAGGGTGGCATTTGCCCCTCTTTCAACGCGAGGCTGGCTTTGATCAGGCTGGCCACCCCAGCGGCGGTGTCCAAGTGGCCGATGTTTGTTTTGACAGAGCCAATGCGACAAAAGCCCTCTTCATCGGTGGTTTTGCGGAAGGCCTCTGTGAGGGCAGTCACTTCAATGGGGTCACCCAGATATGTGCCTGTGCCGTGGCACTCAACATAGTCGATTGTGTCGGCAGATGTTCCTGCAATGGCTTGTGCTTCTTTGATCGCGGCGGCCTGCCCATCCACCGAGGGGGCCAGGTAGCCTGCTTTGGCTGCACCATCGTTATTGACAGCGCTGCCTTTGATGACAGCCCAAATATGATCATTGTCGCGCAAGGCATCTTCCATCCGCTTGAGCACGACCGCGCCTGCACCCGAGCCAAAGACAGTGCCTTGAGCGCGGTGGTCAAACGCGTGGCAGTGACCATCGGGCGAGAGAATTTCACCCTCCTTGAACACATAGCCATGACCATGAGGCAGCTCGATTGTGACGCCACCCGCGAGCGCCATGTCACATTCGCCTGTCAGCAGCGCCTGCGCGGCATAATGCGTGGCAACAAGCGAGGTGGAACACGCGGTTTGCAGCGTCAGAGACGGACCTTTCAGATCAAACACATGGCTGGCGCGTGTGCTGAGAAAGTCTTTATCATTGCCGGTGTGCCGCAGAAGGAACATGCCCACATCCTCGACAAGCTCAGGATTGGCGCAGATATTGAAATAGAAATAGCTGCCCATACCACAGCCCGCAAACACACCTATTGGCCCTGCAACGCTCTCGGGGGGATGGCCTGCGCTTTCGAAGGCCTCCCACGCCACTTCCAGAAATTGGCGGTGCTGCGGATCAAGGATCGCGCTTTCTTTTGGCGAAAAGCCGAAAAAATCGCCATCAAAATACTCAAACTTATCCAGAATCGCAGCGTGTGGCACGTAGTCGGGCCGCGCGCGCAGAGCTTCAGGCACACCAGCTTCGGCCAGTTCTTCATCAGAGAGTTTGCGGATCGAGCGCACGCCATCGCGCAGATTGGCCCAGTATTGCTCAATCGTGGACGACCCGGGCAGATGGGCCGCCATACCAACAATGGCAATATCGTTTTCGCCTGTAATTGGCGTTTTACTCGTACTGGACATTCACTTCATTCCCAAAACTCAGGCGCGCGAAAGACTCGTCACATAAAATTGCGGTCAAAATTTGACCCTGCACGGCAGAACCTCGAGTTTATCCGCTTCTGCAGGAAAAAACACATTGTTTACGCATTGGCACTAATCGCAATCAGCGCATCCAGCGCTTCGCGGTTGGTCCAATAGCAAAGCAGCGCCAGCAAAATACCCAAGGCGGCCAAAACGCCATCATGCAACGCATCCCAAGCCCCGGTATGTTTGGAGAGCCAGACAACAACAGGATAAGCCAGCACCATCGCTGCGCCCTGCCCGATGATCGCGCCAGAAAGACCATCAAGCACCAGCCCGATGTAGAGGCAGGCCACTGTGAAAGCCGCTTTTGTGCCCGCAAGCACAAAGAAGCGTTTGCTGTCGCCGGTCGCAAGCGCGGCCTGATCATAGGTGAGAGCGATGAGAAACGGGATTTGCATGAGCGCCACCAAGACAGTGATCGGACCTGCCTGCGCATAGCGCGAATCATAGAGAAACTCGACGATCCAGACACCCCCAAGCCCAAAGACTGCAACCATGCCAAAGAGCGCGAGTGAAACTGCAAAGCGCATCTTTCGCAGACGCGCAAAGTTTTCGGCGCTCTCGAGTGGTGGCCACTCCCGATAGATCGGGATCAACATACGGTTGACCAGAACCATCCCAAGAAGCAGCGGGAAAGAGGCTAGAAAATATCCTATATTATAAACGCCAAACGCATCGAGCGGTAGGTATTTACCCAGCATAAGCTTGCTCGCCTGCGTGATGATAAAGCCTGCAACCGTGGACAGAAATATCCATTTGCCAAAGCTGATAAGCTCGTCCGCCGCAAGACGCTCCCAACGGAAACGGTTGCGCGCGCCCGGCAAGAAAAACTCATAAATCAGAAGTTCAGCCACAGCACTGATCAGCCCAGACAGGATCAAAGCCCAGACAGATTGGAGCCAATAGGCAAGTAGAACGGCCGACAGCACACCGATCAGCTGGCTGATCATATCTATGCTGGTGATCCGCCCAAGCCGCAGGTGCCTGTTGGCCTCGAGATATCGCGTGGTGTTGAAGCCCGAGATCACCTGGGAAAAGGCAGTGACGGGCAGCATATAGACCAGCTCGGGCACCTCATAAAAGAGGGCCAGCGGCCAAGCCAAAGCACAGGCCGTCAACCATAACAGCCAACCGCGTATGACCTGAATGGTCCAAGCGGTGTCGAGAAAATCACGTTCGTCGCCACGCTTTGACTGTAAAATGGCGGGGCCAACGCCAACGTCAGAAAACATATTGAGGCCCATCAAAAAGACCGTGATGAGCGCCATAAGCCCGAAAGCTTCAGGAAAGAGCAGCCGCGTCAGCACCAGGTTGGACAGAAGCCGCATCGCCTGACTCCAGCCAAAGCCAAACACAGTCAGCCCCGCGCCGCGCAGAATGCGGGCCGCGAGGCTCTCGCCTTTGGTGAGCCGGGCATAAAGAGTCATCGCCCCCTGCTCCACGTGCCTGTGTCTTTGCCAAAACGGGTTAGAAGCGAAACGCCACCGTAGACCGCAAACCCTATCGGGTCAGACAGCGCCATGCGCAGAATACGCGCTGGCGTGAGGCTCGGTTTGTCGTTGTTTTTGGTCAGTTCCGGATAAAGCGCTTCAATCTCGGCGACCCCTGCGTTCTGGCGCTTGCGCACGCGCACGAGGTTGGCAAACCCTTCAACAAGCGGCCACGTATAGCCACCGCGCAGCAACAGCCGCTCGCTCGGGGCAAAGCTGAGGCGCACATAGGTATCATCAGAGATAATCTCAGGAAATGCCCCCCAACGACGGCGGCCCGCAGCGCTCACGCCAAAGAGCCCGCATCCGGGCACGCCATGCTGCATGAAGGGCACACGTGCGTAAATGCGCGCGTAAGCTCGCGTAGCAAAGCTGTGCGGCGGCGCAATACGGCACTGGCCGCTGGCATAGATCGCTTTATCTGATTGCAAAACGCGCGCCAGTTTGTCCAAGAGTGCCACATCCAAGCGCACATCGGCATCAAGGTAGGCCCGCGCACGATGGCGTGCAGCGGCATCACCAGCATTCAGCGCGCCCATTTTACCGCCCTCATACCGTTCGATCACTTGAAAATCCCAGCCCATAGCTTTGAATTTGGGCGCAAAACTGCGCGCGATATCTGCAGTGCTGTCAGCACAACCATTGGCCACGACCAAGATCTCAATCGGCATTGGCACAGGAATAGAGCCTGAGCCGTAGCCAGGCTTGGGGTTCGAGGCCAGAAGCGCCTCAAGGCAGCCACCGATTTCGCCAGCTTCGTTGCTGGCAGGAATAATCACTGAGAGACCTGCCACTTAAAAAACCTCACAAAGTGCAGGGTTGCAGGCAGAGTGCTTCACAGTGCAGTCTCTGGCAAAATTATCTGGCGCAACCATGCCAATACCCTTAACGATTCTGCTCTTGAGAAAGAGGCGTATTTTGCAAAACAACTCAAAAGTTCCTGAAAAAATTGGCATCCTAATACCCCAGTTTCCGGGTCAAACCCATATTTTCTTTTGGCGTGAGATCCTTGAACTACAAAATCTGGGCGTGAATGTGACGCTTTTCAGCACGCGGATGCCCCCTGCCGGGCTTATCTCGCACAGCTGGTCAGACACCGCGATGCGCCGTACCAACTATCTGGTGGACATGTCCGTCATAAATGCGGCCTTGGCACTTTTGCGCTTTCCTTGGTCCGTGCTCAAAGAGGATTTGCGGCGTGAGCCACGCGAGTTTCTCAAAGACATCCTGCTGAGCCTGCCAGCGGCGCGGCGCTTGGCGCGCGCCTGCAAAAAAGAAGGTATAACCCATGTTCACGCCCATTCGGCACGCCGCGCAGCCACGATTGCGGCCCTCGCCAAAGTGATCTGGGGGGTGGACTATTCTCTCACCCTTCATGGCCCAATGTCTGATTACGGCCCCGGGCAAGGCTTTAAGTGGCGTCATGCCCGCTTCGGAACCGTCATCACCCGCAAGTTACGCGGTGAGCTGCGCGAGGCCTTGGGGGGAGACGTACCTGACCAACTCTATTTGCAACCCATGGGCGTTGATACCGACGAGCTTGCACGCAATGCGCCCTATCAGCCACCCGAGGCAGGCGAGCCGCTAAAGCTGTTTTCATGCGGGCGGCTCAATATGGTCAAAGGCCATCAGGATTTGATGGACGCTGTGAAGCTGCTGCGCGATCGTGGCATTGATGCACGCCTTGAAATTGCAGGACAAGATGACGACGGCGGCGCTGGTTATTACGCGGTTTTGGCGCAAAAAATTAAAGACCTTAACCTTGAAGACCATGTTACGCTTTTGGGCGCAATCGGTGCCGACATGGTGCACCAAAAGCTTCTGGACGCACATATCTTTGTGCTCGCAAGTTGGCATGAGCCTTTGGGCGTTGCCTATATGGAGGCCATGAGCTGCGCTGTGCCGACTGTGGGCACCGATGCTGGCGGTGTACCCGAACTCATCGAGCATGGCGTGAACGGCATTCTTGTTGCCCCCAAAGCCCCCGAAATTTTGGCTGACACGATCGAAAATCTGGCCACTGATGGCGAAAAGCTCAAGGCTCTCTCGGCAGCGGGGCGCGACACAATCGTTCATGGCTTCTCATCACACAAAGGCGCTGAGACCCTGATTGAAGGGCTGAAGGCCTAGCCCCTCACTGAAATGCGAGTCGGAATTTGCGCGTCGGTTCGCCCGAAAAGTAGAGCGTTTCTACATCGCGCAGATAGCTTGTGACGGAGCCGCGCTGTGCGTGCACAAGCCCGCCAGCCTCAAAAAGCTGGTACTCCTCAGAGCGCCCGACCAACTCAACCGTGTCAAACCCGGCACCGCCGTTGAAATGGTCAGCACCGCCGCCAGAGACCATAAAGTCATCTCCGGGGCCACCGATGAGGGCGTCTTCCTCGGCTGTTCCAACAAGCCTGTCTGGCCCTTGCCCACCATAAAGCACGACACCGTTGCGAAAGGTGCCGTCGGCGCGCGCAGGCAGATCTGGCTGGATCGCATTCGCAGCCATGAGCGCGTCCCAGCGCGGATTTTCATCTTGCAGGTGGCGCAATGCGCCCCAGCTGCCGTATTTGGTGGCCGGGGCCACATCGACAAACGCGTTGAACAGCGTTCCACCGACATCTCGCCAGCGGCGGAGCAGCTCTTCATAGAGCTTACCCACCTCTGCATCATAGTTGAACGAGATAAAAAACTCGACCAAGTCTTCATCATTGATCGCTTCACCATGAGGGGTCACATGCGTACCACCTTCATACATGACAAGCTGCATCCCAAGTTCGCGTGCAACACCCGCGTGATAGGGCCAAGCGCTTTCTGTCAGCTCCTTGAAAGAGCCCTCCCAGAGCATTTCGGCCACTTCGGGGTAAGCCGCATCAAAGCGGATCGGCTCGATTTCGGCTTCTAGTGCGCGGCGCTGCAACCCTTTGGCGCGGCCAACCTCTTCGGCTTTGGCAACAGATTTTGCTACGGCTTGGCGCAGTTTGGGCAAGCCCTCTTCTTCTAGCCCCAAATCAAAGCCAAAATAGCCTGACACGGCATAGGCATCAAAACTCTCCTTGGGTGGGGCAAGCCCTTCAGCAACCGCGAGGGGGGCCTCTAGGAACGGCTCTTCCAGCCCTTGCCAGCCTGTGTGAACGCCCATCACGCGCACAAGGCGCGTGTCAGCTTCAGTGCCGTAGACATCTGACCAAATCCCCATCACTTCGGCAGCCCGCAGGCCCGAAAACTGCATCCAAGCATCGGCCTCTACATTCCAACGCTTGCGCGCCTCTTCAACCGCCCATTTGGTTTGGGGGAAAATATGGTTCCACAGCTCGTTGGAAAACTCGACATAAGCTTTCAAACGCGGATCAAGCGTGGCTTTGGTCAGCTCTGCAAACTGGCGCATGTAAGCGTCATCGGCTTCATGTGGCATACAGATCCAAGGGTCAGCCCCGACCTGATTTGACAACCGAATGATCACTTCGGCAGGCACACCTTGCCAAGCGTAAGAAAAATTCTTTTCGGTTGGGCGGCCTTCCCAGGTCTTCACAGGTGAACCGTTGGTGAGCATCCAGTCCATAAACCGCAGGCTGCGCGCATTTTCGATACGCGCGATCCATGCTGGGTTAAATGTGGCACCTGCTTCAAAAAGCGGGATATGGTCTTCTCTGACAATCTCGATATCGCGGATATAATTGCCTGTGCCGTTAGGGTCGGTGCTCTCAATCCCTATGGCAACGAGGCCTTCGCCAGGGGTGTAGCTCAACCAAATTTCGTTGCCATCGCCAGCACCACGCGAGGTCTGCCCGCGCCCAGTCACCGAGAGCTTGCCTTCCCCTTTCCAGCGGATGCGGTAGCGGCTGGCCATATCTGTGGCCGCCTCGGGCTGGTCTGTCATGACAAAGGCTTCAAGCTTGCTTGCCTCGGCAGGCAAACGGCGCGGATAACCGAAAGGATCAATAAGCCCCCGCTCCATGAGATCGCTCATCTGGATCGCGCCCCACTCGTCTCCCACATGTCCGACCCAAGGGCGCGCGGTTTTCATGATGTTCAGGAAGGGATGTTGTGTAGACCAGTCGGAAACGCCGTCAAGCCCAAGGGCAAGCGACGGATTTTGCAGCTGCCCCTGTGGGACAGCCGACAAAACGGGCAGCACTTCTGTCGTGGCAACTGCTGCGCTTGGCAGCTCAGGTGCAGGCACTGTGGCTGCAGCCTGTTCCTCGCCGCCTTGCAAAGCCGCGATCCGCGCCGCAATCGCCGCTTGATTGTCACGCACCAAAGGATGGATCGACTCGGGCAGTTGCATCTCGCTTGGTGCTGGCTCACCGTAAAGTGCAGGGTAAACAGCCATTGCGGCAAGGTAGTAGAGCGTTGGCGCACCATGGGGCGCATCATCAAGATACAAATCCTCAACAGGAATTTCATTGAGCGGCGCTTCACTCAAGAGCTGTGAGAGCGTTCGCGCAACTGGAATGAGCTTAACATCGGCCTCAGGGCGGCTCGCACTCACTTGGGCGGCCAGATCGACATACCAGTCGTGATAGTCACCTATGTTATACTCGTGAAACTTGCGAAGCCCCCGCGCTCGAGGCGGGAAGCTGCCAGCAACACCTGCCATCTCTGCCCAGCCTTCATAGATCAAAAGGGGGCGTGCGCCGACTTTGGTGTCCATAAGCTGTAGCATGGTCGAGACTGGCGAGGCGCCATCAGGATTGTCGCCATCAAAGGGTGCATCTGGCGTTTGATATTGAATGAAGTTGGCCGGGTTGACCATAATATGAGTCAAATCAGCTTGCGCAAAGCGTACGCGGTCGCGGTTCCATGCAGACTTCACACCCTTGAAGGACCAGTTGGAAATGGGCTCTTCCTCGCGCACGAAATCACGCAAGAAGCCCCACTGCCCGTCTGCTGCAAAACTATGTCCACCCGTTTTGGCCATTTGGGCCAGCCAATACGGGACAGTCGTTTCGTCGCCGCCCTCTAAATGGTTGATCAACGAGTTGCCAAAAATATAAACTCGTGCGTCCTTTGCCTGTGCCATCATTGGCAGCCAAAGCAGCACGATAAACAAGTACGCGCATCTCTTTAAGATCATTCAGGTCTACTCCCTTGAAGACGTTTGGTCTTGCGTTCTAAGATAGGCTTTGACTGCTTGCCTTAAAGGCTGAAAAGGGCAGGATTTTGTCACGAGTGCTGATTTGAGGTCGAAATGAGCCGAATTCTTACCGACGCTGCGCCTGATGACGCAAATGTCTCTGCCTCGATCCCGGATTGGAGCCGCGAAACCGTCCAGTGTTTTTGGGATCCGGGGCGTAAGCTTTTACGTGCGATCCGGCGCTATCAAGCGGCCAAGGCAAGCAAAGGACCTTTTGCGCGGCTGGCTGCCAAATACTGGGTGATCAACCACAGCTTCTGGTCCCTCATCACTCAAAGCGAGATCCACCTCACAACCGAAATCGGCGGTGGCTTGCGCCTGACCCACCCCACAGGAATTATCATTCACCCTGATGCCAAGATCGGCCCGAATTGCATGATCTTTCATCAAGTCACGCTGGCAGGCCCTGTCGTTTTGGGTGGCCACGTTGATGTGGGCGCGGGAGCAAAGCTCTTGGCCCCCCTCACTGTGGGTGACCATGTCATCATAGGGGCCAATGCGGTTGTGACAAAAGATGTGCCCTCCAGCGTCACGGTTGCAGGTATCCCTGCAAAAATCATTTCCTAAGCAGTTACCCTAACGTCCTGATCGGCTGGGCGCGTCAGGCAAAATCAAACCGGCGCAAATCTTCGCCCGCAAGAACCGCGCGGTAGAGTGCGCTCGCGTGGTCTCCTTTTTGCGCCCATGTGTAGGCGCTTTCCGCGTAGACCTGCCCGCGCGTGGCACAAGCGGCCATATGCTCAGGTTCTGAAACACAGCGCTCGAGCGCTTTGGTGAAGCCCTCAACCATCTCTTCAATCGGCGCAATCGCGACAGCATCTCCACGCCCATCCGCCACCAGAGCCCCGGGCGCACCGTAGTCGGCAACGAGGCAATGAAGGCCACAGGCCATTGCCTCGATGACCACACCAGCTCCAAGCTCGCGGATAGACGGGAAGATAAAGCCATCACAGCCGCGCATCATTTCGGCCACATCTGCTTGAGACTTACGCCCCTCAAGCGTGACACAATCCTGCAGTCCAAACTCATCAATCACAGCACGCATCCGCGCCTCTTCCGGTCCGCTGCCCAGAATGTGAAGATGATGCTTCTGCAAAGCTTTTGAGGCTGCAAAAGCACGGATCGGCAGCTCAGGCAGCTTGTAAGGCACAAGCCGCCCTGCATAGAGAAAGTGCTTTTTTCCATCGTCACTGCGCTGGCCTGCGGGTTGTGCGCCTTTGGCGTGAAAAATCTCCGGGTCAAAGCCGATTTCAGGGACCATCACAATCCGCTCCTCCTCAACGCGTGTCAGATCGGCACGGGTATGTTCGAAGGCTGTCAGAACCGCCGCTGCACGGTCATAGGTTGAGCGGGCAAAGGGCAGGATTTTGTAAAGGTTGCGAAGGCTGCGAAGCTTCTCCTTTTCGCGGGCCTGTTCGGCCAGAAAGGCCTTCGGCCAATCCAGATTGCCATTGAGCGGGCCAATCAAAAAAGGGGTTTTAAGCTTATGGGCAATATAGCTCGGCAAGGTCGGTGACATCGGTGTGATACGGTGAACAATATCATACTCGCGGGCCTTCAATGCGCCCTTGAAATGCTTCCAGACCTCACGCTCAAACGCCAGATAGGGCAGATAATTCATCATCATGGAAGTAGACCACGCGACCTCTTCCCCCCCTCGCAGCCAGCGCGCCAACTTGAACATCGGCGCAGCAATATACTCTGTGTCCAAGTACACCATATCAAGGCCATGAGCGGCTTTTTCTATGTTTTCACGGTTGCGCACATGTGTCGCCACAGTCACATCACAGTGCTCCGCAATCGCACGCGCATATTTGTAGCCAACAATAGGGAGCGAGGGCCACTCAGGGTTACATTCATCTGCCAGAATAAGAACTTTGAGGCGTTTGCTCATACTTACATTACCGTTTCAATTTTCATTTTGTGAGCCCGCACGCGTGGCATGTAGTTTTCGGTATAGCCCAGCAGCGCACCGCAGAGCATCCAGGTCAGCGGGGTGATCGTGGCATTTGGCAGCAGATCAAACAGGTTAAACCCGAGGATCAGCGCCAGCGCACCCAGATAGGGAGACGTGTACGTCTCTTTGGTAAGAACAAAGCTGCGGGCAAAAAGGACAAACAAGGGCCAACTAAACAACAGAAACTCCGCCAAATAT